>JAFMDN010000011.1 GCA_017857235.1 Methanobacteriota archaeon
CCTCAACATCCTTTCTAGTCTTGATGCAACTAAACCCCCACCAGCATTTCCACCCACAATGACTATATTTTTCATAGAACAAATACCTCGCTTGGAATATTGCAAGTTAATATTTATAGATTAACTAATATTTAGGGCGGTTAATTTTTATAACCTGTCCATGATAGCATATTTCTCAATGCAATTTTATTCCTTAAAAGTATTCGCCTTAAATATCGATAATCATTTAGATAAATATAACATGAAAATTTCGAATTTGAATTCGACTCTTCCTTTATGAGTTTTTATTGATACTTTTATTCAATTCATAGCATTACTAGTCCTGATTTAAGGGCAATCTTTGAAATTGCACTAATTTTAAGAATCTTAATCTGATTTCTCCAATTATGGCAGAAACTATTATTGTCACAGGAGGTTCCAGTGGAATAGGATTAAGTTTGATCAAAATATTAATAAACAAAAATTACAAGGTGATTAACTTGGATTTAAAACCATCTGGAATAGATAATGTCATTGAATTTTTAGGTGACGTATCTCAATATCAATTTTTGAAAAACACAGTAAGTTCCCTAGAAATTAACAATGTTTCTATTTACGGCTTAGTCAACAATGCAGGGATATCTCAAAAAGGGGATTTTCTCTATAATTTGACTGAAGATGACATAAATAAAGTGATTCAAGTGAATCTTATGGGAACAATTTATCTGACTTCATTGGTGCTTCCTTTGATGCTTAAAAATGGTAAAGGAAGCATAGTTAATGTTGCCTCTGTTATTGGGAAGGTTGGAGCATACAACAATGAAGTATATGCCGCATCAAAGAGTGCATTGATTGGATTTACCAAGTCCTTAGCAGTTACTTATGCTTCTAGGGGAATCAGAGCAAATGTTATATTACCTGGATATGTGGAAACCCCCTTAATAGAAAGAGCAGCAAAATCATCTCCGAATGAAACCGCATTTTATAAGGAATTAGCATCCAGGCATCCTTTACAGAGGATTGGAAAACCCGAGGAAGTAGCAAAATTAATTGAGTTTTTGCTTTCTGACGACTCTAGTTTTATAACAGGCTCAGAGATACCAGTGGATGGAGGATATCTAGCAAGATAATTTAAAAATTAAGACCCAAAATTTTTATTCATACTTTTTTTATGATTTGATATGTCTAAAATAAAGGTAAAATTATTCCAGTACAGACCGATTAACAAGACTAAAAATTTCGAGAGAATTATTGATTCCATTGAAAGGGGCGGATTTAATATTGGAATATTTCCAGAGCTTTTTTTCTCCGGGTACCTCATAAGAGATGAGCTTAACTCTAATTATATAACAGATTATGAATTGAATAGAATAAGGGAAAAGCTACCTGATGATATGGTTATTGTTTTCGGGGCCCCTAAATTTGAAAATTTTCTTTATAATTCGGCTTTTATTGTTACCAGGAATGGATGGATTTCCTATAAGAAAATGCACCTTCCAAATTTTGGACCATTTGAAGAAAAAAGATATTTTAAGGAGGGAAACACGCCCTTAACTTTTGAATTTAATGGATTTAAGGTTAATGTTGAAATTTGCTATGATATCTTCTTCGACGATCCACTGGTTAACGGGAGCGATATTATCATAAACATTTCCGCATCTCCATTTACCTCAAGAACTTATTTTGAAAACGTATTTCAATCCATTGCGATTAAGAAGCAGGCTTATTTTATATACGTAAATACAGTGGGACTTCAAAGAAATTTGATTTTCTGGGGAGGCTCGAGCGTAATAGATCCGGATGGCAATACGGTTCTAAAATTGCCTTATTTCAGCGAGGACTCAGGAGTAGCAATAGTTGACAGGGAAATAATAAATGAAGCAAGGATGAAAAGAAGGGTTTTAAGGGATGAAATTTAATAATTTAATATTAGGGCGCTTCATTTCTATAATTAAAATAGCTACTGTTATCAATACCGAATTGAAATACCAATTTTTGAAGAACACTAAAAAATTTCAAACCAGCAATGCTTATGAATTAAATCATGCTAAAGCTTACCTTAAAAATTCCCTAATTTATCCAATTATAACAAATATATTAATTTACGGAGGTCTCTCCTCATTATTTGGAGAAACTGCCTTAAGAAACCCCCATGACATAGGGAATATTCTGCTATCAATATTTTCTTTAATACTTATTCTCGGAATATTAACAGATTCCCAATTCTTCAGAGGAATTTGGGAGATGAATCTCATAGGTCCTTTAAGAGCTTTACCGATTAAGATTCATTCTGTCATAATTCCCGTCTCAACATTTATATACAATGAGTCTTTTCTTTTTGCAATTAGTTTACCTGCTGCTTTAGTGCTTTACATGGGTTTACACAATCCTTACATTTTATTTATTATAATTGCATATACAATTCTATTCATTTACGCCGCAAGGTTGATATCTCTCGCGCTAGGAATATTATGGTCAAAATATAACACAAACAGGATTTCCAAAAGACTATATATATCGCAATTCATGCAGGTATTGTTTATTCTCGTATTTGTGCTGTCAATACAAATTGTAACAAATCCACTTCTGTTAGGAAAAGTTTACTTTCCCCCAATACTATTTTTAATCTTCCCCTTAAACTACTATTCCTTCTATAACTTTTATTTACATTCGATTGCTATTTTTGGTATAGAATTCTTTCCCATTTTTGCCCTATATCAATACGCAATTAGAATTGCATTCACGGAAAGGTTTGAAACATATATAAATATATCAAAAGAAGAAGTAAATACAAATGACGCCCATAGGAAATTCAAAACTAGAAATCAGGTAATGGCATTAATAGTTAAAGATCTGAAGAGCATAGCAAGAAAAAGAGGTGCTCTTTCAGTAATAATTCTCCCTGCCATAATCATTATACCAATACTAGTGAATTTATCAAGTCTTGGAACTGGCGCTAGCCAAGTATCTGGTGCTTTACCTTACATTTCTACAATATTTCTTATTACCTTTTTAGAGCTGGTTGCACTCGAAGGGAAAGGCGCGTGGCACCTATCTAATTTACCAATAACTAGAACAACCTTTTTCTTTGCAAAATTCTTGGAAGTTATAATTATTGCTGTTGCCTACTACTTTATTATACTTATTATTTTTACATTAACGAAAGGCTTAAGCTCTTTCTTTATACTTTTATTTTTACCGTTTTACATTATCTTGATTAGTACAATAATATTCGTTGGAGGAGGTTTTATTATCAAATCTATTCCAGAAAACTTAACAGTTATATCTATTGATGCAATAGGTGGGAGGGCTTTCCTTCTAAAGGTAATGATAATATCATTACCATTGATCGTATTAAATGCTTTCCTTTTTGCTCTGACTCCAAAATATCTTCACTTATTCACTCAAGGGATATTAAACTCTTATATTGGAGTTACCTTAATAGATATGGTTTTAATAACCGCTTCTTATTTCCTCCTAGTCAGAAGGATCAGTTTCTTCTAAGGTGGTGAGAAGTGAAAGTTGTCAAATTGGATCCTGTTAATCCAGATCAAGATAAGTTACTGGAACCGGCAGAATTAATCAAAAATGGAGAGCTTGTAGCCTTTCCCACTGAAACTGTCTATGGGTTAGGTGCAGATGCAACCAGTGATAAAGCTTGCCTAAAGATCTACGAAGCCAAGGGTAGACCACCAGACAATCCATTGATCGTTCATATCAATAGTTTTGAAATGTTCTTCAAATACACAGATTTCCACGATGAAAGAATACTCAAAATTATGGAGGAGATTTGGCCGGGACCTATTACTCTTGTAGTTAAAAAAAGAAATATAGGAGATGTTCCCACCTCTGGATTGGATACTGTTGCCATAAGGATGCCGGGACATCCAATAGCCTTAAAATTAATAGAGCTCTCAGACAGACCAATAGCGGCACCCAGTGCTAATATCTCCGGAAGACCTAGCCCCACAAGGGCTAGCCATGTCATATCAGATTTGGGCAACAGAATTCCAATGATTATTGATGGAGGCGAGACATTCTTTGGACTTGAATCAACAGTGATTCAACCTGTACAGGATAAGATTTTCATATTAAGACCAGGGCCTTTTTCCCCGGAAGAAATAGAAGAAAAATTCAAAATGAAAGTTGTGTTGAGTGGCACTGAACAGCACGTTCCTCGTGCCCCTGGAATGAAATATAGACACTATGCCCCCAATAAGAAACTTGTTATAGCCAATGATTTGGATGAAATCCTGAAATTGTATAAAGAAAATCCAAACGCCCTAGTCCTATGTTCCAAAGAAACAGCTGAAAAATTTGAGGGAAATAAGTATATTTTGGGCTCCAGAGAAAATCTTTATGAAATTGCTAAAAATCTGTTCCATTCCTTTAGATATTTAGACCAATCTGACTATTCAATCGGTATAATTGAGAAATTCCAAGAAGCTGGCATAGGATATGCAATCATGAATAGAATAAAAAAAGCTGCTTCAAAAAATTAATTTTCCAAACTATTTTCTTCCTTCAATTTGACCCCATCTAAGAGATTGTTTGATTTAAGATGTGATAATATTTTATTGACGCTTTCCTCAACTGTTAGTTTGTCTGTGTCAATCACTATATCAGGATTCAAAGGCTCTTCGTAAGGATCCTGCAAACCAGTAAGGTTTTTTATCTCTCCAGCCAAGGCTTTCTTGTATAGTCCTTTTGGGTCTCTCTTTATTAGAACATCTAACGGGCATCTTACATATACCTCTATAAAATTTTCAATTTCATTCCTTGCCCTTTCCCTGATTTCCCTGTAAGGCGAAATAAGTGGGACAAGTGTTATCACGCCATTTCTAGACAGAATTTTTGCTACAAACATTACCCTTTCATTGTGCTTTTCCCTATCTTCTTTGCTGAAGCCCAAATCCTTAGACAACCCCTTTCTTATTTCATCCCCATCAAGTATCTCCACCTTGTATCCATAGCTTTTTAATATCTTTTGAATTTCGTTTGCTAGAGTTGTTTTACCTGAGCCTGGAAGTCCCGTGAACCATATAACAAACCCCTTGTCATTTGACATATCTCATCCCCTCCATTACCTTGCCCTTTAGGCCTGTAATTTTTCTCACCGAAAAGACATCAAGCATGGTCGGCATTACATTGTAAATTGTTTCATTGAATATTTTACCAACCTTTTTGCCTTTCCTGTAAAGAACGTATATTCCATCATAATCATGGACAGCATCATCTGGGCCTGTATCGTTCTCCAAAAGATACATTGTTTCATAACCTAGAGTGCCCGCTGCTCTCCAGTTTAGATCGTCAAAGTAAACAAATAGATCCGATCTATCTCCATTTACAACATCATACTTTTCTTCAGGTTCAAAAACCTTAGTATCCCATGTTTCTCCATTTGGTCCCTTTATGGATTTCAATTTCTCCTTTAATATCTCAATTTCTTTTCTTACATCCTGGGGGTCAATAACTCCCTTTTCTTCCCTCCCTTTAATATTTAGGAAAACTCTTGCATAATACCCTCCCCATGCCCACGCTTTTGTGTTTTCCCAGTCAACCTCAACTTCATCAAGTGAAGAGCCTGGCTTAATACTGTTAGATTTTAGCTTCAGATAGCCCTCTTTTATTAACCATTCATTAATTGCAAATGCACCTTTCATACCTTTGGCTCCGTGATCAGAAACTATCATCACCAATGTATCCTCATCCACTTGCTCTACCATTTCGCCAACGTACCTATCAACCATTTTAAAATAATTAACGAATTTTTCTCGCATCAAAGGATTGTTCTCATATAAATGATGCTTCTCATCTATGTATCTCCAAAATGCATGGTGAATCCTGTCTATACCTATTTCAACAAAGAAAAATAGGTCCCATGGCTTATTCCTCATAAAATCAAGTGCCATCCTAAATCTTGTCTCTGTCATCTTGTAGATTTCGTCAATTATCTTTTCCTTTTCTGGCTTTCTAAATTTTACATCAAATTCGTAATCAGGATACTTTGCTAGAATGTCATTTTTCAAACCGGGAGGATATGTAAATTCCTTATCCTTTCCTGGGGTGAGAAAATCTGTCACAAGGATTCCTGTTATAGGTCTTGGTGGGTAAGAAGGAGGAACTGCTATCACTATACTCCTTTTGTTTCTCTTTCCGATTATGTCCCATATTGTATCATATTTTACATCCCTTGAAGTTGGAATTTTAATTTTATTATATGAATTTCCCTCCCTCGACCTGAAACCGTACAATCCTAATTCGCCAGGTGTTCTACCTGTTGCCATTACCATCCAAGCAGGCACAGTGATGGGTGGATCACATGACCTCAACTTTCCCCAAACCCCATCCTCTCTCATCTTGCTTATATTTGGCAACTGATCAGCCAATTTATCGAACATTATACTTGGAGCTGCGCAGTCCAGACCAATTACGAGAAGTTTATTCATAAAATCATCTCAGTCTAGATAACCAAGAGACTTGAGCCTTTCCTTAACCCTTTTTTCATCTTCTTCTGTGAAGGCCTCCTGATCATTGCTGTGAGCTAGGATTTCCCTCAAAATGAATGTTACATAATCGCTCACCGATGTAAATCCCGTACCTTCTATTTTTTTCTGAATTTTCTCGAATAACGGTGTTGGTATCGAGACAGTAGTGTATTTCTTATCTTCTGCCATGATTTTACATTAAATATAATTATTAATAATTTGTCCTAATTATACTTAATTAAGATTGGGGAAATGAGTAAAATTTAATATTATAATCTCATTTCTCCACACTGGTGATTGACATGGCTGAAAACAACGTAATCTATGTGGGTCAGAGGCCAGCAGATTCGTATGCTTTTAATGGAATTATGCTCTTTGGCAATGGAGCAGAGGAAGTAGTAATAAAGGCAAGGGGTATGGCAATTAAGAGGGCAGTAGACGTTGCCGAAATAATTAGGAAGAGAATGGAGGACATGATGAAAACAGAGATCAAATATAAAGACATAAAAATCTCAACAGAAAAAGTACAGAGGGACAACGGGGAACGCAACGTTTCTGCCATAGAGATTGTCTTGTCCAAGTAGATGGTTTAACCATCTACTTAAAAATTTTTATAAATAGTTAATTTCTAATGTTTCAGATTCTTCATAGGGATGGATTAGGAAGAATAGGGGAGTTAATTGTAAATAACAGAAAAATTACAACTCCTGCCCTGTTGCCAGTAGTCCATCCCTTTATGAAAGATCCTTGGATACAGATTATTAAAGAATTGGGATTTGAAGGGATAATCACAAATTCATATATTCTCTATAAAAGAAAATTCAATGGTAAAGATATCCACGATCATTTAGGTTTCAATGGGCTTATAATGACAGATTCCGGAACTTTCCAAGATTATGTATATGGCGGAATAGATGCAACAAATAGTCAGATGGTTTCATATCAGGAAATGATCAAAAGCGATATCATTACCATTAGGGACGTTTTCTCCCTTCCGGAAGATAGCTGGGAAGAGGTAAATAACGGTGTTAATGAAACTTACAATAGAGCCATTGAAGCAATTAAACTTACAGATAAATACTTGGCCTTACCCATTCAGGGGGGTAGATTTCCTGATCTTAGGGCCAAAAGCGCTAGATTAATGGGGAGTCTTAATAATGAGTACTTCCCTATAGGGGGAATTGTCCCATTGATGGAATCTTACAATTATTCAAGTGTAGTTGAGGCAATAATAATTTCAAAAATGAATTTAAAAACCAATGCTGTTATACATGCTTTCGGAGCAGGGCATCCCATGTTTTTTTCACTTTTGGTTTTATCCGGGGCTGATGTATTCGACTCATCGGCATATATAAAATATGCCAGGGACGGAAGAATATTAACAAATGAAGGAACAGTGGAGTTAAATTATGTATCAGAAGAATTACCTCAATCAGCAATTCTTGATAAATACACCTTAAAGGAATTAAAGGGGATGGATGAATCTGAAAGAACTTTAATTATAGCGAAACATAATCTTTACATTTCGCTGAATGAGATAAAGAGAATCAAAGAGGAAATAAGGCAAGAAAATTTGTGGAATTATACAGAATACAGAATAAGAGCGCATCCTCTTCTCCTAGAAGCCTATAGAAAATTATTAACCTTTTATGATTACCTAGAGAAATTTGAATCCAGATCAAAAAGGTCCCCTGTTTTTTATACCGGAGAGGAAACATTTTTGAGGCCATTAATTAAAAGAGTTGTTGAGAAGGAAGGAAAAAAGCAAGATGGGATACAAATAAATAAAAAACCATATTCTTTCTATCTAGGACCAGTAGATACCATAATTAAAACCCCCTTTGGAAATTTCAGCATATACTTGGATGAAACTTACCCCATAGCACAATCTGTTTTCCCTGGAGAATATTATGAGAAGGAATTCAAGGAAGAAATTATTAAATCTGAGGAATGGAAAGATTTTCTTATAAGGAAAGCCAATTACATCTTCAGATACCAGTTTTCAATTCCACTTTCAGATATTGTAGATCTAGACGAAATACAAATAAGAATAAGCAAAAACACTGGTAAACTTCGAAATATTTACCTTAATGATAAACTCCTGTTTTCATTAAGGGCTGAGGATGGGTTATTTACGCTGGCTTACGAGGGGGCAAAATTACTTCATCAAAAACTTGAAAGACCGAAGCAGAGGGTATTCGTTAGCAAGGAAATTTCTAGTTTCCTTGAAGAGGGTAAAAATCTATTCTCAAAGTTTGTTATAAATGTTGACGATAGTTTACGTCCCGGTGATGAAGTAATTGTAGTTGATGAAGAAGATCAATTTATTACGTTTGGAAGAGCAATATTGAGCCCGGAAGAAATGAAAGATTTCAAATACGGAGTGGCGGTTAAAAACAGAATTAAGAGCAAGGATTTAGAAAAAGATTAGTACCATTATGAAAAGGATTAATTAATTGAGATAATTTCTCAGCGTGGAAATTAGGAGAATATCCACTATTGAAGAGTACAAAAAAGTTGAAGAAATTCAGAGAATCGCATGGGGTATGGAGGAAGAGTGCCCGGTTCCTGTACCAATTTTAGTTGCCATAAATAACAATGGGGGACTAGTTGAGGGGGCATTCATAGATGGAGAAATGGTTGGATTTACATTAGGATTCCCAGCGAACAAGGGAAATTACAGGTATTTTTACTCACATATGGCTGGTGTACTTCCCGATTATAGGAATTATAACGTCGGTTATCATCTAAAAATTCATCAATTCCAATCTGCTTTCTCAATGGGTTATAGTGAGGTAAGGTGGACCTTTGACCCTATGAAAACTCGCAACGCCTATTTCAACACTCATAAATTAGGATCATTCGCATATGAATACAAGATAAATTATTATGGGATAATGGGTAGTAAGGAGAATAAAGGAATTGAATCAGACAGGATTGAAGCCCATAAATTCAAAGACAAATCCCCTATAAGGAACTATAATTTTAATATAGCAGCTGAGCTACATAATTCGGCTGAGCCTTGGGAAAAATATAGCATAGATGGTGACGTATTGGGGTTTGAGGTTCTGGAAGAAATTGATCAGTCGAATCTGGAACTAGTTAAAAAATGGAGATATGCATTGAGGAAAGTTATACTAGAACTTGAAGGTAAAAATTATGTTATGATAGATGTCGTACGTGAATCCCCGAAGGCTTTTCTTATATTCGCCCTCAAGGAAAAATCAGGTTTAATTTAAATCCTCTTCTATTTCCTCTTTCTTTCTTGGGATTTTCTTTGTTTTCCAGTATCTGGTTACATATCCAGCTACAAGATTTCTGAATTTTTTAGATGTATCAGGTATTGCCTCATTAACTATCTTTTTATTCTCTTCGAAATTGTTAGACAATTTATCCTCATATTTCTCGTAAATTTGTCTTGCAACTGTTTTCACTAGATTTGGTCTAATACTTCCCATGTGACCCTAATTTCATTTCACTAATTAAATATTTCATTCCAGGAATTCCATTGCATCGTTTAACGCCAAATAGAGCGCCTCATGTATCTTTATTTTCTGAATTCCTTCTTGATAATATTCATTTCCCTCATTAAAGTCCTTTGGAAACTTTTTAGTTACCTTAACTCTAACCTCCATCTGGGTGAATTCCTTTGGAATTGCATCGACAAATGGATCAAACTTTTCCAACTCGGAAAATTTCAGGACCTTAACAATAAAACCTGTTTTACCATGAAGGCTCATGGGTGTTCTTATTAACCTATGTATATCTATGGTTACTGGTTCATCAATGGCGGATCCATATTTCTCCTTAGCTCGATCCCTTGCCAAGCGATTTATAATATTTATATCTTCACTGGATGGGAAATTTCGAGATCTTTTAAATTTGTAACCTTGATATTCAATTTCCTTGACCTTTGGATTAGAATGAAATAGAGATTTAATCTCCTCAACCAAAATTCTTTCCTCAGACTTAATCCTCTGATTCCAGATCGAGTTCCTGTTAAGATTTAATTTATCAAGGCATCTACCTGTAATATAATCAACAATTTCCCTTCTCTGGAATGTGTTAAGGTCTGTAAAAATATCATAAATATGTATATGATACCCCCTCGAACCAGAAAACACTAACTCCATCTTATTCTCATTTATGCCAAAATCTTGCATGAGAATATTAGTTAATTTATATACCTCCTTCTTTACCATGTCCAACATTTCCCTTTTTTTGAGATTTTCAGATCCCCTCAAATGGTCCGCATCAATATCGAAAATTAAATCTGCACCGAGCCATGTTGAATTTAAATCTTCACTCGCTGGATTATCATAGTATGCACTGGAATAATAGAAATGTTTAGGAGGGTTCTCACTGAGAGATTTTTTTAGATCTCTTTGAGAACTGAAACCCAGATGTCTCATCATGGAAGAACCTTCAAAATAAGAGAAGGCCAATTCTCTTTTCGGTAGATCTCTAATCTCATAATTGAAATTCTTATAATAAATTGAAAAATAGTTTTTTATTACCCTTACTGTATGATCATTCATTGCCTTCCTTCTTTCTATTGAAAACGAAGTATAATATGAAAACGGAAACTACAACTAAGGCCGTAAACACATACCCATAAGTTGCTCTGACCGTTGGATCATTGAAGCTTGTGGGGGTGGAATTATAAAATCCGGGAAGCGCACCTGCATTCAGTTTCTCCTGATTAGTATAACCATCACCCGTAGCATCTAGATTCGCAATTGCCTGAAATGCCTTTGTTACATTAGCCTGGGTAAGGTTTCCTATAGATTGTAATGCTAGAATAAATTCTGCCCCGTATGGATTAAGTCCAGTTAAGGAATAGTCAAAGAGTATGTAATTCTTAAGTGGACTCTTCTTCCAGTCATATGTTGAGAAGTTTGAACTATAAATAACCGGATAAACAATATTGTACCAATCGAGATCAGTAATCGTTACATTGTAACCTTGATATGTAGTATAGTATATAGTGGGGAATATGACCTCATTCTGCGCATGCACTTGGTTGAGTGGGATGTTCATTATAACCATTAAAGCAATTAATCCTATGGCAATGGCTCTCAAATACACAATGGGTGATATTAATCTGCATTTTAAAATTTCTCATTCAAGTATTCCACTGCACCTTTAAAGAATAATTGCCCATAATCTTCCTCGTTTCCTCTTGTCCAATCTGAATGTGTATATTTTGTAAAAACCCTTTCAGGATGAGGCATTAGCCCTAAAATGTTTCCCGACTTAGAGCATAGGCCTGCTATATTCATAATCGAGCCGTTGGGATTCCATGGATAATCTACTTCTTTTCCATATGGATCCACATACTTTAATCCAATCATGTTATTTTTTAATATTTCTTTCAGTAAATCTTCATCTTTAGGTATGAACCTGCCCTCAAAATGTGCTATGGGCAATCTTATAATTTGATTGATTTTAAATTTTTTCAAAAATGGGCAGAGATTGTTCGTAATTTTTAAATAAACAGTTCTAGCTTCAAATCTGTTACTTAGATTAGTTGCCAGAGCTGCCTCACGTTCATAGTTTTTTCCTATATTTGGTATTAAACCCAATTCAATAAGTACCTGAAACCCATTACAAGAACCCATGATCAATTTTCCCGAATCGACAAAATTTTCAATGTCTTCCATAACCGATGCTCTCAATCTCGAGGCCATTATCGCCCCGGCCCTCACATAGTCCCCGGCAGAAAAACCACCTGGGAAAAAAATAGCATCAAATTCTTCTAACTTTCTTAAACCACTTTCCAGTTTTTTTATATGTATTATTTCTGCATCAGCCCCAGCACCCTTCCAAGATTGAAAAGCTTCCTCTTCATTATTGGTACCTTCCATGGTTAGGACTGCGACCTTCGGAGAATTCATATATAACCCTCCTTCCATTTTGATCTAATTTGATCAATATGGAGATACACCAGAGTCTTTCCATTAAATTTTACATCTAACATCTGGCTACCGGTATAACCTAATTTAATCGATAAACCTTTCATATATTCTTCAAATTCCTTTTCTTTTCCTTTCTGGACTTCAAGAATGAACATAGATTGAGACTCTGAAAACATAAAGAAATCAGGTCTACCAACTGTTATACCCGTTAAATCTATTTCGGCACCAATATCCGAACCGATAGTCATTTCCGCAATAGCCAATGCTAAACCACCCTCTGAAACGTCGTGCGAAGATAGTATAATCCCCGCATCCATTGCCCTTAAAACCATTTCAGATCTCTGGTACAGAACTTTTGGATCAGAAAAAGGCACCCTTCCTCCATTTTTTCTTTGAATTCTAAAATATAATGATCCCCCAAATTCAATACCAGGTCTACCTATCAAATAAATTGGATTTCCTGTGCCCTTAAAATCTGGAGTAATTGCTTTCCTATAATCCTTGAGTTTCCCTACAGCCAAAATAGTAGGAATGGATGGAATACTTTTCACTCCTGTTTCGTTGTATAAGGATACATTTCCAGACACGAATGGAACTCCTAAATCCTTTGCTTCATCTGATAGACCCTTTATCATAGAAATAAACTCACCCATCCTTTCTGGTCTTTCTGGGTTTCCAGAATTTAAGCAGTCAGAAAATGCTAGAGGAATAGAATTTACCGAAACTAAGTTTCTATATGCTTCATCTACTGCATTTCTGGCCCCCATGTATGGATCAATTTTTGAATAAAACGGGTTGCTGCCGTGTGATACTGATATAGCCGAATAATCTTCCCAGTTAATTCTAATTACTGATGCATCTGTTGGACCTTCTTTGCCTATGATTCCAGTAAAGGGTGGTATAACCGTGTTCCCCCTAACAGTGTGATCGTATTGTCTCACCGCATATTCCTTTGATGCCACATTTAGATCAGAAAGCATTTTCAATATAATGTCGTTGTAACTCTCCCTTTCTTTTGGCATATCAAATTTATATTCATTATATTTCAATCTGTATGCTCTTTGGTAAAGCGGAGGGGATGTCATGAAATCTAAATCGAGATCCATAACAATCTCCCCTTTGTAATAAAGTGTTAGTTTACTCCCTTTCACACTTTCTCCAATTACAGCACTTGTGATATCCCAATCATTCATTATATCCAGAACTTTTTGAACATTTTGCTCTTCAACTCCAAGGAGCATTCTCTCTTGACTTTCAGATACCCAAATTTCCCATGGTAACATGTCTCTTTCTTTTAATGGAACTTTATCAAGATAAACAACTCCACCCTTACCACCAGAATATAACATTTCTCCAACTACGCTGCTAAGACCCCCTCCACCTAGGTCCTTCAATGAATATATAAGCCCTGCTTCGTTCGCCTGTAAGACTGCATGTATCAATGGTTCTTTAATTATAGGATTCCCCAATTGAACCGTGGATATATTGGCACTCCCTGAATCCAGATTTGCGGAGGCCATGTTAACGCCATGTATGCCATCTCTACCTGTTTTACCACCTGCTATTATAAGCTTAATACCTTCTTTATCTATGCTTTGCTTGGCTATTTTATCTTTTTTAACGATACCTACGCAACCAACATTCACTAGGACGTTCGGAGAAAACATGTCAGAATAGTATATTCCACCGGAAACAGTTGGTATACCAACTCTATTCCCGTAGTCTCTAATGCCACTAATCACCCCAGATCTTATGAAAGCGGGTGATGGATAATCCCTATACTTATTAATCCCGAAATAGAGTACATCCGTAACTGCTACCGGCTGGGCTCCCATGCTTAGAATATCTCTTAAAATACCGCCAACACCTGTTGATGCTCCACCATATGGCTCAATAGCAGATGGATGATTATGGCTTTCCATTTTTAGAGCCACTGCATAATTTTCATCCAGTAATACAACTCCTGCATCTCCTTGAGAGTATATTTTTTCTGAATTGAGTCCAAATATGTATCTCTTAAGATAAATTTTGGAGCTCTTATATCCACAATGCTCGCTCCATGCCTGCCCTAAAGCCTGTAGCTCAACGTCAGTTGGATCTCTCCCTAAGTTTCTAAAATAAGACTGTATCCTTGCCATTTCCTGGATGGATAAACCTAGTGCTAGATCTTCAGAAATTTTCTTTAACCCTTTCAATGTTAAATTTCTTAATGCTATTACTTTAAAGAAATCACTCATTTTTCTCAACCTTACATATATTTATCACAGGATTTGCAAGGAGCTTATCGCAGAATTCATAGCCCCTGGAAAGATCGTTGCCTTCCATTTCTATATAATATATCTTTCCGGTTCTTACGTTTGATACTTCATTATAACCAAGCATACGTAGTGCCTTTAAGACTGATTGCCCCTCCGCATCTTCTACATTGTCCTTCAGAGTTACGGTAATAATAATTCTCACAATGTAAAATAATAGATGGTAAAAAAACTTTAACTGTATTTCACGATTATATCCATAAATATGTCAGATACATCTTCACATTTATCACTAACAGCCTCCATGTACTCACCTGATTACCTAATATCAGCACATACTCATGACGCCCGAATATGTATCCAACGATAGCAGCCGTCATGGAACCTATTCCCCAAAATGTAAATGTTAATGTGGTTAATTTTCCCCTTAAATTTTTAGGTGAAAACTCTGCTACGTATGTGCTAGATACTGGATAATCAGCACCTATACCAATACCCAATAAAAATCTGAATATGAGAAGTTCAATAATATTTGCTGCAAGTGCAGTCAAAAGGCCAAATAAGACAAAAAATATAAGATCTATTATGTAAAGGGTTCTTCTTCCTATTTTATCCGCATATCTGCCTATTGTTATTGCACCTACCAGCATTCCTGCGAGAGCACTTGAATTTAATAAACCGATTTCTACTGAAGCTATTGCAGGATTGGATGATAACCAATTTTGCGTTTCTATATAAATCAGGGCCACTGAAATTATGAATAGATCATAGCCATCAAGAAATACACCAGCTGCTGATAAGGCGACAACTTTTCTCAGGAAACGGTTTCTCAATGGATGGTTTTCGTCCATCAATCGATAATTCTTCATCCATTGAACCAACTGCGGTTATTTTAACCAATTAAAAAAAATTTAGATGAAACTTTAAACTAATTTTTCATTACCGGATAATGTATTCTGAAATTACTAAGGATGAAATCAATGCCTTAGAATTAATAAAGAAGTTAGATTGTCAAGGTTGTGGATCCATAATTGAATTCCATGGGGTAGTTAGGCCAGACGGTGAACTCGGAGAAATAATGGCCCTTTATTATGACTATCACGAAAGTATGGCACCAAAAATTTTAAATGAGGTATTATCCGAAGCAATTGGAAAATTTTCTTTAATAGATGGCGTGGTTATACACAGAGTTGGTTTAATTCCTGTGGGCGAGACATCCTTGTTTATTGCTTTATCCTCAAAGCACAGGAAGGAGGCGCTTTCTGGTATGGAATGGTTAATTGATGGAATAAAGACTAGAGTACCTATATGGAAAAAAGACGTCTATAAAAACGGATCATACTGGCATCAGTAGGACTCAGAAATTGCGAATGGAACATGAAAAATCCTAATTTTCATGAATTTTATAATGCTTCCATGTTGCGTTTCTTTAAAATTTAATGGATAGTTAATATCATTTCTCAACTTTTATAACGATTTATGATCATTCCTAAAAATTTTCTTTAATTGAAATCAAATTTATCTTAGTGAGTTAGCATATTATTTCCTTACTATTGACATCCTTATCACCAAACCAAGCATCTTACCGAAGGTTGAAGTCTTAACATATATGCACTGGTCATAAGCTAATGGAATTATAAAAGCTTGAAATATTGAAATTATATAGGTACAACAATGATAAAAGATAATTTCGGTCGTCCTCTAAATAGTTTGAGAATCCAACTGAATGCCACCTGTAATTTTAAATGTTTTTTCTGCCACATGGAGGGCACTGAGGAAAATACAAAAACTATGAGTCTGGAAGAAATTGAAAAGGTGATCAAGGCTGCATCTCAGTTGGGTGTAAAGAGAATAAAATTTACAGGTGGCGAACCTTTACTTCGAAGGGATATTTTAGAAATTATAAAGGTTACAAGAAAATATATTGATGGCGATATTTCCTTAACAACAAATGGCTATTTCCTGGAAGGTATGGCTGTCAAGCTCAAAGAAGCCGGGCTTAATAGAGTAAATATATCTCTACATGCCATGACTCCAGAATCTTTTAAGACCATAACAGGTATAGGTTCTCTCAATATAGTGAAAGAAGGAGCTAAGGCAGCTGTAAGGGCTGGATTGAATCCGGTCAAGCTAAACATGGTTATTCTTAAGGGTATAAATGACGGTCAAATTTTTCAATTGCTGGATTTTGCCCGAGAGATAGGAGCCATGGTCCAATTTATTGAATTAGAATCCCCAAGGGAAAAAGAAAAAGAAGAATGGTTTAGAAGATTTCATGTAAGTCTGGATTTCATTGAAGATCTTTTGAAGCCTTATCTTAAAGGGATAGAATACAATCCCCTTCATAAGAGGAGAATTTTGATCCTTGATTATAATGGTTCTGAATTGAAGGTAGAAATTGTAAACCCGCATAGGAATCATGATTTCTGTATGAACTGCACTAGACTGAGGATAACCTCAACTGGCAGTGTACAAACTTGCATTCATAGACCGGATCAGAGAATATCGATTGATTATAATAATACATCTGAATCTTTAATAGTAGCAACCAAGATGAGAGAACCGTACTGGTGATAGCATGAAAATCAGAGTAAAATTTTATGCCCGTTACGGAGATAAGTTTGGGAAAGAGCATTATATAGATATTGAGAGTTCGATGAGTGTAGAAAATTTCTTAAAACTGCTTTATAAGGTAATTCCGGGTTTACAAAATGAAAGGAATATTATACTGGCCATTAATGATTCTTTGGCTTCTGCTGATTATATATTGAAAGATGGAGATAGTGTTTCAATATTTCCCCCTCCAGGAGGAGGATAAATGTTTGAAAGATATTTAACTCAGATAGCGTTTGCAAAATTATTCCCTGATGGGCAGAGAAAATTGATGCAGACCACAGTAGGCATCGTTGGAGTCGGGGGGACTGGTAGCCATATTTCAGACCTTATTGTAAGGATGGGGTTCGGGAAAGTTAAAATTGTAGATCATGACACTGTTGAAATTTCCAATCTAAATAGGCAGTCTTTATATGACGAATATGATATTGGAAGACCCAAAGTATTAGCGGCCTATGAAAAATTAATTAAAATAAATAGAGAAGTAAAAATTATCCCAATAAATAAGAAAGTCACTGAGGAAAATGTTGATGAAATACTTGGAGATGTTGACATTATTATGGACGGTACTGATTCTTTTGGTGCAAGAGGATTATTAAACAGATTTTCAATCGAGAGGGAAAAAATCTTCATATTTTCGGCGGTAGAAGGATCAGCAGGTATGGCGAAGGCCATTATCCCTAAAAAAACAGCATGCCTTGAATGTATAGGGTATCCGACATACGGAGATTCAGTCCCTTGTTCTGTCAACGGCCTGATCCCAAACGTAGTTGAAATGGCTGCAGCAATTTCCGTTACGTTAGCAGTGAAGAGTCTACTTGATTATGTTGAAGATGAAATCGTTGTATTTGATTCATGGGACCTATCATTGGAAAAGGTAAAAACTAAAATCAATCCTTCCTGTAAAATTTGTGGGCATAGAAAATGATTGCCGTGATATTTGCCAAAGTTAGCCAGAGACTTCCAAACAAGCATATGCTTAATATTTGTGGAAAACCCTTAATTCTTAGAGTTTATGAGACTGCTTTGAACAGCGGACTATTCAATGATGTAATAATTTATTCGAAAAACCCCAATCTAAATGTTAATGCTAATATTGTTTTTGATAATTCATCGGGAGTACTCATTGACGCTGTTGAGAGTGCAATAAAGCTATTCGGCACTATATTTGCTCTTGGTGGAGATATGCCTTACTTAGATTCCGAAATCCTATCAAAAATTTATGAAAATTATGAAAATGATACTGTATACGGACTCAACAATGATGGCATCCCTGAGCCTTTACTTGCCATTTATAATGGAGGATCAGATAAATGCATCGAAAAATTCAAACAAAGTTCAAAGTCAGTTTCTAAATATTTAAAAAATTATGGAAAAGCTATTCCATTAAAAGAAGAGTCTTGGAAAGTTAAAAGCATTAACGTTTTTGATGATTATGAGCAAGCTTTGAAAATTCTTGGATGTTATTAATGATTCGCAAGTAACTGTAAAAATCTTATCTAATTGTATCTGATTTACTATTAGATGGCTCAAATTAGTGTGTGTCCATACTGTGGAACCGGATGCCAAATTGTAGTGCCTGAGAAGGATGAGCCATTTTCTGTTTCAGGGTACAAAGGCTCCCCCGTTAACAATGGAAAGTTGTGTATAAAGGGTTATACTGGTCTGAACTATAGTTTTTCTAAAGAAAGATTGACATACCCTCTTTTTAATGAAAACGGAAATTTCATTAGGATTTCGTGGGAAGATGCCATAGAATTAGCTGCAAATAAATTGTTGAAAATCAGGGAAGAATTCGGACCGGATTCAGTGGCATTTCAATCTTCGGCTAAATGTACTAACGAAGAGAATTATTTGATGCAGAAAATGGCAAGGGTATTTGGTACTAATAATATAGATCATTGTGCAAGAAGCTGCCATAGTCCTACCGCATTAGGTTTAATTAATACATTGGGAACCGGTGCTGCAACTGGATCTATTAAAAGCCTAGAGGGTACCAATACCTTTTTCATTATAGGCTCCAATACAACGGAACAGCATCCTATAATAGGCTCCAAAATAATTAGCGAAGTCAAGAAAGGGAAGAAACTAATTGTTGCAGACCCTAGGAAGATTAAGTTAGCCGAATTGGCAGATATTCATATGCAATTTAGACCCGGTACTGACGTTGCCCTCCTTAATAGTTTGATGTTTGTCATAGTAAAAGAAAAACTTTATGACAAGGAGTTCATAGATAGTCGCACAGAAGGATTCAATGAGTTAAGGGAGGAGGTTATCAAATACGATCCCATTATCACGTCCGAAATTACCGGTGTTGAGCCAGAATTAGTTTATGAGGCTGCCAGAACTTATGCTACTAACAGACCTTCAGCCATATTTTATGCGATGGGTATCACTCAGCATATTCATGGAACCGAAAATGTGATGAACGTTTCCAATTTAGCCTTAATTACAGGCAACTTAGGGAAATATGGATCAGGAATATTTCCATTAAGGGGGCAAAATAATGTCCAAGGAAGTAGCGATATGGGTGCACTGGCAGAATTTTATCCTGGCTATATTAGATGGGATTCAGACAAAATCGAGAAGTTTGCAAAACTCTGGAATTCAACTCTCCCAAAGAAAAAGGGACTTACTTTATCCGAAATGTTTGACAAGGCGGCAGATGGCGAAATTAAAGCAATTTATCTCATGGGGGAAAATCCATTAATCACTGAAGCAAATATTGCGAGAGTAGAAGAAGGAATCGACAATCTCGAATTTTTCATAGTTCAGGATATTTTCATGACGCTAACAGCCGCTAAAGCAGATCTTGTGCTTCCGGCGGCGTCTTCACTTGAAAAGGAGGGTACATTCACCAATACTGAGAGGCGTATTCAGAGGATATTCCCCATTTATAAGCCTCCAGGGGAAGCTAAGCCTGACTGGTGGATAATAAATAAAATAGGAAGCAGAATGAATTTATGGAAAGAGTATAGCGGACCTGAAGAAATTTTCAATGAGATCAGGGAGGCAATTTATAATTACTCCGGGGCAACATATGAAAATATTTATCCCGTGGGAAAACAATGGCCAATTAATAAAGAAAATCCTGACGGAACTGAAATACTTCATACAAGATCATTCCCGCTTGGTAAGGGTAAGCTAGTTCCTATAAAATTCAATCCACCAAGCGAATCTGTGGACGGTGAGTATGATTTGATAATGACTACTGGTAGAAATTATTTCCATTGGCATTCCGGTACAATGACCCGTCTTTCTCAGATATTGGAGAGGGAAGCTCCTGAACCATACATAGAAATCAATTCAGAAGATGCTTATGAGAGAAAAATAAGAAATGGTCAGTTGGTTAATGTAAAATCAAGGCATGGGGAGATCAGGATTAGAGCGAAGGTAACAAACCTCGTACCAAAAGGGATTGTTTTCATCCCGTTCCATTATAAAGAATCAAGAGTGAACCTCCTTGTTGGCGAAAATCTTGATCCGATTTCAAAAATTCCAGAGTTTAAAGTTGTTGCAGTGAAGGTGATGCCATGATATATTCACTAAATGCTGAAGAAATGGCCCAACTATATGAAAGAATCAGCAAAGAGTTCGAGACCTATGGTACCGTGGATATACAGGGTGACATAACATTCTCCAGAATTGAAAGTTATGATGAATTAAGAATTGGCAGATCTGATAAACCACCCAAAGAATTCCTAATAGGTAGAAATGAAAACGTCCTTGTTTTTACAGAGCCTAATAAAAAAGCAGTGTTTGGGGTTATGAGTTGTGATCTCAAGGGATTCTATATAATGGATAAACAGATTTACGGAAAAGATCCTTTTTACACTGCCAGAAGGGATAACACAGTTTTCATAAATTACGTCTGTACTGAACCTTGCGAGACAGGTTTCTGTTCAAGCTTTGGTGGCCCTCTTCTGAATGATTACCAGATACAGGTAATTAATTATGAAAATGACAAGTATTTAATCTATGCTGATGATGCCTATAAATCATTTTTTGAGGGTTTTAAACAAGCATCGAAAGAGGAAATTTCAAAGGTGGAGAAATTAATGCATAATTTTAATATGAAACAGAAAAAACATGAAGTAGAGGGTATCGAAAATAGAATAAAATGGAATTCTAAACTCTGGGACGAATATGCTAAAATATGCATACAGTGTGGAGCTTGCAATTACTCCTGCCCCACTTGCTATTGCTTCGATTTAAATGATGTGGGAGAAGAGAGATTCAGAGAATGGGATTCATGCATTCTGGCTGGTTTTACGAAAACATCTGCGGGTAATCCAAGAGAATCTCTTGCATCAAGATTAAGGCAGCGTTTCTATCATAAATTCGTTTATTACAAAAAATCCAAAGGAGAGTACTTATGTACAGGATGCAATAGATGTACTGATGATTGCCCTGTAGATATTGAAATTAAAGAGGTGATAGATCATGACTACAATAATGAATAGCTTTAAACCACATGAAAAGAGGATAGCGAGGAAAATAAAAGAAACCACAGATATTTTTACTATAGAAATTGATATGGAATCCAATTCTTATCCAGGGCAATTTTATGAGCTCTCAATACTTGGAATTGGAGAAGCGCCCATTTCTGCAGCTTCCAGTAGTTCAGAAAAACTGAAATTCACCATTAGAAGTATAGGCCATGTTACTTCCAAAATATTTGAACAGGATGTCATAGGAGTGAGGGGACCTTATGGAAACTATTGGCCATTCAAAGAATATGACAGAATCTTGGCAATAGCAGGAGGAATTGGGATTCCACCAATAAGGGCTCTTATTCATGAATTAGAGGGTAAAAAGGATTTATGGGTCATCTATGGAGCTAGGACTCCTTCCGACCTTGTCTATAAATATGAATTTGATCAATGGAGAAACAAGGCTAACCTCATATTAACAGTGGACAGAGGAGATGAAAGTTGGAATGGAAAAGTAGGACTTGTTACCAAATACATTCCTGAAATACCGGATTTAAAAAACATGGCTGCCTTTCTTATTGGACCACCAATAATGATGGAAAATTCTGTTAAGGACCTTTTGAAATATGGCTTGCAACCTGAAAATATATTTCTTAGCCTGGAGAGAAGAATGGAGTGTGGGTTTGGAGTTTGTGGACATTGCAATGTTGGCCACTTTTATGTCTGCGAAGACGGACCAATATTCAGGTATTCTGAAGTTAGTAATCTTCCAGAGTTGTTTTTGTAAATTCTAACCCCCATGAATTTTTCTTATTTCAATAATTTTGAAGGCATTATGCTATTCCCAATTCCCTAAGTACTTCAGGCTTTGGACTTCCATTTTCATCTAATCCAATCTCATCAAGATACTCCTTTACCATTGTTTTATAATCTACAGTTATTCCAGCTGTCGGGCCAGCCTTTAGTGGCGGTTTTCCAATTACTCTATCAGGTAGGTCGACCTTCATTGGGTTTATACCGCATTTATAATTGAAGTAATGTCTGCTTATTTGTATTCTTCTACCTATTTCCATAAGCTCTTCCGGTGTGACTTCCCATCCCATGATAGCTTTTAAAAGCTTAGCATATGGATAAGAATTAGGCCAGACAGAAGTTGAAAACATGCACATCCCTGTTGAGTTTATAATCTGCATACCATATGTTGAAAGGGCTTGTAGTTTGCCCTTACCCTCATACTTGTATCTCTCAATTTTATTTCTTTCCACAGGATATTCAAATGGAAGAGTTATATAGCCTCCTTCATCAAATCCAATTCCTCCGGCCGTATGTCTGCCTGGAGTTGGATCTGCTGCATAAGTAGTGGCAAGAGATGGCATAAGCCTTGGATCATGCATAGGTAATTCCTGACCATGCGCATGCATAGCAGCCTCGTAACATTTACCTCCCAGTATCTCGGAGGCCTTCTTTACCCCCTGCCCCAATATCTTGCCTATTCCCTCCCCGTCAATTATCATCTGTAAAAGTCTGATCATTGAATCCGGTTTACCGAACCCTATTTCAAATCCTATTTGTTCCTTGGTAATATAACCCTTTTCGTAGCATTCGTTAGCAAACGCAATCACAGCACCAGCACTAATAATATCCAGACCTTCGCGGTTGCACATTTCGAAGGCCATCGCCATGGCATCTAGATCTGAAATCAAATTTAAACCTCCAAATGATCCTGTTCCTTCATACTCCAGTCTATGACCTTTAATTTCGCCATACTTGGTATGCCTTGATATTGTACCACCGCAAGCTAGAACACATTGTGCACAGCCATATGATCTTATTTTATCCTTTGCAATGTTCTCTCCGCTTATTTTTCGAGCATTTTCCTCACCAAAATCGATTAAGCCGACACCTGCCCAATTCTTGATTGGAGTGTCCCCATTCAAATGGGATGACTCGGTTATCATTGTTGTTCCGTACAGCTGCCATGGCCTCACTGATTCTATATTTCTGTGAAACATCGCCTGTATTTCTTTTAAAGTTTGCCTTAGAAGATCCATATCATAAACTTCGAGTTTCTTTGTACCTCTAACTAATATCCCCTTTACTTTTTTTGATCCCATTACTGCACCTAGTCCAGACCTGCCAGCAGCTCTCCCGTAATCATTCATTATGCCAGTAATTAAAGATAGATTTTCAGCTGGTCTCCCTATAACCAGCGCCTGTCCCTTTGGTTCCAATCTTCTAAGATAATCCTCAGCCTCATAAGCGCTTTTACCCCATATTTCGGAAGCGTCTTCCAAGCTATAATTTCCGTCCTTGATTTTTATATATACGGGCTTATCAGAAATTCCTTTTATGAAAATACCATCAAAACCACTATTCTTTAATTCTGGACCAAATTTCCCGCCACAGTTTGCATCTCCCCATGTTCCAGTAAGGGGTGATTTCCCAACGACTTCAAATCTGCCTCCCAATGGAACCCCATTAGAATTGAAAATACCTGTAATTATTCCCAAAATGTTATCAGGCCCAAGAGGATCCTCATCTCCTTTCATTTCTCTATTTAGGATGTAAGAACCTAAACCATTTCCAGTTAAGTATTTTCTATAAATTTCTTCTGGTATTTCTTCCTCCCACATTTCTTTTTTAGTTAGATCAACCCAAAGGATTTTTCCGTTTACACCATACATAATTATGATAAGAAATATTCGTTCATATTCTTTTCTAAAAGTTAAGCCTAAATTTATTAATGAGTTAGGTTAAATGGATGCAATTAATGTTTGTTTATTTTTCACATAGAATTGATGACTACAAAGACCTCATAAATGCATTTACTTGCTTAGACTAAAATGGGAACAAATATTCAATAGACGATAAGAAAAACTGGAATCTTGAAAAATTGTTCATAATAAAGGCTGGTATTAAACCTGACAATGATATACTCGCTTAGATGCTTCTTGAAGCTAAAATACCGGTTGGATCAAAAGAAGGTAAAATAAACCCTCTTCAAAAATTAATTAAAGAACATTATGAAGCTAGATGATAGTAAGGAGGGGATTCCCACTAGAAAAATTAGAATTAGATCTGGATTTCAATTCTAACTAATTTTTATTCATGCAACCGGCAACTATTGGGAATAAATCTATTTTATCTTAATTTGATAATTGAGTGGTTAGCATGGAAATAAACTTAATGTTAATTACATTTTTTGGAATTATAACATTTATTATTAAAGAATTATTGCTTAATAGCTTTTCCTTGAATCTTTAATAATGATTATTTTTTATCCTCTTTAATATCTCCAAAAGCTTGAAAATTTATACTTTAAGATCTAAGTATTCTTACTCAATACTTGGGGAATTTCTAAAAGTTGCATAATTAATTGTTCTTTCCATTTTTCAGATAATGAATGCATTTATACTTATTCAACTGTTGCCCTAAGAAACTTTGGAAACTTATTAATCTTTGAGATACATTTTTTACTGTGAGGACTTCCTTAGCTATTATCGCCCTAGTGATCATATTTATCGCAGGAATTGCTATTGGGCTTTATATAACTCCTAGAGAATCTAAAACTGTAATTATAACAGGTTTTGCCGCAGGCTCTTTAAAATATGCCATAGGTGATAATTTTATTCCTGAATTCTCCAACTTAACCGGCATAAAGATTGGCATGAGCTTCGGTGGTTCTGTTTCTGGCGCAAGACAAATTCAATCAGGACAACCCTATGACATCTTTATATCCGCAGCAGCTGGAGTTATCCCATCCTTGTTGATGCCAAACTACACCGATTGGATGATAATTTTTGCTACAAACGAAATGGCCGTGACTTGGATCAACCAATCATACAATATACAGCCGGGGGCCTTCTGGTTCGAAAATATATCTGCAAAAGGTATAATAGTAGCAGCATCAAATGCATCTCTTGATCCTAGCGGATTCCAAGCAATAGAAATGATAAAATTAGCTGGAATTTATTATACAAACTGGTCTAATCCTTACGTTAGAATGGCTTGGCACAATAATTTCCATGAGTTTATGATATACAACAGTGCATGGAACTCATGGTTCGGCCCAAATGGTACCTTGGCATCAGAACATTATGGAGGAGGTTATCCCATAAATGATTCTATGGCACTTTACGATCAACTCTTCCAGTACAAATTGAAAGTGGGAGACTTAAAATTGACAACAGTTGAGATTGGATTAGACGGGTATTTGCAATCAGGTGCTGCTGACTATGCCTTAACATACAAATCTCAGGCTATAAACCAACATCTAAATTACTTTAAAAATACAAATGGATCTAACGGCTTGAGTTCATGGATAAACTTGGGCTCAATTCAGAGAAATCAAGTGATGTTCTATCAGGAAGTTAATTCAACTGGTCCATCCATAGATAATATAGGAGATTATCCAGGAGGTCCAATTCTTTATGGTGCAACTATATTATCAAAAACAAAGTACCTCAACAATGATGAAGCTTTTATATACTTCCTTGTAACACCTCTTGGTCAACAGATATTAAATAACAGTGATTTTGATCCAATCTCAGTTCCATTCATATATGGGCAAGCTCCCCCGTTGATTTCACAGCTAGGGCAGCCTATTCCAGCTTACATACCTACAAACTCTTATGAAGAAATATGAAATTTGACAAACTTTACTACATTTTTTCCATATTTGTCATAATTTACCTTGGAATCATTGTCGTACCCATACTGAGAACACTGCTATTTACAAGCATAAACGGGCTTGTTCAAGATTCCAAATCAGGGATCATTCAATCTATTGAACTTACTTATTTAATGGCATTTATAGTAGCCATTATTAGTGTGGTTTTCGCCATTCCTTATACATATTTTATTTCAAGAAGCCCCCACCCATTCTTCAAATTTGTTGATTCCATTATAGAATTGCCTATAATGATTCCTCATACAGTTGTTGGAATTATTATGCTTCTTACATTTGAACCTAGCATGCCTTTAGGTTCACTTATTTCAAAAATATATCCCAATTACAGATTTGATGATACTTTTTTCGCAGTTATTGTTACCCTATTCTTCTTAGCTTCGGCTTATTCCATAAGAACAATTCAGGTTTCTTACACAAAAAATGCTATTGAATATGAAAATATGGCTAGAAGCTTTGGATATAAACCATTGGAGGCTTTTATGCTGGTATCTGTCCCGTTTATGTGGCGCTCCATTCTTAGGGGAATGGCACTAACATGGGCTAGGTCCATATCGGAGGTTGGCTCAATGCTTATAGTTGCTTATTATATCTTTCCCAGTTTCACCCATTTGGTGGGTATCTTTATTTATTCGCAATTTATAGGAAACGGCCTAATTCCAGCGGCTGAGTCTTCGTCTATCCTAATAATCACTGGCCTCTTGACCTTACTTATTTTAAAGATATTGGAGGGAAAAGATGCTTCATATTACTGATCTTAGAGTTATTCGGGGGAAATTCAAGCTTCAAATCGATGACTTAAATTTATCTGGTAGAAGTATACTTTTAATAGGCGAAAATGGCTCCGGAAAAACTACCCTTCTCCAATCCATTGCTGGCTTCATACAGTCGAGTGGTAAAATTTACCTTGAAGATTTTGAAATTAATTCTTTGCCCATTGAGAAAAGAAATGTTTGCATGCTATCCACGACATTAAATATCTTTAAAGATAAAACAGTAAAAGAAAATTTAAACTTCCCCAAAAGGAAAAGGGATGGTGTTTATGATGATCTTATAAATGATCTATGCCTTGCAGAAAAAGAAAACGTCAAAGGTGCCTATCTTTCCTCAGGTGAGATGCAAAGATTGGCCATAGGCAGATGTCTGATATCTGAATCAAGGTTAATGTTATTTGATGAGCCGTTTTCATTTCAGGACCAAATAAATAAGATGCTTATGAGAGATATCATTGAAAAGTATTCGGTTAAATTCAATGTACCATATGTTATAACCACAAATATATATGGAGAATTTCTGTACAATTTTCATAACATCGTTTCCATATGGAAAGGAATGATTTTAGAAAATGTGAATTCATTGGACAATATTTCTCACTTCAGAACCGCATCTTTGATCTCTCCGTTGAATTTATTAAAAATTAAAGACGAATATTACATTGTAGACCCTAACGAAATAGTATTCGGAGATTCAGGGTATGATTATGAGGCAATTTCAAACAACATCCTTAGGATAAAAATAGATGGAAATTTTTTCTACTTAAAAACCAGCGCACCTCCAAATGGAAACAAATTAAATTTTGGAAAAATAAGGAAGCTTCAATATTGAAATATGGAAATTTCATTATTATGGTATGATAAGGGATTATATTTCCCTCGATGAAGCCCTAAAGATCGGGAAGGAAGCGAAGTATGAACTTGATATGGAAGATAGAATATTCGAAATAAATACTCAATATGCGGTAGGAAAGTTGTCCGCAGAAGAAGTTCTATCACCAAAAGATTATCCGGCCGAAAATAAAAGTGCAGTAGATGGGTATGCATTAAATTCAAAATATATCTTGTCAGCCTCCAGTTCTAATCCAATTTCTTTAAAAATAATAGGGAAGTCTGAGCCTGATAATCCTTTTGATGGAGTATTAAGGGATGATGAAACCGTAAGGATTTTGACAGGTGCAAAGTTACCTCAAGGAGCAGATTCTATTTTGATGGATGAAGATGCAATCGTTGAAGGAGAATATTTAAAGGTAAACAAAAATTTGAGACCATTTCAGAATGTCAGCTTCATCGGTGAAGATATAAAAAAGGGAGAAAGAATAATCTCCAGAGGGGAAATCATAAGTCCTGCGAAACTTGTTGCACTTTTAGAAACAGGAATTAGAAATATTAAGATCCTTGATCTTAAGATAGGGATACTATCCACGGGGAATGAACTTTTATCAGGTAAGGTTAAGAACACTACTCAATATTTACTTATTGAAACCCTAAAGAAATACGGTTACAATCCTATTAATCTAGGTATAGCAGCGGATGATTATGAGGATTTAATTTCAAAATTGTCAAAAGAAAAGACTGATGTATTGATTTTAACCGGCGGAACAGGTCCCAGTGAAAATGACCTGACTAGTGAATTTGTGAAATCAACTGGAAAAATTCTTTTCCATGGAATAAAGATGCGACCCGGTAGAACAACCGGCTTGGGAATTATTGATGGAACTCCAGTTTTTATCATTTCAGGTTTACCAGTAGCTTCCCTTATGGCCTTGGAAAATGTTATAGATCCGCTTATAAGATACTGGTTTAATTTAGAACCTATAAGAGATCAATTTGTTAAAGCTAAATTAAACCGTGCAGTAGTTAATACCTTGGGATTTAGATCGTTTGTGAGGGTGAAATTAAATGAAAACTATGAGGCTGAACCTCTAAAAGTAACCGGTTCAGGGGTAATATCTTCTATTATCAATGCTGACGGAATATTAATTGTCCCAGAAAACGTTGAGGGTTATTCCGAAGGTGAAGAAGTAAATATTAAGCTCCTGAGGTGCTAAGATGGTTAAAATTTTCCATAAACTCGTTTCCATTGAAGAAGCTAAAAAAATCCTAACCGATTCCTTCCAAAAATTAATTTCTGCTGAGGTTGTTGATATAACTGATTCCGTTGGACTGATAAGTTCTGAGGATGTTTATTCAACGCTTGACAACCCTCCTTTTGATAGATCTGAAGTTGATGGGTATGCTTTAGATCATAGGTCTATTTTGAACGCCGATGACTATAACCCAATAAAATTGAAAATAGTTGGTACGATAGAGGCTGGAAGCAAATATTTAGGAAAAATCCAAGATTTGAATGAGTGCATCTACGTAGCTACGGGAGCACCTATACCGAGAGGGTCGGATTCAGTTGTTATGGTAGAGTATACAAAAAGGGAAGGAGAATTTGTTTATGTATATAGGCCAACAGCTCCAGGAGAAAATATTGCCCATGCTGGAAGTGATTTCACTGTAGAAGAAATCATTTTAAGGAAAGGAGAAAAAATTTCAGCTGAAAAGATTGCAGTTTTGAGCGCTTCGGGAATTGGGAAAGTTTCGGTTTTATCAAAACTAAGAATTGGTATCCTATCCACAGGGAATGAAATTATTAGACCTGAAAATGAAATTGAATTCGGACAAATATATGATGTAAATGGACCCTATGTCAAGACTCTTTTGGATTCATATAAATTGATCCAATCAGATTACTTGGGCATAATAAGAGATAGTTATGAATCCATAAGGGATTCATTGGAATCTTATTTAAAGAAATATAAAATTATAATCACATCTGGTGCTACTTCTGCTGGCTTTCATGACCTTTTGTACTCAGTTTTAGATGATATTGGAGCAACCCCAATTTATCATGGAATCGCAATAAAGCCAGGTAAGCCTTCATTCCTTTACTCGATTAATGGTAATCTAGTAATTGGTCTGCCTGGCTTTCCATTGTCTGCTGCTTCGGTACTATATACAGTAATAATTCCATCAATCTTATCTGCTTATAATGTGGAAATAGGAAAACCTCAAAGCGTTAGATTGGGATTGAAAATAACTCCTGAAAGGGGGAAAGAACTTATATTACCTGGAATTCTAAGCAGAAATGGATATGTTTATCCCATATTTGGTGAGTCCGGAAGTATTAGTAGGATCTCTCAGGCTGATGGATTTTTGATTGTTTCTGGAGATAGAATATTCTATAATAAAGGGGATCAGGTCAATTTCTATAAAATGGCTGAACACGAGAAGGATTTAATCGCCATAGGTAGCAATGATCCAATATTAGAAAGGATCATTTTATTAACGACAAATAAGGCAATTATAGTGAATGCAGGCTCTATGGGCGCTATAGAAGCAATGATTAATGGATATTCGGATTTAGGAGGTTTACACCTTTATAAAGATGGACAATACAATACCTTCGTAATGGATGATAAACTAAAAATGAAAGCCTCTATCATAAGAGGCTTTGATAGGATTCAAGGTTTTATTTCTAGAGATGGTTACAAATCCTTTAGAGAAATTATGGAAAGGAAAGCAATATTTGTCAATAGAAACAGAGGCTCCGGAACCAGAGCTATCATTGATGAATTGATAGAATCAGAATTTGGTAAAAATTTCGATAAATCAGCAATATACAATTATTTTTGGGAGGCTAAAAGTCATGCCGCTGTTGCCAGATCAGTATTGCAAGGTAGAGCAGATGTTGGTATAAGCATAAAATTTTATGCCGACTTATTCAATTTAAAATTCCATGAGGTAAAGAAGGAGAGCTATGATATCATCGTTTCCAGAGATTTCTTGGACAGTGCAGTAGGGAAAAAATTTATTGATAATTTAAAATCTTTGAAACAAACTAATCCACCGTCCGGTTATATATTCCCTGAGAATATTGGCGAAATAATTTCTTAATCTCCCTACTCTTTATGGAGTTCGTGATAAATATGGTATATGAATTTTTTAATTATTTCAACGCCCTTCTTTACAGCACCAGGTGATCCTGGAAGACAGTATATCTGAGTCCTACCAACTAAGAATAGGGAAGCATTTGAGAAATATGCAATTTCCTCATTAGAGGATTGCCTAAACAGCTCCCCAAACCCCTTTATTTCCTTCTCGGCGATTTTTGAAACTGCAGAAATTGTTACATCCCTTATAGAAGGACCGGTTCCTCCTGTTATAATTATTACATCCTTTTCAATATTGCATAATGTTTCCCTTAATATTTTAATCTGTTCATCTGGACAAAGTGATCTAGATGTTTCATGTTCCAAACTCATAAAATTTTCTATCAATTTTCCCGACTCGTCATTTTCTAATGTCCTCGAACTTGATACTGTTAATATGTGCACTTTAAGCCTCTTTTTTTCACCCATATTGTGTAATGAAATTTCTTTTTCCATGGTAAATAGATGCAATATGAGAATAAATCTATTTAGAATATTAGCTATTAATGTCTAATAAAGACTCTCATCCTTTTCAAAAAATGTGTTGATTTATTGGGTTTTCTGAGGTATAACATTCAAAAGGTAAAAATATATTACCAGACCCCTCATCTCGCTAATTTGACCCTTTATTTTGATCTTTACAAGTATATTCTGAGAGTGATTTTTGACTATGCATGCTTGCATAAGGTCAGAGTATCCTGAATTGCTTTATATAGAACAGTACGAGTAGTTTATTGCTGAGACCACTGTGGTTTCCGATGGCAATGACGAACAGGAATCCTCTAGTTATTCAAAAAACATATCCAATTATTGAATTTTCGGAGGTATCGCATTCAAAAGGTAAAAATATACTGCCCGATCGCTTATCTTTAAAAATTGGCCCTTTATTTTGACCTTTTCCCAGAGAATTTCAATTGTAAGTTTAAGATATCGCAATACTTAATAGGATATCGAAATAAACTATGGGGAGATGCAGTTAGGTTAGTTACCTTAGTTAGCTTAGTTATTTTAAGTGAAAAGGGGGTATAGAAATCCGTGAAAGGTAATCTTTTACATTTTTACTATATTATATTCTTTATTAGATATTGATATTATTATATTTCAAACTTCGAACTCCGAGTATTTAAAGAAAAGTTATATTTTTAGATATTATTATTAAAACATGCATAATATAAATGGGAGGGATTCTAACTTTTATTATCACTCTCCTCCACGGCGCTTATACTATTGTTACACTCCACAACATTTGTGGGCTAGAAAGGACTATACCATCTGTCAACTACTCCTCGCTAAAGCTTCGGAGCTTGTTGCTGTTCTCCCCTCCACCCGTGAGTGGAGATTCATTGAAACGCAACGATTGGCTGGTTGACATCAGCCTGAAGTACTCATTACAGAGCACCTCGATGTTCCTTGAAGCATTCAAGTCAGCATTTAATTCGAATCCACAATTCTTGCATTTGAATATTGGACCATGCCCCTCATTGTGTCACATCCAGAGAGCAAGAGCTCATTGAGTTTCGAGAAGATTGTAGACAACATCCTCCAGATAGTAGCGGCGGAAAGCAGACAAGAGGCCCAAAATGTTAGGTTAATATACCCAGATGAAATGACCATTCATTTATGAGAATAGCGACCCATGGACTCACCAAGATCTATGATAAGAAGTATCAGGCCCTAGACCAACTGACATTCAATGTAGACTTAAATGGGATATTCTCGGTGATAGGCAGGAATGGTGCCGGGAAAACCACACTTATCAGAATACTCTCAACAGAGCTGCTACCGACCTCTGGTACAGCATTTGTGAACAACCTTGATGTCGTAAAAGATGCGACTGCACTGAGGAATGAAATTGCAGTGGTCCCGCAGGAGGCTAGGCCTCTTCCTTGGCTTACACCGCTGCAGACAGTCAGGTCATACCTGATGTGGAGGGGATATTCCTATCGGGAATCAAAGGAAAGATCAAAGGACGCACTGAGGTCGCTAGGTCTGGAGAACCTGGAAAAGGTGAAGAACAGGAAACTTTCCGGAGGACAGAAGAGAAAACTGATGGTGGCTACTGTCATTGCAAGCGAGGCTCCTATAATTTTCTTGGATGAACCAACTACTGGCCTTGACTATGTATCGAGAAAGGAAATGTGGGAAATATTATCAAGACTCAAGAAGGATAGACTGATTATCCTGACCACCCACTATCTGGAGGAAGCAGAGATACTGGGGGACCGGATAATGATTCTCGACAAAGGAAAGCTTGCAGACATTGGTTCGATAGACGAACTTCGTTCGAAAATAAAATTCCCTTACGTTCTGAGAATAATGTCAGATAATGTTGACATAAATGAAGATGGAGTAGAAATAAAAAGGGTTTCAAATAGGCAAACGCTGGTCTACGGTACTGCCTCAAAGATTTACAACCTTGTTCCGTATCTTGTGACCAACAAGATAAAATTCACTGTTGAGCAGGCCTCTCTTGGAAATATATTCGAACAATATGTGGGAGAAGAAGATGGAGGTGATAAGAATGAAAAGGAGGATTGGTAGCCAGATTATGGCATCCATTCTTGTCAATGCGATATATGCCATGATAAACTATCCCATTATCCTGCTGAATACGCTCCTGGCTCCTCTGGCTATCCTTGCGGTTGTCACATTTGCAAGCCACGGGACCCTTCTTCCGGTTGCCGTGACTGGTGCACTGATAATGAATATGGTCTCCAGTGGCACTTCCATGCAACAGGATCTCTCTCACCTGAAAAATGATATGAGACTCCAGGATATGATAGTAAGCTCTCCGACGACTTCTACCATATACATTGTGGGCATGGCAATATCGGAGATCGTGTATTCTATACCCACGATAGCATTCCTGATAGTTCTTCACTTTATATTCGTGAAGACAACAATCCTTGGAGGATTTATTATATTCCTAGCTCTTGCTACAACATTCACGTTTTCCGTATCGCTGGGATTCTTCCTTTCGACATTCACATCGGACATAATTCAGTCATGGGGGTTCTCCGGTATAATTTCCCCATTGCTCACCACAATTCCCCCTGTTTACTACCCGATAACGTACATCCCATATCCGTACAGATACCTGTCATATCTTTCTCCGACAACTTACGCATCTGAAATCGTCCAGAGCCAGATAGGGGTCTTCCACCTGGGGTTCCAGAACTTTGTAATCTCCTGGGTTGTTCTCATATCGATCACCGTTGTTCTAGGCTATCTAGCAGTTAGAAGATCGAGGTGGAGGGAAGTTTGAATTCATATCTATTAGAGAAACAATTGCCCGTTGGTGATAGATGGAAAATATGCAATAACAGCTAAACAGAAAGCTTTCCAGAGCTCCTATCATTCCACGCAACATGACATCTTGGAGATATCCCTTAAGAAGGATTGGGCGGCCAGTTTTATACCCTCCGATAGGGACGGGAAGATGTGGCTTGAGGATATGATATCACCTATGGTGAAACCATACTTCACGGCATAAGAACCCTCCGTTATGATGTCAGTTGCGTTGGGGGAAACGACCAAAAACCCTCTGAAAATAAGGCTCCCAGAGACAGTAAACCCGTGTCCAACTTGAACAAGGATAATGAACCTCCCCATTTTAAAACCACTGAACAAGGATATCATGATTGGGATTACTTTAGAGTTACGGACACTTTTGATTCATATTTGTTTGGAAAAAAGAAGCGTCATTTTAAGGGGAATGTTATAAAATTTCCAACTGTTGAAGCCCCTAAATACATTGAAAAAGGGTTCTTGGCCCCTGCTTGTCCCTCTGGTTATGCTTGGGATGAGTCGGAAAAAACTTGCGTTGAAATTCAAGAAGGTGAGAAAAATGGAAACAACTGATGATGTAAGGAAGGAATGTATAAACCAGCATGGCTCCGGTCCAGAAACATCCGTAACCAGAACCCCTCAGGACTGCAAATACTTTCACACATGCTCAGCCAGTCTGTGCCCCTTAGATCCAGACGTCTCATTGAAAATATGGCTTCCGGAAGAGAGCGATACCGAGGAAATATGCAGAAACACAGAGTTCGCAGGCCTGCAGTTTGTGATAACTCAGAAAAAGATCCGGAGGGCACTGAGAAACAGGAAACAGGAAAGGAACGACTATTTCACGTACGAAATGCTGAACCGTAACTTTATTGTGAGACCAGGAATACGGGGAGCTCCTTCGGATCCTCCGGAAAACGTCAAAGACTCTATGGCGTGGTACGTCAAGAAAGAGAAGATATGGCTTACGAAACATCCTGAGATAAAACTCTCCAAGGATGATATCGAGAAACTGACTTCACGTTTCAAGAAAGAGGGTGAGGTGAGTCTATGACAGCATTTCCAATTTTTGAACAAAAAATGCCTCTTTGCTGGGCGTTATTAGAGATATCAGGGCTAAGACGAGTAATTACACCTTTTGACCCCCATCTCTCTCAAAACATAGGGGAAGGAGGGGGTTTTGAATGAGAGCCATAATCTGGGGTCTCCCTCTGGGCATTCTCGTGATATTCGGTCTGGTCGTGGAATACGAAACTATCACAAGGATACTGGACTCTTTCATAGATAGAATAGGGAGGTTAAGGAAATGAGCAAATTTGTGACAATTTCATATGAGAACGTTACCGTGACGGTACCCGAACTTTCGAGAATCAAAGTCTATCACAAATTCAGGGGATCCATAAGAGAGTATATAATGAGCGAGGATGAGGATCATCTCACGCTCATTGTTCCTAGGGATGTCAAGCAGTTCTACGAGGGCAGAATAGTTTGGGACGTGAAAACATTCAGGAAGACTGACCTGAACGGTTTCGACTTCTACCCCGAAGTAACCGTTCTTGAAACGAGGAACTACACTGGGAGGGCTCAGGATGATGACTAAATTCATGAGGATCCCAG
>JAFMDN010000012.1 GCA_017857235.1 Methanobacteriota archaeon
CTACTTCTGGCAGACTGCCCAGAAAAGGCATTTTTTATTGGAGATTCTGAGAGAAGGGACATAATGGGTGCAAAGTCCATTGGGTTGGGGACCATAAGGATAAAAGATTACCTAAGCGAGAAAAAAGAAACATCGGCCGACCATGAGGCTAGGAATTTTTATGAAGTAATCAATATAATAGAAAGCGAGTTATGTTAATTTTCATAATGAGAATATTAATTTCTTATTTTATCAATACTTACTTAATAAAACAAATTATTTATTGCCATTATGAATAATTAATAAATGCTCTATGAAATCAAAAATCCTTGACATTGAATATGCAAATAAAACTCAATCTTATATTTATGCGACATTGGTTCTTATAGCCATAGTTGATACCTTAATGTTTTTTATATTACCCCTATCTAAGTATATTTATTTTGGATCAGCGGTAATATTTGTTGTAATTATTATGGGGATATGGTATTATTTTAAATTTGGAAGTAAGAAACAAAGAGAAAACATGAAAGTATTTTTCTTCAATTCAGCTTCCAGTGATAAAGAAGCAATTAGGAATTTAGAAAACAGTCTCGACAAATATAGAACTGAAGCAAAATTGAACAATGAAAATATCATAAAACTACTCACTGTGCTCATGATACTTTATGATTATTATACCAAAAAAGAAAATGATGTCATTATGGGAAATAGATATAAAGAAGAAGCTTTACAGATTTTAAATTCTGAAGATTTTCCAAGCGATGAAGAGGCCAATCAAGTAAGAAGAATTGCAGAGAATCTTTTTCATAGCAGTTGAAGCGCCTCAAATACCGATTATTAATTAAAATTGTGTAATATTTTATTGAAAAATGGACTGGGGGGGATTTGAACCCCCGGCCTCCTCCATGCCAAGGAGGCGATCTTCCGCTGATCTACCAGCCCGCATGGGATAATCCCTAGTAGATTAAAAAAATTATCCTTGATTAAACAAATACAATATGTAAATATTTAGTCTATTATTATCCACTCAATGAGATTAAGTTCATTTCTGAAAGAGTTCATAGAGATGACCAAGCCAAAAGTATGGATTTTCCTATTGATTACAGGCATCGCGGGTCTTCTATTTGCCATGGCCATTACTAAGAAAATAAACCCGTTTGATATCATCTATGTCATATTATACCTAGCATTTGGGCTAATGGGTTCAGAATCATTATCCAACTATATTGACATGGACATTGATAAAAAAATGAAAAGAACTATGCACAGGGCATTGCCTGCCGGAAGATTAAAACCTTCAACAGCTTTGATTGGAGGCTTAATTCTGGTTGCGGTAACATTGATCATGTCGTATAGACAAAGTTTTCTCTCATTTATTTTCATGTTTACTGGTATATTTGATTACGTCATTATATATGCACTATTAACGAAAAGAAGAACATGGTTGAATATTATATTAGGAGCATACTCTGGAGGAGCTCCATTGCTTGCAGGATATACAGCACTGACCAATCATTTCAATTTTATAATAATAAGTTGGTTCTTCATTATAATAATATGGACACCACTTCATATATGGGCTCTGAGTGTAAAGTACAGAGATGATTACAAAAATGCAGGCGTTCCAATGTTGCCTGTTATAATCCCTATTGAAAAAACTGTAAGGGTATTATTTATTGTTGCACTGGGAACGGCCTTAATAACGGTATTTTCTGCAATTGTCTCCCTAGATTTCTTCCATAAATATCTTGGATACTTGGACCTAGCAATTTCTATTTTGATGTCAACATTCATAATAATTGCTTATTTTAAGGCATCTGGAAACCCGGAGAAGAATATAATGAACCTTTTCATAGTCAGTAACATTTTCATTGGTTTCTTCTTCCTGATGGTAAGTGTTATTTCCCTTATCATATTAATATCTCCATGATTACAGAACCTTTATACCTTAGAGATTCGTATCTTAAGAACATTGATACCAGAGTGGTAAAAGCTGAAGGAAATCTGGTTATATTGGAAAAAACCATATTTTATGCTACTTCAGGTGGGCAACCAAATGATATTGGCCTTATACATGGAGATGAGAAATTCCAAGTTCTGGATGTCTTTAAAGAGTCAGGAGAGATATGGCATAAATTAAATATGGATTTTCACGGAAAGACTGAGGTAAAACTTGAGCTAGACTGGGAAAGGAGGTATAAGCATATGAAGTTGCACACATCCATACACATTATTTCAGCAATTGCTATGAATGAATTTAATGCTAGAATAACTGGAAACCAGATCTATGACGATTATGCCAGAATTGACTTCAATTTTCAGGAGTGGAATGCTGAACTTTCAAAGAAAATAGAGGATAGGGCTAACCAAGAAATATCGAAAGGGCAAGAGGTTCAAATTCTATACATGAATAGGGATGAGATATTCTCCAATCCAAAAATGGTCAAAGTGGATCCTTCCCTTATACCGGAAGATCCTGTCCTTCGGGTAATTAAAATTGGAGATATTGATATTCAACCAGATGGTGGAACTCACGTTAAAAATACTTCCGAAATAGGGAAGTTAAGCATTTACAAAATAGAAAATAAAGGAAAAAATAATAAGAGGATGTATTTCAAAGTTCAATGATGGAAGATATTGTTGAAGAAGCCGCCCTCTTCCTTCCTAAACTGTTCCAGCAGTTCCCTCTGTTTCCTATTTATCTTCTTTGGTAATTTTACTTTGACCTTTAAAATTATATCCCCATTTTTTCCATTTCTCTTTGGAAGCCCTTCACCGGTCAATCTGATAGTATCGTCTGGTTGAGTTCCTGGTGGAATTTCTATTTCCTTTTCACCTCTCAATAGGGACACCTTGTATTTCGAACCTATGATGGCATCAATGAAGTCAACATCGATCGGCTTCTCCAGATCATCACCCCTTTTCCTGTATTCCATATAGTTTATTTTGAATCTGAGTCTTAAATCTCCGTATCCGCCATTGGGATCATAATTACCTTTGCCCCTTAGAACAAAAATTTCATCTTCATTTATGCCAGTAGGTATGTTAATTTCAATTCTTTCATTTTTGTTAGTTACCCCTGTACCCCCACATGAACGACATAACTCTTCAGGTACTGTTCCTGATCCTCCGCAGTTATCACAAGGTTGTGTGTTGGTAAATACAAAGAATCCTTGATTGACAGTTCTCCTTATGTAGCCGGTTCCATTACACTTCCTACATTTAATTCTCTTTCTGGTTCTTGACCCAGTCCCATTACAAGCTTCACACTTATCCTTCCTTTGATACCTTAGTTCAATTTTCTGACTATTGGCAATAGTTTTTATATCAATTGGAACCTCAAGGTATATATCTTCTCCGCTACCTTGCCTAAAATTCCTCCCGAATCCAAATTGTGAGAATAGGTCACCTAACAAATCCTCTATATCATTGAAATGATGGAACTGGCTCCAATCAAATCCTCCCTGGAAATTCAGACCTTCTTCCCCATATTGATCATACTTTGCCCTCTTTTCATCATCCATTAGAACTTCATACGCTTCGCTGATTTCCTTGAATTTTTCCTCTGCCTCCTTTTTATTATCCGGATTAAGGTCAGGATGATATTTCTTTACAAGCTCTCTGTAAGCTTTTTTTATTTCTTCTTTTGATGCGTTCCTAGGAACTCCAAGTATTGCGTAGTAATCTTTGCCCATCTTTCACCGTATTTCATTGTACATTATCATTGTTTTTATTATCGGATTCTCCTTTGTCCTCATTAATGACCCTCTCATTTCCCGCTTTGCTTTCCTGTTGATTGTTCGCACCTGCATTTATGTTGCTGTATATTTGCTCGCCGATCTTCTGGGCTTCCTTGTTTAGCTCATCCATAGCCTTCTTTATTCCTTCTATGTCCTTCTTTTCAATTTTCTCTCTGATATCCTTTATTTTGCTCCTGAGGTTATCCTTAAGATCATTCGGCAACTTTGATTCATTTTCATTAATGGTTTTTTCTATGGCATATGCTAGAGATTCGGCATTGTTTATTGTTTCAATCTCTTCCTTCCTCTTTCTATCCTCTTCCTCAAATTTCTTTGCTTCTTCTCTCATCCTTTCAATTTCTTCCTTGCTCAGTCTTGTGCTGCTTGTTATGGTTATTCCTTTCTGTTTACCAGTACCAAGATCTTTTGCAGTTACATTTAATATACCGTTTGAGTCAATGTCAAAGGTTACTTCTATCTGCGGCACTCCCCTCGGTGCTGGTGGAATCCCTTCCAGTAAGAATCTGCCCAGTGAAACATTATCCTTGGCAAGGGGTCTTTCACCCTGTACAATATGTATCTCCACAGTAGTCTGATTGTCAGCTGCAGTAGTAAATATCTGAGATTTCTTCGTAGGTATTGTAGTATTTGCTTTTATTATTGGAGTGGCTATACCTCCCAGGGTCTCAATGCTTAGTGTCAAAGGCGTAACATCCAACAGAACTATACCCTTAACCTCTCCAGCAAGAACTGAACCCTGAATGGCTGCTCCTATGGCTACTGCTTCCATTGGGTCTACTCCTCTCTCAATCTTCTTACCCATAAAATCTTCAACGAATTTTTGAACTATGGGCATCCTTGTAGGCCCACCTACCAATATGACCTTATCAATCTCATTCTTATTCAATTTGGCCGCATTGAGAGCATCTTCCATAGGTTTTCTTGCCCTTTCAATTATGGGCCTGACTAGATTTTCTAGATCTGCCCTTGTAAACTGATATTGGATATGTTTAGGCCCATCAGCCCCAACGGCTATATAAGGAAGATTTATTTCCGTTGAAAGTGTAGAAGATAACTCAATTTTTGCCTTTTCAGCAGCATCCTTTAATCTAATGTAAGCGTTCTTATCTTTCCTTAAGTCAATACCGTTCTCTTTAAGGAATTTATCTGCAATCCAATTAATAATTGCCTCATCCATATCAGTACCGCCAAGCTTGGTATCACCTGATGTACTCAGAACTTCATATACTCCGTTCCCAAATTCCATTATAGTTACATCCAATGTTCCTCCGCCCAGATCGAAAACCATTATCTTTTGCTCTTTCTCACTCTTATCTAATCCATAAGCAAGGGCGGCTGCAGTAGGTTCATTTATTATCCTTACAACTTCCAAACCCGCTATTGCTCCTGCATCTTTGGTTGCCTGTCTCTGATTGTCATTGAAGTACGCTGGTACCGTTATTACAGCTTTTGTTATCTTCTCGCCAAGATATTTTTCGGCGTCGGACTTAATTTTTTGTAATAAAAATGCTGAAAGCTGCTGTGGTGTATATTCCTTTCCGAATATCTTGTATTTGTAATTCTCACCCATATGCCTTTTGAAAGCATAAACAGTACCTTCCGGATTTGTCAACGCTTGCCTTCTTGCTGGTTCACCAACTAACAGCTGCCCGTCCTTTGTAAAAGCTACATAGCTTGGAAAAGCTTTTCCGCCTAAGGTTGTGCCTTCAGAACTTGGAATAACCACTGGCTTACCTGCGATCATAACCGCAGCCTGCGAATTACTCGTCCCTAGATCAATTCCAATTATCTTCTCCATATCAATTCACCTCTTTACCAACTAATACCAACGCTGGTCTCAATAATTTATCTTTAATTTTATATCCGTTTCTAATTATTTTTGCAACTTTACCAGATTCAGCGCCCTCCACAAATCCCACAGACTCATGAATGTTTGGGTCAAATGGAACATTTACATTATCAATAACCTTTAAGCCTTCTTTTTCAAGTACTCCTAGCATCTGAGATCTCAGCGCTCTAGCACTTTGATCCGTTGCATTGTCCAGACTGTCCAGAATTGGCAATAGCTCCCGAATAATTCTCAAAGATGCCAATTCCTGCATTTCCATAATCTTTTGCTCGGTTGCTCTTTGGAAGTTTTCGACATCAGCGGCAAACCTCAAGTTTTGTTCCGTTAAAAACTTAAGCCTATCATTCAATTCCTGTAGTTGCTTATTTAAATTGTCAAGTTCCATATTTAAGTCTCTATTGACTTCCCTTAACCTAGCTATCTCGTATTTTAGTATTCTGTGGTATGGTGTGGATGGCACCAATCTTTATTTATCACTTCTATAAATAATTTATGCAACAGGATTAGGCGGCATGCGTGCCTTCGCTTCATTTATTATTGATTGAACCTTTGCCTTGAACTTTGGAAAGTCAGCAGGTGTTTTTGGATAATTGTTGTAAATTCCATTAAGTTCCTTCATTCTATCCACTGACCATACTAAATTCTTGAAAGATCTCATTGATCCTACTCCTTTAACGAGCTTCGTAATTTTGCTTGTTAGGGACAACTCTGGAACTCTTCCGTAGCTTATCTCTACAGCTTCTTCATATGTTATGAAATTCTTCATTCCATAATTTATTTCGTCGTTAGTGAGTGACTGCAGGAAGATTCTGAATATTTCTAAACCTGCCATCTTGGAGCCGTATTGTTTATTGTATTCAATGTTGAACTGCCAAAGTGATTCTAAACTTGAATCTTTTCTTTGTACTGCTTCTGAAGCTACTTTTCCAGCTATAACTCCACCTATTAAAGCTGGGCCGATTCCACCCGCACTTAACGGGTTTGGAGAAGCCATGGCATCACCAACTCCTATGTATCCTGGGAAAACCATGCTCTCCATTTGCCTTCTTACTGATACACTCCAAAAACCCTGTCCATTTCCGTGATTATTGTCTAGGGAGTATTTTTTCAAGGCGGGATTCCATTTAACATAATAATCCATGAGAGATTTTAAATTATCTTTCATATTCATTTTTGAATTCCTAATTTCTAAGCTCTTTTGCTGGAATCCCAGCCCAATGTTTACCCTGTTTCCTTTTTTCGGGAATACCCAACCGTACCCTCCTGGTGCTAACTCCTGATTTAGATGTATTAAGGCATATTTTGGATCATAATACCTCAAGTCATTATCTATTTCCTCAAGATTGTAAATGTATCTACCAGTAAGTTCAATGTCCTCATAATCAATTTCCCTGTCAATGTATATATTCTCTGGCAATTTCCTCCTTAGGAGTGAAGATATCCCGAGGGCATCAACAATTACCTTTCCCCTGAATTTTTTGATGTTTCCATCCTTATCCTTTCCCTCAACTCCTACAACCTTCCCGTCTTCTATAATCGGGGCTTCAACATTGAAATTTGGGATGAATTCTGCCCCATTTCTTATTGCAGCATCGTGTAAATCTTTACCAAATTCTGGTCTTTCCAGGCTGTAACCTTCTCCCTCAAAAGGTATCCTGAAATTAAGGTCCGGAGAGAGTGCAACAACACCATCTACAGGCATTCCCAATGACTCGGACCTGAATATATTTCCAAGATTTGACTTAACAAACTCAATGTGTGATTTTGCTACTGCATCACCGCAAACCCAACCCCAAAGGGTTTTCTTTCCTGGTTCATCCTCCTTATTTCTATCAAGGAGAAGCACTTTGGATCCCAATTTTGATGCCATAGCTGCAGCCAATGAACCTGAGACGCCTGATCCTGCTACAATAATATCATATTCGTCCATATGAGCGCATAGATATGCAATACTTAAATTATATTATGTAGTTTAGAGTGCTATTTTGATAATTGTTTGGAATATAAAATATTAAAATTGATTCATAATTATTGTCCATTAATACGATCCCTTGGACCCTACTCTGATTGAGGAATATAATTTCAATGGTGTTAGTCGAATTTGGATAAGCTTCAACATAAGGAAGTTTCTGAGTTGAATTATAAACTGCACCCTTGAGCGTAAATTCAGATGAATTATTAAACTGATATATATAGAAAAGATCTTTCTTATACATCGTGTTAAGTGTTATATTATCCACCGGGCTTCTTACTATCAATGGATTTGAATTTCCAGCCGTAGCATTTAGGTCTAGTGCAGTGACGTAGAATGATCTCTTCCAGGTAAAAGAAGCACCGGATGATGTTAAATTTATGTACAGATTATAAAAACCTCCATTGGCTTTACTTCCATTCACTAATATATAATAAACTTTATTTTGGTATGGGGATAAAGTGTCATTTATATACCCTTTCACTGTGAAATTTCCCCTCATTTTGCCAACATTTATTTCTACAGGTATAGAAAAATTGTTTAAATTTCTGACATCAAGGCTGTAATTTATATAATCAAGCTGCGCACTATTATTTACTAAAAATGAATTCCCATCACTTAAAATTGCTTCGATATGATTTGGAAATATTTTCTCAGTTATAGGCTGAGGTGAAAAGCTAACTGCAATCAATAATATTGCAATTGCACCAATAGTTAGCTCCTTGTAACTTGGTTTGCTGATATCGTTCAATGGAGGGGGGTGATTCAAACCTAAAATTATTACAATTACTGCAAAAAATATCCAGCTTATGTTAAATAAACCTAACAATATTAGAAGCATAAGGAAAGTGTAACTTAAATACTTTGATTTTTCTCCCAGCAGACCCCTAGATATATGGCCACCGTCCAATTGTCCTACAGGAAATAAGTTTATTGCTGTCACTAAAAAACCTATCCAGGCTGCAAATGCTACTGGATGAACATAATGCGCATTTAAGAATGGAAGAATAGAATAGATAAAAGGAAGCATTATTTCGTATTCCACCTGTGAATTGGTTACATTTACTGGCTTCTGCACTTGCCCGAGATAGGCACCTATTATTCCGATAATAATACTCATTATAAATCCAACAATTGGTCCTGCAGCCCCTATTTTAATTAGAGTTTTCCTGTCTGGGATTGGATCCCTCAAAGATATGAATGCTCCCATGGTTCCAAATGGTGGGGGTGCCGGTATGAAGAATGGCAAAGACGCTGCTACATTGTTCCTCCTTGCTGTAAAATAGTGACCTAGCTCATGTGATCCTAGTATCACCATTAGAGGGAGACTAAAATAAACAAATCCATATAGGTAATCAATTGGCGTTACTTTAGTTAAGCCAAAATAGCCAGCATACAGATAAACCGTCCCAACATAAATTGTAGTGATAAGTGTTGCTATTAGCAGTATTATGTTGATCCATATTCTTAAACCCTTTTTATAATTCCTCTGAATTACTGTAAGCAGATAACTTGATCCTTCTTTTACGTTCTTGCTCAAAAATGGGATATAACCAATTTCTTTAATTTCTCTATAGAGACTTTTGAAATTGGATTCCAAGTTCGGCGGAAGGAAAACATCAAATTCAAAAAAACCAGGCTGTATCCTCCTTTCTCCTGATACGGTAAAGTATTTTGAAACTATTTCTTTTACCTCTGGAGGCGCATTATCTGTTGTCATTTATAACATCTGCAATTTGTTTTAAATCAAAATTCTCCTTTAAAATTTTCCCCTGAGCGTAGCTCTGGCTACCTCCACCTTTTGCAATTCCTTCTTTCTCAAGAGCCCTCATTATCTCTCCTGCATTAATATTTGAATTGGAAACAACCCTAACCTTTTCAGCAGATACAATAACTGCCAATGGATCTTTTATTCCCCTAGAAAATTCATCTGCGATTCTCTCATGGAGTTTGTAGAACTTTATTCCTTGTGCCTCATAGACCTCAATTCCTTTTGATATGCTCTTTTTTAGGGAATCAAGTTCTGAATTCAATTCTATAAATGTCTTTTCTGGATCTTCTCCCATGAGATTTTCAATTTTTGAAATTTTTTCCATGATCTCCTGATAATGCTCAACTGCTGATCTTCCAGCCTTAAAATGGAACCTGTATATTCCATCTTGTATTTTTTCTATTTTTATTATCTTTATAAGACCCACATCACCCGTTCTTTCCACATGAGTACCTCCACAACCTTCAACGTCAACGCCCGGTATTTCTACAAGCCTTAATTGTTTCCCCTCAGGTATCCCACCTTGATAAAGTATGAATCCATATTTTTGCTCGGCTTGATTCCTTTCTACAAATTCCTTCCTCAATCTCAGATTCATTTGTATAACTTCATTTGCCCTTCTCTCAATCTGTTTTATCTCCTCTGCATTTATATCTTTGTAGTGAGTGATATCTAATCTGCTTAAATAAGGATCTTTCTGGGCGCCAGCTTGCCATACATGATTGCCTAGCACATACCTTATGGATGAAAGTAAGATATGGGTCCCTGAATGATGCTGCATTAATCTTATTCTCCTCTCTTCATCAATGTGTCCCAGGATAATATCGCCTTTATTTGCTTGGATTTCTTTATCAAGAATATGTACCACTACATCATCCACAAGTTGCACATCCCTAACTTCATATTTGTTTCCATTTAGAACTATGTAGCCATGGTCGCTAGGTTGTCCACCTCCTTCAGGGTAAAAATAGGTCTCATCCAGTATAAGATAATTTCCTTCTGCACCTAGAACATTGCCCTTGAATTCGAGCTTCCTTTCATCTTCATAATAGGATTTCTTCGTGGGGTTGTATTTATTTACAATTTTTGGTTTTTCTTTCTTTTGTGCTGGTTCCCTAACATTCACAAATCCCTTTGCCTTTTCTACTTTATCGGGTAATTTTATACCAAGTTGCCTGGCTCTTTCAATTGTATATTCAATTGGTAAACCATTGGATTGAAATAAGGTGTTAATAGCTTCTTGCGTGAGAACTCCCTTCTTTGCATATTTCAATATTAATTGATCACCCTTCAGTAATAGATCTCTAAATCTCTCCTCTTCTAATTCAATAATCTCCCTTGCTGATCTTTCCATGGATAAATCTAGAATGTCCTTGAACCTTTCTTTTTGTATTTCTATGAGATCCCATAGCTTTTCTTTTATTCCTACCTTATCCATAGCCATTAAAGCCCTTCTAATGAGCATCCTCAATACATACCCTGCCTTGCTATTTGACGGGACTAGGCCATCATAAACAAGGAAGGTTATTGCCCTTGTGTGATCCACAAGCATGTAAATAGCAGATAATTTTTCCATGACCTCCCTATCCTCTTTGCTTAAGGATTCTAAAAATTTCTTCTCTGAACCGTCTTCCAATATGGACAATTCCATGAATTTTACCAGAAATTCCGGTTTGCTAAGTCCAACTTCTTCCATTAGCATTTTGGTGAGGTCTGGATATATTGCATCGTATATAGTGGTAGTACCTTGAGATAGCCAAGTAAACCTTTCAATTCCATAACCTGTATCCACTATTTTATTTTCCATCTTTTTGTATTTAACTCCCTCGAATTCGTATGGTCCATCTGGGTCCTGAATCATGTCCATAAATACCAGCGTTGCAACTTCAAGTCCAGCCACCATTACTTCGACTGCGGAACCTGCATTGCCCCCTCCATACCATGGCTTATCTTTAAATGTAATGTCCTTAGTTTCTACCCCCAGATGGTTTAAGAATTCAATGGCCAATCTTACGGCATCGTCTTTCCAATATACGAATTGATTTGGAAAATTGAATGATTTTGCACCACCCATTTCAAATACGCTAAGGTGCCTTCCTGTTTTACCTACATTATCTAGATCTACAGTCCTTATGCATGGCTGGGATATAACCAACGGATTTCCAGGAGGGGGAACTTTACCAGAAGTTACATGTGGCTGGAAATCATATATACTTGCATTTACAAGGAAAACATCTTCCCTCCACCTGGCTACTATGGGATACCTTTTAATTCTCTTATGATTCCTAGATTCAAAGAATGAAAGAAATTCTTCTCTCATCTCTTCCAATGTATACTTCCTCTTAGTAGGAGGATTATTTAAAAAACTGTACGGATCACATGGAGCTTCTCCGCACGTATTTCTATATTTGTCCTTTGTCCAGAATAAAGCTCCGCATTTTATGCATTTCTTCTTTTCAAATCCGTTTTCAATAAGGAATTGAATATCATTATCTTCAGATTTATTTTCCACGGGACTATAAGGAAATCTATTTTAAATTATTTGTTCTCACATCTTGTGCTGGTAACCTTATGGGATCAGGAAGGTGAATCCTATACATTTTCAACCGATGCAGGAGTTCTCTATATAAGAGGGCTTGGCAATATTAATACTGGTAGGTTCGAGGTAGGAAGGAATTATGAAATAGGTACTAGGAAGTTCGAGGTAAAGGAAGCTACAATCCAAGATGTAGCTAGGTCCATAGAAAGAATGCCTCAGGTCATATTGCCTAAAGATTCATTTTTTATCAACTACCTTCTAGACCCTTACTCCAGCTATCCAATTCTAGAAATTGGTGCCGGGAATGGAGGATTTTCCATAATAACGGCCCTATCCTTTAAAAAAAAGATTGTTTCTTATGAATTGAATCCGGAGATTTTTAAGATTTTCTTAAAAAACATAAAGAGGTTTGAATGCCAAAGTTATATAACTCCTAAGAATGAAGATGCATCTTTGGCAAGTATTGAAGATTTCCATAGGGTTATGATAGATAATCCAGAGCCTGAAAAGTTCTACAGGGATGGATTTAAGGGTATTATGGTGGCGTACGTTCCAACATACTTACAAGCTGAGAAATTTTCAAGATTTATGTTAGAAAAAAATTTTCAAGTTGAAATTCATGAGATTGTAGATATACCTATGAAAATCAGTACTATGGGCCTTAGGCCTGAGTCATCTTTCCTTTATCACACTGCATTCATAGTCTCAGCAAGGAGTTGAAATGTTATGGATGAGATAAAGAGAAAAACATTAGAAAAACAGGGTTATAAAATAGTAGGAAACCATTCTGCTGTTAAACTATGCCACTGGGTAAAGCAGTCGCTTTATTACAATAGACCATGCTATAAGCAGACATTTTATGGTATCGAGAGCCACAGATGTATACAGATGACACCTGCCGTTGACTGGTGCAGTGAAAATTGCTCGTTCTGCTGGAGGGCTCAGGGATGGGAAGGTGTAAAAATACCTGAGGAAGATGATGCAGAATTTATAATGGAAGGGAGCATTGAGGCACAGAGAAAACTTCTAACTGGATTTAAGGGTGAACCTAGGACAGACATGAAAAAATGGATTGAGGCCAATGAACCAAGGCATATGGCCATAAGTCTCACCGGTGAACCAACCCTGTACTCAAAACTCAATGACTTACTTTATGAGGCAAAAAAAAGAAAGATTTCAACCTTCGTAGTGTCAAACGGTACTAACCCGGATGCGATAAGAAAACTTGAAGTTATGCCAACACAGCTTTATATAACTGTCGCTGCACCTAATGAAAGAATATTCAAGGAGCTACTGAATCCAGTTTATCATGATGCGTGGGAGAGATTGAATGAAACTTTGGAGCTAGTTTCAACATTGGATACTAGGATTGTTATAAGACATACTCTCGTAAAAGGTTTCAACCTTGGATATGAGGAAGAATATTATAAATTGGATAAGAAAGCCGATCCTGATTTCATAGAAAATAAAGGTTATGTTCACGTGGGTGGTTCGAGAGGTAGACTTAGCATATCCAATATGCCAACCCATGAAGAAATTAGGCAGTTTTCATTTAGGCTGAACGGCTACCTTAATTATGAATTTGGAGGGGAGCGGGAAGATTCACGCATAGTTCTTCTTAGCAAAGACAGAAGCAAAAACCTCATAGATTTCAACAATGTATAGTTTTTTTATGGTTGGGTTAAAAACTTTAAGTTCTTAAATTTTAATTTCTTATTAATCCCATTTAATATTTAGTTAATTTCACACGATAAATAGATTTGAGCAATATTAATGTAATGAAACTTTTATAATATAATACACTTATCAGATTGGGGATCTAATTGGTAGAAGTCCTAGACTACGATATAGTAGTTATTGGATCAGGTCTTGCTGGACTGCGGGCCGCAATTGAGGCCGCTCAGGAAAGCAAGGGAAAATTAAGAATCGCCATAATTGCAAAAAATCAGTTAATGAGGGCGCACTCAATATCTGCAGAGGGTGGATCTGCGGCAGTTTTATATACAGATGAAGGAGATTCCTTTGACCTCCATGCTTACGATACCATAAAAGGCTCTGATTACCTTGCTGACCAGGATATTGTTGAATTCTTTGTAAGGCAATCTCCTGTTGATGTAATTGAATTGGAACACTGGGGAATTCCTTGGGCAAGAAGAGATGATGGCAGAGTTGCACAGAGACCTTTTGGAGGGCATTCATTCCCGAGAGCTACTTTTGCCGCTGACAGGACTGGATTTTATGAAGTTCATACCCTTTACGATACCCTTTTAAAATTTGATAACGTGGATAAATACCATGAGCAATTTGCCTACGATTTCCTAATAAGCAACAATAAGTTCAGAGGTGTCCTGGCTATAGATATGCCTACCGGGCAAATCAGGATTTTCAAAGCTAAAGCAGGAATTATTGCTACAGGAGGGCTCGGAAGGCTGTATGGCTTCACAACTTATTCCCATTTAGTAACTGGTGACGGTCTAGCAATTGCCATGAGAAGGGGTATGGCATTGAAAGATCTTGAATTTGTGCAATTCCATCCAACTGGTTTGGTTCCATCTGGGATATTGATCACTGAAGGAGTGAGAGGAGACGGGGGTATATTAAGAAACAACAAGGGAGAGAGATTCATGGAAAAATATGCCCCAACCAAGAAAGATCTAGCTCCCAGGGATATAGTTTCAAGAAGCATGATGACCGAAATACTTGAAGGAAGAGGCTTTAAGGGCCCGGATGGATTGGATTATGTACTTCTTGACTTCTCACCCATAGGAGCAGAAAAGATTAAGGAAAAACTTTCTCAAGTGAGGGAGATAGGAATTCACTATGTCGGTCTTGACCCAATTGAGTCTCCCCTCCCTGTAAGGCCAGCGGCCCACTACACGATGGGAGGACTATGGGTAACTCCTGTAGGTTTCACCGGAGTTGAAGGTTTGTGGGCAGCAGGAGAGGCATCTTGCTTATCTGTTCATGGTGCCAATAGGTTGGGAGCCAATTCCACCAGTGAATGCATAGTATTCGGAAAGGTCACAGGTGGTGAAGCAGCAAGATGGGTATTAAAAAATAATGGCACTGTAAGCCTTGAGGAAGGGGATAAAAAATACGCAGAAGATTACATAAGTAAGTTATACAGGGAAAAGGGAAAAAATGATCCTTATGAAATCAAAAGGAAATTGTGGGCCACGATGGATAGAGATGCATATGTATTTAGGAATGAAGAGGGTTTGAGGAGGGGATTGGGCGAAATAAGAAATTTAATTGCCATGAGCAAGGATGTTTTTATAAAGGAGGAGGGAAATGTTTACAATCAAAACCTTATTGCAACATTAGAAATGAGGAATCTGGTTGAGTTGGCTGAAGTTGTTGTATATGGTGCCTTGGAAAGGAGGGAGAGCAGGGGTTCACATTTCAGGACTGATTATCCAAAGAGGGATGATGAGAACTTCTTAAAACATACCATAGCGAGGAAGTATGGAGATAAAGTGGAATTAACATACGAACCCGTAAGGATAACAAAATGGAAACCGGAGCCGAGAGTGTATTGAGGTGATGATGTTGATAGATAATAAGAAAGGATGGATTTCTTGGTTTAATCCGATCAAATATGGAATGGATAGGTGGCTTTTTGCTCTTCACCGTTTAACCGGAATCTTCATCGGATTGTATCTCATAGCGCATATCTTCGAAACTAGCAATATTCTAAAAGGTCCACTTACATGGAACAACCTGATGGTGTTCCTTGATTGGCCTTTTGGAGTCCATTTAGGTCCATACATATTGTCCATATTGCTGTTAGCAGTGGTTTTCCATGGCTTTAACGGCCTAAGGTTAACCATTGTAGAAAATGGTCTTATGCTAACTAAGCCATACAGGCCAGATTATCCTTATGAACCAAAAAGCCTCAAGGGATGGAACCTCGGACTTAAGATTCTCACAGCCATACTCATGATAGTTATCGGTATTATAGGGATAGTCTATATATTTACAGGGGTGTTGTTATGAGAGAGAGTAAGATAATGTTCCTCCAATATCTGACTGGATTGCTGATATTGGTATTCGGTGGCTTGCACTTTCTTGCCCTTAGTTTCCTGACTCCATCTCCAGATAAACAACTGTATGTTTACCAGTCAGCCACGAACCATACTTTAGTTGGTGGGGCACTGTACTACAATTATGTACTTGACATTTACAAGAATTTGGCATGGGCTGCTGTCTTTGAACTATTCCTTACAGTAGTAACATTCCATGCATTCAACGGCTTTAGAATAATACTTTCAGAGCAGTTTTCTGGCCCAACTGCAAGCAAAGTGATAAGCTATTCAATGCTAATTATTGGTCTGATAGTGTTCATATGGGGAACAAGAACCATATTACTGGCTTTTTTGGGGTGATATAAATGACAGTTCAGGTAATATTGAAAGGATTTGGAGAAGTTGTAAAAGAGGTTACTTTTAGAGTAAGAAGGTATGACCCGGAGAAAGATAATACTCCAAAATACAGTGAATACAAAGTTCCTGTTAAAAAAGGAATGACAGTGTTGGACGGCATCCTTTACATTAAAGAACATATTGATCCTTCTCTTTCTGCCAGGTATTCTTGCAGAATGGGTATCTGCGGCTCATGTGCCATGATTATAAATGGAAAGGAAAGGCTGGCTTGCCAGACACAAATATTGGAGCTTAACAAGGACCTCATAAAAGTCGATCCTCTAGGAAATTACAATTTAATTAAGGACCTAGTTCCTGATCTTAGCAAGCTATTTAATAATCATAAATCAGTTAAGCCTTATATTATAAGGAATGACAATCCACCAACGGCTGAATACCTTCAGAAACCAGAGGAAAGAGAAAAATATGCTATGTTTACGGAATGCATACTTTGTGGTGCCTGCCTTTCCGCTTGCCCGACCATGGCTGCTGATGATCTTTACCTTGGACCACAGGCTTTAGCTCAGGCATACAGGTATATAGCGGATTCCAGAGATATGGGATTTGAAGAGAGGTTAAATGTTCTGGACTCTAAACACGGTGTCTGGAGATGCCATTTCGCTGGTGCTTGTTCTGAAGTTTGTCCGAAGGGCGTTGACCCAGCTTTGGCAATTCAACTGCTCAGAGGAGTTCTAATGAAGAATTCCTTCTTTGGATACAAACAGGTACCTGCACCTGTTGGCAAGGAGAGACCAACCGTTGTAGAGGGCTTGAAGGTATTAGAAGAGAAAATAAAGGAATCGGAAAAGAAATAATTTTTTCTTTATTTTAGCCATTCTAAATTCTATAAAAGTATAAATTTTAACATGCAATTCGGTACTGATGTATTTGACCCCAGATATGACTGCCTTAGCCCTGGCAGTCTTGGTTGTACCCATATTGGTTTCTTCTCTGATTGCAGTAGCTCATTATTTTTCACCTAAGACCTATGGAAAATATACCTATGATAACTATGAATGCGGTGAAGTAGTAAGGGGAGATTTCCAAGCACCGCTTCCACTTCAATATTATTTCTTTATGATGGCTTTCGTGGTATTTGATGTGGATATGCTTCTACTATTGCCATGGGCCTCAGATGTTAGAGGTCTTGGGTTAGGAGTATTTCTTGATGTTCTTGGATTTATTGGAGTTATGCTAGTTGGGCTGTTTTATGTTTCTAAAAAAGGCTATATGAGGTGGTTAAATGACTGATAGCATTCTATTGACCACTCTTGACGAGGCATTAAGGTGGGGAAAAGGAAAATCGCTTTGGCCCTTTACATTTGGACTTGCCTGCTGTGCCATAGAAATGATGTCGGCTATGGGGCCAGATTATGATTGGGCAAGATTTGGGGCAGATGTCTTCAGGGATAGCCCTAGGCATGCTGACCTTATGATTGTATCTGGAACTGTAACAAAAAAGATGGCTCCTAGAATAAGAAGGTTATACGATCAAATGGCTTTTCCAAAATATGTAATATCCATGGGTGCATGCGCATCTGCAGGAGGCCCTTATGTAAGGGGTTATTCAGTTGTTGATGGAGTGGATAAGGTTGTTCCTGTTGACATATATGTTTATGGCTGTCCACCACGACCAGAGGCCTTGATTCAAGCTTTAAAGCAACTCCAAGATTCCATAGCTTCGGGAAAGGTGAGACATTGATACCCATTGAGTCAGAGTCCAAAACTAAGGATGGAACTCCTGTAGTTTACATCTCAAAGGAAAATTTAATACCGTTTATGAAGGAAAAGAAGGATGAAGGCTATGACATGCTTCTGATGGTAACAGGAGTAGACTATGTGGATCATCTGGAAGTAGTATACCACCTTCTTTCCACAAAAGATGGAAGGCGCCTTTTGGTTAAAACCAAGACTGATGAAGAGGTAGATTCGGTTACAGGAATATGGCCCGGTGCAAACTGGCATGAGAGGGAAACCTACGACTTGGTTGGAATAAGATTTAGAAATCACCCCAATCTTAAGAGGATCCTACTGCCAGAAGGCTGGGTAGGCCATCCACTTAGAAAGAATTATCCCATGGATAAAAAGCAGTATGTAAATTTAGGAGAAGATGGAGAGGATAAGGTAAGTTATGATCCAAAGGAGGGGTATTAATTGGAAAAGGTTGTTGAAGTTAATTTTGGACCTCAGCATCCTTCGACCCATGGTGTTTTGAGAATCAAGGTCAAGCTTGATGGAGAAATAATTGTCGATGCTCAACCTGTTATTGGATATCTGCACAGGAATGCGGAAAAACTTTCAGAGATGGGCCTCTATCCCAAGGCACTTATATATATGGACAGGTTAGATTATGTGGCAGCCCTAAACATGGAGCTAGGTTACATTCTATCAGTTGAAAAACTAATGGATGTTGAAACTCCTGAAAGGGCACAATGGATAAGAATGATGATGGTAGAATTAAACAGGATTGCATCGCACCTTGTTTGGCTAGGTACACATGGATTGGATATGGGTATGCTTACCCCCTTCTTCTATTGCTGGAGGGAGAGGGAGAGGGTTCTAAGGATTTTTGATGAAATTACTGGGAGCAGGCTACTTTACAACTACTTTTCCATAGGCGGCGTATATTCAGATCTAACTCCAAAGGGCATTGATATGATAAAAGAATTTGTTAACACGTTCCCAGATAGGCTGGAGGAAATTCAATCTATATTTCAGAAGAGCTATATATATGCAAAAAGAACAAAAGGGGTTGGAAAATTAACTTTGGATGATGCCATAGCTTATGGGGTCACTGGGCCACTTTTAAGAGCTTCGGGATTAAAATGGGATTTGAGGAAGAATCAGCCCTATTTGTTCTATGAAAAAGTAAATTTTGATGTTCCTGTATATACTAACGGGGATGTCTATTCAAGGTTCCTTGTTAGAGTAGAGGAAATGAGGCAGAGTACAAAGATTGTAAAGCAAGTCTTAGAGAAGCTCCCAGATGGTGATTTTTACAACAAAAAGTATGCAAAACCTATGCTTGTTAGAATGAAGGGCAGTGGTGAGTCATATGTACCCACTGAAAGCCCAAAGGGGGAGTTTGGAGTTTATGTTATAGGAGACGGTTCCACAATCCCTTACAGAGTGAGAATTAGAAGTCCCAGTTTTGCAAATCTGCAGGCTGTTTCCATCATGCTCAAAGGATACAAAATAGCTGATTTGACAGCTACAGTGAGCTCAGTGGACCCAGTTTTCGGGGAGGTGGATAGATGAATCTCTTCTTTTTTATAATGTCCATCCTATATGGAATACTTAAATTCCTGCATTGGCCTTTGTGGAATTGGTACCTCTACGGCTATCCAGCCGGACTCTGGATAATGTACTTTGTGGATGCCATTATAGAGGTAGTTCTGGTTTTTGCTGTTGCCATGCTGGTTGTAGTCATTCTTGTTTACGTTTTTAGGAAGTACATGGCAGACATACAGAATAGGATCGGCCCCAATAGGTTGGGACCTTGGGGCTCCCTGCAACTCATAGCAGATGTTTTCAAATTAATACAAAAACAAGACATAATACCCAAGAATGCTGATAGGATTGCATTTAGGGTTGCACCTTACATCATATTTACTCCTGTGATACTGGGAATGCTTGTTATTCCCTTCGGAAATGTATCTATTTTGCAATTGATGGTTGTAAATTTCAAATATACACTATTGTTTTTGGTGGCTGCCATGGTAATTTCACCTCTTGGAGAAGTCATAGGTGGCCTTTCTTCACATAACAAATTTGCCCTTTATGGAGCTTTAAGGAGTGCTGCACAGGATATTGGATACGAGGTTCCGATGATGATTTCGGTTCTCTCCTTGATCATATTGGCCGGAAGTTACTCCATAAATGATATAGTAAATGCCCAGAAACACATTCCTTTTGTAATACCTGAGATACTCGGTTTCATTGTTTTCTTCCTGGCTATGATAGCAAAACAATCAATTCCACCTTTTGACCTTCCCGAAAGCGGTAGCGAACTTGTGAGTGGTTTTTCCACGGAATATTCTGGAATGAGGTATGGTATAATTTATATGGGAAACTTCGGCTTTATGGCTTTAGCCTCTGTAGTAGTTGCAACCTTGTACTTCGGAGGACCTGTGGGTCCCTTCTTTAACAGTGTACTATGGATCGCAGTTAAATCTGCAGTCTTCATGATAATATTCCTGTTATCCTGGATAGCCTTGGGTAGGGTAAGGGTAGATCAGTTCTTGAATATGGGATGGAAGTACCTTCTACCAATTTCCATTTTGAATCTCTTAATATCATCCCTAATTGCCATATACTTTGGAGGTGCTTTCTAAATGCAAGATGAAAGAGGTCCAGGACCTTTAACGGGCATAGCGGGTATAATAAAAGGAGTCTGGTATATGTTCATTCAGGGTTTCAAACCAAAGGTTACGAAACAAGTTCCAGAAGAAAAGCTTGAGTATGGCCACAGAACAACAGGAAGAGTATTCTTGAATATGGATGCGTGTATTGGATGCACCCTTTGTGAGCAAATCTGTCCTAATGGAACAATTAGAATGATGACATGGGCCTATCAGAAATCTCCGGAATTTGAAAAGAAGTATCCAAATAAAAGGCAGATTTATCCTTCGGTTGATGTGGCCATCTGCACACATTGCAATCTATGCGAAGAAATTTGCCCAACTGGAGCCATAACATTAGAAGCTGAAGTAGAGGAATGGCACATGAGGAGGGAGAATACAAGATATACACCTCCAATGCTAAATAAAAAGGAAAATGAACTTTGGGGTGAGAATAGATGATTGTTTTCCTGGTAATATCTGCAGCAATAGTGGGAACAGCCCTGCTATCTGCTATCTCAAAGAATTTGCTTCATAGCTCACTCTGGTTGATATTCATGGTTGTATCTGTAGCTGCTATGTTCTTCTATTTAGGAAATATATTCCTTTCCATGGTTGAAGTTCTCGTTTATGCAGGAGCAATTATGACGCTAATACTGACTTCCGTTATGCTATCAAGGAGGTATCTAGATGAAGAGTAGATGGGTCATCGTACCTGGTGTTATATTGTTCGTAATTATGCTAACATTCATCCAACCCTATCCATTTCCTAATAGTTCTGTAATTGGGGCGGGTAATATGACAGAACAGAGTGTAACTTACTTTTTATTTAATCAGTATATCCTGCCTTTTGAAATTGTAACTTTTTTGCTTTTGGCCGGTATGTTGGGGGCCATGTATCTAGGGGAAAGGGATGATTAAAATGATCAGTTATCCGTTAAATCTTGAATATATTGAAATCCTAACAATGCTTGTATTTACCATCGGGTTAATATCATTCTTATATTCCTCAACTCTAGTTAAAGCCTTAATATCCATCGAAATAATGCTTAACTCCGGATTACTTAATTTAATCGCTTCATCGGATTTATACAATAATGCTATGGGCTCTACTCTCGCTCTTTTTGTATTGGCTATATCTGCAGCTGAAACTGTGGTTGCCATAGCCATATTTACAGCAGTATTTAGGAAGAAGGGTACTTCTGCCCTTGATGTTATGAGTTTACTGAGGTGGTGAAATTGGATTTAGGAGTTTTGATGACCTATCTTATATTTGGATTTCCACTTATTCTGGTACCCATAATCATTGGTGTTGGATATATTAAAAGGAACTACTCTATGTATCTTGGAGTTATTGCAGTCTTTCTATCTTTCCTTTCCGCATTATATGTATTCTATAATTATACTCTGAAAGGAATTATTATTCAGAATAATTTTAACTGGTTCCAGGGTTCCGGGATATATATTCCTCTGGGTGTTATTGCTGATAATCTTTCCATAATAATGTCATTGATGGTATCCTTCGTTGGATTTTTGATAATATTATTCTCTGTTGGATATATGGCTGAAGATCCTAGAAGGCACATATTCTTTGGTGAAATGGTACTTTTCACAGCCTCAATGCTAGGATTGGTTTTATCCTCAAGTATATTAATGCTCTTTATTTTCTGGGAATTGGTAGGCCTCTGCTCCTACCTATTAATAGGATTTTGGTATTATAAACCAAATGCGGCTGCAGCGGCTAAGAAAGCTTTCATTGTTACAAGAGTTGGAGACGTTTTCTTTATTGCGGGAATAGGTGCTGCATTCTATTATTCTGGTGGACAGTTGCTAATATCTGGCCTTAATGCAATACCCTATGCCTGGGAAAGAACCATTGTTTCACTTCTCTTGTTTGGAGGTGCCATAGGAAAAAGTGCCCAATTCCCACTTCATGTTTGGATTCCCGATGCAATGGAAGGCCCCACTACTGTATCCGCCCTGATACATGCTGCCACTATGGTTACTGCTGGTGTATACCTTGTAGCCAGAACTTATCCTATATTTACACCAGAGTCATTAAGTGTGGTATTATTCATAGGAGTTTTCACAGTTATACTCTCTGGTCTACTGGGACTGGTAGTTAATGATATAAAGAGGATTTTAGCTTATTCAACCATATCACAGATAGGATACATGGTCTCAGCCCTTGGATTGGGTCTGGGGAGTGCTAGTATTGCATTTTCGATTTATCAATTGGAGTCTCATGCATTCTTTAAAGCCTTACTTTTCCTAAGCGCTGGCAGTATACTGCATGCTCTATTGAATGTTAGAGATGTGAATAAAATGGGGGGATTGTGGAAGAAAATGCCTATTACCATAACATCCATGTTTATTGGTGCACTGGCACTTTCTGGCTTCCCCCTTACCGCAGGATACTTCAGCAAGGACAGTATTATAACCGCTAGCTACAATGTAAACCTATTGGCATGGATTTTCCTCACCATAGGTGCCCTATTGACTAGCCTATATACATTTAGATTATTCTTCAAGATTGCCTTGGGAAAACCTAAGAGTTACGCAGCTGAGCATGCACATGAATCTGGAATTTTAATGCTCATACCCATCATAATCCTTGCCATATTCAGCCTTATATTCGGAATTTTCCAAGGGGGATTCTACAGCTTCCTGGGATATCACCCTGAAAGCTTTTCTGTCCTCGATCTTGCTCCTGTCACAATGATGTTAATCGGTTTGGGAGTAGCGTACTGGTTATATGGAAGAGAAAATGATATACCCGATAAAATTGCTAAGGGATTGGGATTTCTGTACAAATTTGTAAAGAACAAATTCTACCTCGATGTACTTTATACTAATGTTATAGCAGAACGCGCAGTACTTGGACTGTCAGCGGTTAGCGATGCCACGGAAAGAAGAGTTATCGATGGATTTGTAAATGCATGGGGAGATGTAGTCAAAAATGCTGGATCTTCTTTGAGAAAGCTTCAGACTGGAGTGGCAAAGCAGTACGTTGTTATGATAATTTCAGGATTGATTTTGATGCTATTACTTATAAGAATACTGATGGTTATGGGGGTGCTCCATTAAATGTTTGGGCTTCAATATTTATTGTTGATTCTCACAATTTTGCTATTGATATCAATATTGGTAAGAAAATCCGCCAGAATAATTACACTTTTAACTGGAATCATAACCATACTTTTTGTTATCTTGAATAATCCAACATATACATCATTCAATTACGGTTCATTGAGCATACTTTATATGAGCTTCAGATTAGTGTTTATCGCATCTGTAATAATAATACTTATCGGAATAGTGGAAATATTTGTAAGTGCAAGATTTAATGCCCGCAGTGGTTTTTATGTATTTACCCAATTCCTCGGGATGTCATTGGTAATTCTTTTTACAACTAATGACTTCCTTCTCTTCTACATAGCGTGGGAAATGGTCCTAATACCCACATTCTTTATGATAGGAATCTGGGGAGGACCAAATAAGGACTATGCTGCAATGAAGTTCTTTATATACACTCATGTTGGCTCTGTTTTTATGCTTCTGGCAATTTTCACCATGTACTTCCAAGAGGGAGCAACAAACTTCTCCATGTACTACCTGATGAGCAATCTCAACTCTATACCGCTGGCATACCAGTCATTCGTTCTATTCGGCTTCGCACTGGCATTTTTGATAAAACTTCCATCCGTGCCCCTTCATACTTGGTTACCAGATGCATACGTTGAAGCTCCATATGAAGGTACTGTTATCATATCATCCCTGCTGTCAAAGATGGGAGCTTTTGGATTACTATTTATTTTCATAAATTTGTTCCAATCTTCGAGCTATTATGGTTCTACCTTAATTCCATGGATCCTGGTAGCCTTGGGAATTATCTCTCTCATATATTCGGCATTGGTAGCCCTATACCAGAAAGATATGAAAAGGATGATGAGCTATGCTAGTATAGGCCATATGAGCTTCATTACCATAGCTACAGGAGGTTTCCTGATACTGGGAAGTGGATTGTATGCAACCCTCCTTTATTATGGGGCAGTGTTCCAGATAATATCCCATGGTTTAATCATATCACTCATATTCTCTACAGTGGGTAGTGTTGAAAAATCCACTGGCACAAGGAATATTGTTTCCATGGGTGGTTTAGCTAGAAAGGTGCCGTTCCTTTCTTTTATTTTACTTGCAAGTTTTCTGGCATCTGTTGCCATACCCGGTTTCTCTGGTTTCGTTGGAGAGATATCCGTACTCATTGGTTCTTACGGCTTCCTGAAAATTTACTTTGTTTTCATTATGATAGGGATTGTTTTAACTGCATCTTACCACATCTATACTTTACAGAGAACCATTTTCGGTCCATACAATGAATATCTAGGAAACATAATGGAAAACAGGAATGAAATATTGGCTTCTTTGATATTGCTTATCCCTATTATAGTTCTTGGTATCTATCCTTCCCTTATTCTGCATTTCTTCAATATTAGTCAGATAGGCATGGGGGTGTTTAAATGAATTTTGATCTAGGTATTTATAATAATTTTTGGAATATTTATGTTCTGTTCATAGGGGGCATTTTAGCATTATTTATAAGCCTAATAAGCGAAAATAAGGTTCTTAATTTATCCATAGGTGGAATTTTCATAGTTCTATCAATGTTTCTAACATTGACTCAGAACGATTTTAACTTCGGATTTCTGCTTTCTACTGCCTTTATAAGGCTAAGCTTTGTTGCCATACTTATTCCCGGTATTTTGCTTTTAACAGGGGTCAATTTTAGTGGTAAGCAGATAAAATGGGGATTATTCAACTCAATTTTGCTTATATCCTTAGGCTTTATGGGACTTGCAATATATTCATTTGACCTGTTGTTCATATTTGTGGCATTTGAAGGTGTTTCTGTAACCACTTATGTCTTGGCTGGGTTCGGAAAATCTGATTCGGAAATAGAGGCCGCTGTAAAGTACTTCTTAGTAGGTGCTTTCTCAACGGCCATAATAGTTTTCGGAATTTCCTTTTATTATATGTCTACCGGGACACTTGCGCTTAATGCAAAACCAATACTCAACAACCTATATGATCTCTCTCTTATATTGCTCGTATTTGGATTTGGATTCAAGCTTGCGATATTTCCTCTGCATGGATGGGCAATTGATACCTACACCGGTACATCCAATGCAGTGGCTGCGCTACTCAGTGCTTCTTCCAAAATTATGACATTGATTATAGCAATGGATATTTTTTATTATTCACCGTGGTTTTACAGTTATCTCATAATAATTTTTGCTATTATATCAGTGCTTACCATGACCTTTGGAAACCTTGTAGCCATATGGGAGAAGAATGTAAAGAGAATGCTTGCTTATTCATCGGTAGCTCAGGCAGGTTACCTTAGTACAGTTTTCCTTACATTTGGATACAGTGAGAAAACTCTTTTGCTGGCATTCACCAGTATTTTCTTATATGCAATTGCCTATGTGCTTATGAAGGGTGGGGCATTCCTTGGTCTTAATGGCCTAAAAGATTACAATCTGGATAGCTTTTCTGGGATATGGAAAAGTAGCCCGGCATTTGCGTTTTCCTTCTCAGTCCTACTTCTTTCACTAGCAGGTTTTCCTGGTACTGCTGGCTTCATTGGAAAGTACTTCCTTTTCCTGAGTGTGATTTCCACGGGTTCCTTAATTAGCTACATAGTAATTTCCATAGCGGTAATAAATTCCGTTCTGTCTTTCTATTATTACGGAAGGGTTATAATGTATATGTTCTGGAAGCAGGGTAGAAATGAGGTTTATGGATACAACACAGCATTACACATATCCGCTATTTTAACCATAGCCATAGGTGTTCTCTACTTCTTCATTTTCAACTATGCTTATCATTCCATCGAAGTTTCTTTCAATTCAATTCATTTTCTTTTGAGGGGGTGAAAAATTATGATGGAATATTTTTATTATATGGCTTATGAGACTGAAATGTTAAATGGGGAAATTAAGAGAGCACATCATTTTCTTGAAAAATTGGCAACGGGGAAGGGATTCTATTCTGAAGTTGCGAAAGTGCTGCTTTACGGTTTAGATAATAAAGTCGAGCCGGAGGAATTGGAAGGGAAAATTATGTCAATACAAGGTGATGAAGCTGAAAAGAGGGCTATCTATCTGAAGTTCCTTTATTCTTATAACAGATATGATGTAAATTATCCCTATTATGATAGTAAGAGGTGCAATGACGCATGAGTGAAATTAAGGAAGAATATGATTACAGATACCTAAGGGAATTAAAGCTGCAAGGTGAAGAGATAATATTCTCAATCAAGCTTGGAAGGATGATGTTACTCAGCGAAATATGGGATAATTCTAAATCAAAAATAATGGAATATATTTCAACTAAATACGGCATTGACAACAGGAAAAAATTCATAGAATTTAAGGAAAAGTACAATATTACAGATTATTAGAACAATTTATTTTCCTTTCTTTCAAAATTAATTTTTTTACTCCCGAGTTTTGAACTTAACCATAAATTTGCCTCAACGTCTTCCTTGAGCCTTATGCGATTCATCTCCCACCTGCAATCGTGGCAAATATTTCCAGAAGGAATCAATGCACCGCAGATCAAACAATGGGAGCTCATAGATTCATAATTCACTATTCTCTATTAATCCTTTTCACTGCCCCATCTATTAATTATGTCATTTTTAACCCCAATTTGATCTAGTATCCTTGACACCATGAAATCTATTATTTCATTTATATCCTTTGGCATGTGATAAAAACCCGGAGAAGCTGGCATAACAACTCCGCCTCCCCTTGAAATTTCCATTAGATTCCTGAGATGTATATAGCTGAGTGGGGTCTCCCTGAAGACCACTATGAATTTCCTGCTTTCCTTCATTGCCACAGAAGCAACCCTCGTTATCAGGTTATCAGATATTCCTGCCGCTATCTTAGCCACGGTATTCATGGATGCTGGACATATTACATATGCATCAAATAAATGAGAACCTGAAGATTGAGGGGCGTCTAGTTCTTCTTCCCAGTGGAATTCATCGGCTTTCTCTATTAGATCATTTAAGAATTTTCTTTCCCCTAGCTCCTTTTCAATTACCTTTTCAGCTCCTCGGGAGAGTATTAGAACCCTTTTATGGGGTAACCTTTCCAATAATCTGGCTCCGTAGATTATGCCGGACGAGCCTGTAATTCCCAGAACATATTCCATGATCTAACTAAATATTTCAGATCTTATATATTTTGGGTCAAAAAATTCATCTATGTATTTATTAATATCCCCTATTCTAGTGAAACTCTTAAGCAATTCCTTTGCCTCTGTCACGTACTTTACCATTAAATCCAGCGCTTCAATTGCCGATTCAACCCTGCTGAATCCCTTTTGCATTATAATTCTGCAGATATTGGGCCTGTTAAATTCTTCGTCACCATTGCCCGGTCTTCTACCGAGTCTTGTACTCCCTATAAAATTTATGATATCGTCTCTAATCTGGAATGCTAATCCCAATTTTTCTCCTGCTTCCTTGAGTTTTGCAACAATTTCGGGAGATTTTCCAAAGTATATGGACGCAATTGCCAGTGATGTGGAAATTAATGAAGCTGTTTTCTTGATTGCTACTGTTATATAATTTTCAAGTTTCAGTTCGATTTTACCTTTTTGTATAGCAAAATCCAAACTCTCTCCATCGCACATTTGAAATGCGGATTTTGAAATCTCCTTTACTACTCTCTCTCCATAACTTGAAGCAAGAAAAACTGCTCTGGAAATTAAAGCATCCCCTGCAAGTATGGCGTCCTCAATCCCAAATTTAGCATGAACTGTTTCCACTCCTCTTCTTATAACATCCTTATCGATTATATCGTCGTGAATTAGGGATGAAATATGAAGGTATTCAATTGCCAATGCTAATTCAACTACATCTTTAGGGTCCTTATTAATAGCCTCGGCCCCTATAAATACTAGAGAAGGTCTCAATAATTTTCCTCTGTTATGAAGGAGATGATATGTGCTTTCTTCCAATGATTTACTCTCAAAAATCCAGTCAAATTTTTCTCCCAATAACTCATTAACCTTGACTATCGCTTGATCTACATTACTAGATATATTCCATAGATCCATGTTATATCTAAATGAAAATAAAATAATTAAACATTATCTAATTATACTTGCTATGAGCCTTGAGATCCGAAGAATGAAATCTTGGTTCGATAAGCAGAAAATTCTGCGCTTCCTGGACGAAAAATATGATAATGTATATATATTGTTTGATATAGATAACTATTACTTTCTTTCAAATTCCAATCAATTCTATTATTCGGTTTCAGATGGAAATGTGGATGCTGTAGTCCTAGTATATTACTCATCCAGTGGGGTCAAGGATATATGGGGAGTTGGAAGCTCTGATTCCCTATTAAATATATTTAATTCGCTTGATCTTTCTAATAGTGTTGTGCATACCCCAACAAATCTTGAAATCCATAATTTCTCTGGCTATTCAGCGCTATACAAGGAGTATTGCATGTATCTAAAGCCACCAATGGGTGATGACCAACCTTCCGTTAGGCTCCTGGGCCCATCCGACTATTTGGAATATATGAAATTAATGGTGAATTGGAACGGTTCTAGATTTCCAAAGATGAGTTTAGAAGATTTTAAGAACAATGTAACCTATGGGACGATTTATGGATACTTTAGTGAAGGTAAAATACTAAGTGCCGCAAGTGTTGGGGCAATTTGGAAACAGTGGTTCGTTGTATCTTCTGTATTTACACACCCTGAATTCAGAAATAGGGGATTGGCTAAAAAGGTAATATCAAAAATACTGTATGATTATTCCCACATGGAAACAGCAATACTTTTCGTTAATGTTGAGAATAAACCTGCCATAAACGCTTATTCTAGTTTGGGCTTTAAGACTTATTCTGAAAACTATTGGATCGATTTTAACACTGGATTAGTTCCTTAAAGCTTCCTATTAATGTATGGTCATGATGGATTGCATAAATAATGAAAAAATAATTATTCAGAGAGAGATTAAACCCAAGCGGAGGTTACCGAGCCAGGTCAAAGGTGGCAGATTTAGGGTCTGCTCCCATAGGGGTTCGCCGGTTCAAATCCGGCCCTCCGCATTGATCTTTGAAATGATGTTAGAAACTATAAGAAATTATATTCTTTCATAACCTCTCCAAGATTATTAACATATGATATAGTATTAATATGTTTGACCCTCGATGGTTCACTCCAATGTTTCTTTAAACCTTTTAGAAATTCCATCTGATTTCTTGCTGGAATAATATAATAATTTTCAAGGGTACCCCTTCCATCAGAGTAACCCCAATAGAAAAATGACCCTCCCATAAAATAGAGAACATCATTATATATATCATGGAACCATTTTGATTTCAGATCAAATTCAACAAGCTGGGCATTCTTCCCATTCCCCTCTATTATTGCCTTATTTACATTGCCTTTTATATCCTCTGATTTCAATTCTGCTACCATCCTTCCAACAAGACCTTCGGCTTCCAAATCAATATATTTTGGTTTGAATGACATCTCATTCTGAAATATTCCTCTATTCTCATTCCTTAATTCTTCTTCTGTCATCTTCCATTCTGTCTTTATCAAGGTATATTTTGAATAATCAAGCCTGAATGATTTTATTAATTTAATGAAAGAGGGTTCCGGGAAAGAGTTTTCTTTATTAAGTAATAATACGTCTACCTGAAATGGGGAGTCTAATATGAAATCCATTAATATTGATGATACATCTGACAAGAATTTTTCTGGAAACTTAATTGCGTATATTGTATCTTTTTCTCCCAACATAACTAAAGAATAAACAATAGTTCCAGGAAGATTTATAATGTTATTAAGGAAATTTTCCGTTTTTTCCACAACCTTTCGCCTCAATAATTTACCTTCTATCTTGATAAATTCATCAACGTTTACATTCGGCATCACTTTCTTGTAGCTAATCTTCAATCCATCAATTACCTTAAGAATGTCATCCTGTGGAAGAAATTTTAATTTATCAATGTAAATATACCATTCTTTCTTATTAAACTACCTGTAAAATGATCAGCTTTTCCTCTTTAATAAATAATATCTTTGTATTTGGAAGGAATAGGGAAAGGTACCTTAATTCTTGCTATAATTAGGTAACCATCGTTAGGTTCAGAATGTATTTGATTCATTTAGTTTATTTATATTATGCCGTATTTAAGATTTTATTTGAAAAGTCCTTTTTTAAATTGTTATATATAATAAATAAACACTCTTAATTCTCTTAGTATGCAAATATCAGAAGCACTGCATAATCCATCGTTCATAGATAAAACAACGAATTATGATGGGAAACTAAGAAACCTCAAAAAGGATAGAAGGCTAGTGAAAGAGAGTAGTAAGAACAACCTTCCTAATTGGTTTTTCGAATTTCATTAAATTTTGTTATTTATATATTATTAATTGGCTTCTTGGGTATTTAAAGAAAAGCTTTTCAAAGAAGATTTACAAAATGGACTTGAATACAATGGCAAACGGGTCCGCCGGGATTTGAACCCGGATCTCTGGCTCCGAAGGCCAGAAGGATAATCCTGACTACCCCACGGACCCATCCTTAATTAACAAATTACTATTAAAGTTAGGCACCTAAGATCTACTTTAAGAATTGTTATTTTAAGAATTTTTAAATAAAAAACGATAATTCAAAATAGAACTTGGACGATTATCTTAGGCTATTTATTAGGGGTCAATTTAGGTTAATACTTTTGCAACACAGAGATTATAAAACAAGGATTTCCATTACAAGTAAATAGATTAATTGATTCAATAACCTTAAAATTATAATAACTTGCTGAACTGCCTGATAATGCAATTATCTCATTTTTATGAAAAATAAAGTCTGAATAAATAAATATGCCACCATTTTTTAGGGTTCTGAATATTTCATTAAATGCCTCTGACCTTTTTTCTTTAGGCAGATTATGTAAAGTAAGATTTGAAATAGCCAATTCGAACATAGAATCCTTAAATGGGATGTCCGAAGCATCTCCTTTAACTAGAGTTATTTTTTCTGCTGAAATTTTATCAACTATTGAAATCGCCTTAGAAGTGTTTAAATTCTTAATATATCTCTCATCGAATGTATCTAAACCTACCAAATTTTTAATCTTTAAAAATTTAGAAATTTCATAAGAAAAGAACCCGAGTCCAAACCCGATATCGATTACGTTACTTAAAGGCTTATCTAGTTCCTTAAGAATTTTCAATTTTTTCAAATTTATTCGGATCCTTTCCCTTATCAATTCACTTTGTTTCCTTGAAGAATGGTGATAAGTTCCAAAATCCATATTCAATCAAATTTTTTCAGAAATTCTGCATTGAAAATAGTGGTGAATAAGTCGTGATGCTTGATGTAAAACATAATCTAGTGTTCTCCATGATAAGTTTTGTAGGTTCTCCTTTTATTATAATCACCATATGTTTCGATGGAATCTCTATCAAGCTCAAAGAATAACCGTTCATTTCATTAAGATTAACAAACATCCGATTTCCCAGTCTGTTGAAATCTCTATAAAGTACTGTTGCTCCACTGACAGGATAGTATAATTTATTATCAAACTTCATGTCAATACTTTCTAAATTAACATTTAAAAATATTATGTAGTTTATTAATTCTAGCTCTATTTGATTGTTCTTACAAATTAAAGTGTGTTGCATAATGTCTGACGTATAACAGACATTGAAATATTATGAATTGATTGGGGATTTATGAACAACCCCCCAATCAATAATGAATTAAGAGAAGGGATATTAGGATATCGGTCCTTTGAA
>JAFMDN010000013.1 GCA_017857235.1 Methanobacteriota archaeon
ACGCCCCGGACGGGATTTGAACCCGTGTCACGAGCTCGACAGGCTCGTATGATAGGCCACTACACTACCGGGGCTTCGGGCCTAATTATCAAATTTTATTTAATGTTTTCCAAATTTTTCCAGCTGCTCAGAAGAATCCTTGCTAAAGTCTTTGTTGAAGAGCCTGTTAAGGGCGTTTATTTCACCATTGATTATATGTTTTAATGCAAATTTTGTAAATGGATAAAGAAGTCCTCGGAGACCAATATCGCCTGTTATTATTATCTTATCATACTCAAAATCAAATATCTGATAACCCTTTAAGGGACCTTTCCCATAAACAATTTTTAACGCATTATTTTTAGAATCCCTCAATATTATTTCAATCTGTTTTTTCTTTCTAAAGGCCAATATTGATTCCCTTACATATTCATATGTAAAACCATTCGAATCTTTCTTCTCTTCTATTTTCCTGATTTCTATGTGACCCTGCCAGATACTAGTATCATCTAGGCTCTCATATAGTTTCTGCCATGCATCCTGCGGCTGCTCTGCATGAGGAAATTCTATTTCAAATAACATTTTATCTGAAAGTATATCAGAGGTTTATTCTTAATTTTTTGCTAAAATTTATTAACAACAATAAACTGCTACCCAATGAAATCTTTATTTGATGAAAATCAAATTAATATTGGAGTAGGAACATGGCAGCTTGGTATGAGAGGCTGGGGGAAGGACTACAGTTCCAGCGATGCTAAAGAAGCCCTAAAATTCTTGATAAATAACGGGATAAAATTCATTGATACTGCAGAAATTTACGGAAATGGGGAATCAGAAAAGAATGTAGGGGAGGTATTGAGTAATTCCAAGAGAGATAAGTATTATATAGCCACTAAAATAGCAGGATCCAATTTTAAGGCCAGTAAAATAAAGGCTAAGGTTGAGGGAAGTTTAAAAAGACTTAAACTGGATTATATAGACCTATATCAGGTACATTGGGAGCCAAGTGCCTATACAAATTTAAAAGAATCTTTCAAAGAACTGGAAAAAATTTGCAAGGAAGGGCTAATAATGCATATTGGGGTATCAAACTTTAGCAGTAAGAAGATTCGAGAAGTATCTAACTACTTAAATGAATATAAAATTGAAAGCAATCAGATAAAATATAATATTTTGGAGAGGCCGGTTCAAGAAGAAATTAATTATCTTAATGAGAATAATATAAAAATAATAGCATGGAGTCCACTAGGCCAAGGATTCTTAACTGGTAAATACATTGAAAAAAAACCAACTGGATTCATCAGGAAAGTCAATAGACTTTTCCGCAAAGAGTCATTAAAAAAATATACACCATTATTTGATTTTATTAAGAATAAATCCCAGGAGCTCAATATTGCTCCTGCTACCCTAGTTTTATCATACGAAATTAAGAAGGGAGTTATACCTATACCTGGATTCAAAAATATAAAACAAGCCGAGGACATAGTTAAAGTTCTATCATTTAGTTTAAATGACCAAATAGTTAAAGAAATTGACGATCTTGTTGAACCTTTGATAACAAGGTATTCAAAAATGGGATTCTATCCTCCATACCTGCCAAATTTTATAGTGAATCTCATAATAAAAGGTATTTAATCGTTAATTGCCGAATGATCTATTCGGCAAAAAATAAATATAATGTGAGTATGACTTTATATGGCATCCATAGTTTCATATGGTTCCTATATCCCAAGGTATAGAATTAAAGCTGAAGAGATTGCAAGGATATGGGGGGAAAATCCTGACAATATAAAAAATGGTTTAATGGTTTATAGCAAATCAGTCCCTGCACCTGATGAGGATGTTTTAACAATTTCCACTGAGGCTGCAAGAAATGCAATAAACAGATGGGGAAAAGAAAACAGAAAGAAGATTGGTGCAATTTATGTAGGTTCTGAGAGCCATCCTTATGCGGTTAAGCCAACTGCATCTATTTTAGTTGAATCTTTGGGCCTAGATTACAATATAATGGCTGCAGACTATGAATTTGCATGTAAAGCCGGTACGGCAGCTATTCAAAATGTGATCGGTCTTGTAGACAGTGACATGATAGAGTACGGGATGGCTATAGGGGCAGATACGTCTCAAGGAGCTCCGGGAGATGCTCTAGAATATTCAGCATCAGCTGGTGGTACAGCTTTTATTATTGGTAAAAAAGGTATAGCTGATATTAACAAAACATACTCATTCACTACGGATACTCCAGATTTTTGGAGAAGGGAAGGTGAGAAGTATCCATCTCATGGAGGTAGATTTACTGGAGAACCGGCATACTTCAAACACATTCTTACTGCTGCCAAAAAGATGATGGAGTTAATGAACACAAAACCAGAAGATTATGACTATGCTGTTTTTCACCAACCAAATGGCAAGTTTCCAACAAGGGCCGCAAAAATGCTGGGATTTAAGGATTCACAAATTGAAGAGGGTTTGATGACTCCGTATATAGGTAACACTTATTCTAATTCCATGATGATTGGACTGTCAGCTATTTTAGATAAGGCGGAACCCGGTGATAGAATATTGGCTGTTGCCTTTGGAAGTGGAGCAGGGTCAGATGCTTTTGACATCACCGTTAACGATTCCATTAAATCATTTAACAGGAATTCAGCACCAACAGTAAGAAAACAATTGGAAAATCCAATATGGATTGATTATGCTTATTATGTAAAGTTTAGAAAGAAAATTATCATGAGGGGGGATTAAGGTGAGGGATGTTTACATTATAGGCGTAGGAACTACTAAATTCGGTGAACTTTGGGACAAAAGCCTAAGGGATCTGGCTACAGAAGCTGGCTTAAAAGCAATCACTGACGCTGGTATTTATTCAGAGGATGTGAATGCTCTTTATGGCGCCAATACATCAGCAGGGCAGTTTATCGACCAAGAACATATAGCATCACTAATTGCGGATGCGGCAGGGTTATCGGAACTTGGAATCCCATCAATTAGGATAGAAGCCGGATCAGCAAGTGGCGGTGCTGCCTTGCACGAGGCTTACCTAGCAGTTGCTTCTGGAAAATATGATACTGTTGTTGTTGGTGGCGTTGAGAAAATGACAGATGTCCCCCCCGAAGAAGCTAACAAAATCGTTGGAGGATCTCTTGATGCAGAATGGGAAACATTCTTCGGTGTTACAGAGGCATCTTTAGCAGCTATGATTGCTAAAAGGCTTGAATATGAGGGTAAAATGAAGAGAGAGGATTACGCTCACATTCCAGTAGTGTCTCATAAGCACGGATCCATGAACGAAACATCTCATTTCAGGAATTCAATAAAGCTGGAAGATGTTTTAAAAGCTTCCTATGTTGCACAACCTCTAACAATTTTCGATTGTGCACCACTTAGTGATGGAGCATCCGCCATCGTTATAAGTTCAAACCGTCAATTAATAAATAGTTCTGAAAATCCTGTAAAAATTGTATCTTCAGAAATCTCTACGGACTATCTTTCTCTCCATGATAGAACAAGCATATATTCACTAAATGCGTTCAAGAGAAGCTCAAAGAAGGCCTTAGAATCGGCAAAAATTTCGAAGGAGAAGGTGGATATTTTAGAATTGCATGATTCTTACAGCATAATTGGGCTATTGCAATTAATGGAACTCTATGGGGAAAAGGAGGCAATGAATTTAGTGAGGAATGAAGAATTGTATTGGGATAAATCTAGGCCAACCAATACATCTGGCGGATTGAAGGCTCACGGTAATCCACTCGGTGCTACGGGCATATATCAGGCTGTTGAGGCCACCCTTCAATTGAGGGGGAAGGCTGGCCAAAGGCAGGTAAAAGGAGCAAAGTATGTGCTATTGCACAATATGGGTGGAATAGGTGCAACTTCAGTTTCAACAGTTCTGGGGGTGGAGTAAATGAGTGACGTTCCGAGATTCTGGAGAGAATCAAATCATAGGTACAGATTAGTTGGAACTAAATGCAACAATTGTGGAAGTACATTCTTCCCGCCGAGGGATGTCTGCCCTAAGTGCAGGAGAGAAAGTATAGGAAAGATGGAAGAACTGGAGTTTTCAGGATATGGCGAGGTTTATTCTTACACAGTAGTCCACGATGGCCTGGAGCCTTTTAAATTCCAGTTGCCATACATATTGGCAATGATAAAGACAGATGAAGGCCCATTAGTTACTGGTCAAATAGTAGATGCAGATCCCTCAGAAGTCAAAATTGGATCCAGGGTAAGAGTCACTTTAAGGCGCATTAGGGAAGAGGGAAAAACTGGAATTATACAGTATGGATATAAATTCATTCTAGAAAAATAAAATTTATTTTTTTAGTCAACTTTTATTATATCAACATAGAAGTACAGTGTTTTTCCGGCTAGATATGGATTCTTATTTAATTCGAAATACGTGCTTCCAACATATGATATATATGCCCCATTTGGGAGTATGGTTCCGTTAGTGACTGCAAAATAATAGGATATGGTATTGTTAGAATTTATTGAATCAGGTATAATGCTGAAGCCACTTATACCTTGATATGGGAAGTATTGAACTCCGATCTGTGGTATATTCTGTATGTAAACATAATACTGATTGTACGATTTAACTTGAACAGGCCAACCGTAAATCGGTGACGTTAAAAGTTCGCCACTTACCGGGAAAACTTTGAAAAGAGATGTAAATTGATTGAATGTTAATTCCTGATTTATACTTACATAACCTGAAATATTTATTTTGGAAATTAAACTTTCATTTATGTTTCCATATCCTAGATTAGGGGGGACCACAATTATACCACTCTGTCCCTGTGCCATTCCTATCAAGCCTTGATCAAATCCCTTTATCATCTGACCTGAACCGACCGTATCGTTGAGGGGTGTAAAGGGAGGGTGATAGGTAAAATCAGGAGCCTTGGGATATGTGGTATTATTGTTGGCTACAGAAGCCATATTTGTATCGAATATGAGATCAGTACCGTCAACAATTATATATCCATAATACCATAGAGAGACTGTTGAACCATCCTTTATTATTTTTAATTTTGGTTGTTCATAATAGTATACAGAATAAGCTGCAATTGGTACAATTATCACTAGCGCCATGAGTACTATTATCAATTTCCTGGGATCCATTGTTTCCGCTATATTAACTATCCATATATACTTTAATGAGTCCGAAAAATAGTTAGATATTAGGGAAATTACCCCATGGTGAAATACAAATATTATGCTTCCCTGATATTTATTGCGTTCATATGGGGATCTACATTTCCAATTATTAAGGAGACATTATTATTTGTCGACCCTCTATCATTTCTATTTTTGAGATTCTTAATAGCATCCATCATCATTTTGCCTCTTATAATAAGGAGAATTAATAGATATTTGGCTATATACGGTTCAATTGTTGGAATAACATTATTTTTTGGTTATTTAACGCAAACAGTAGGTCTGGAATATACAACGCCATCAATGTCCGGGCTTATAACGGGTCTATATGTAATTTTAACTCCAATATTATCCATATTTTTTCTAAAAAGGAAAATGGTCAAAACTGAAATTATTTTAGCGACAACTGCCTTTTTAGGCGTTGCGTTAATGAGCCTATCCAGTTCTTCAGGTGAATTGATTGGAAACATACTAACACTTTTTTGTGCCATCTCATACGCATTGCAAATAGTACTCACTGAAAAATATTTAAAGGATGGTGATGCACTTCAGTTTACTTTTTACCAACTTTTAATGGTTGCAATATTAAGTTTAGTTTTCCATCCACAGGTTATTTTCAGCTTTACCAAAATGGAAATACCATATGTCATGTTTTCTGTATTATTTAATGCCGTACTTGGATCTGCCTTGGCGATTTTTGTTATGAGTGTTGCAATAAAAAACACAAACTCCTATATTTCGGCCCTAATACTAATAAGCGAGCCTCTTTTTGCGGTTCTAATATCTACACTTGTTTTTAGGTACCCGATAAACGTTCAAACAATAGTAGGAGGATCCTTAATATTAGTATCTATGGCAATAGCAATAAGAATAGAAAATAAAAAATAATTTTTACTGCTGAAGTTTAACTTCTATATTAATACCATCTGGGAGTTGTATTCTCATTACTTGCCTGATAGTTCTCTCATCACCGTCAATATAGATGAGCCTCCTATGTACCCTCATCTCCCATCTATCCCAGGTCGCTGTACCAGCCCCATTAGGTGCTTTTCTAACAGGCACTATCAATCTTTTAGTGGACAGAGGAATGGGCCCTCTCATCTCTACTCCTGTTCTAGAGGTGAGGTCTTTAATTTCTTTACAGACACTTTCTACCTTTTTAACGTCAGTACCTGATAGGGAGATTTTCATCTTATAGGAGGCCATTTTTCACCACTTTACTGACTCTTCTTCTCTACATCAATGCATTGCCCTGCTGCGACGGTTTGTCCCATATCTCTAACCGCGAATCTTGCCATAGGTGGGAATTCAGATACCTTTTCAATTACCATGGGTTTGGTTGGGACAACCTTAACTATGGCGACATCTCCGGTCTGGATATGGCTTGGGTGCTCCTCTTTTGTTGTACCATTTCTTGGGTCTATGGTCTTGAGAATTTCAGTGATCGTACATGCAACCTGTGCAGTGTGAGCGTGGAATACTGGTGTGTAACCGGGAGCTATTACGGACGGATGATTCAAAACAACTATTTGTGCAGTGAAGCTAGCAGCCACTGTAGGGGGATTTGTTGGATGTCCTGCAACGTCTCCTCTTCTTATATCTGTCTTAGAAATTCCCCTTACGTTGAACCCAATATTATCACCAGGCTCAGCTTGCTGAAGCGGCTCGTGATGCATTTCAATTGATTTAACATCTCCTGACTTGTGGGAAGGCTCAAACACAACCTGGTCTCCTACCTTCAAAACACCTGTTTCAATTCTGCCTACAGGGACAGTTCCAATACCTGTAATTGAATACACATCCTGGATTGGGAGTCTCAAAGGTTTATCAATCGGTTTTGGTGGTACCTGGAGTGAATTTAATGCTTCAAGAAGGGTTGGGCCATTCCACCATGGCATGTTAGGGCTCTTCTTCATTATGTTATCTCCCTTGTAACCAGAAATTGGGATAATTAAAACATTCTTGTATCCCACGGATGCTAACAGCTGCTCAACTTGTTTCTTTACCTCTTCAAACCTCTTTTGGGAATAAGGTGGTTGGGTAGCATCCATTTTGTTAATTCCTACTATCATCTGATTTACGCCAAGGGTCCTGGCAAGGAATACATGCTCCCTTGTCTGGGCCATGACACCTTCTCCCTCTCTTGCTGATACTATTAGGAGAGCAGCATCTGCCTGGCTTGTACCTGTTATCATGTTCTTAACAAAATCTCTATGGCCAGGTGCATCAATTAAAGTGAAATAGTATTTGTCAGTTTCAAATTTTCTGTGAGCTACATCAATTGTAACTCCTCTTTCCCTTTCTTCCTTCAATCTATCCATAACCCAGGCAAATTCAAAGGTTGCCTTTCCTTTTTCTTCAGCTTCCTTTCTATATTCTTCAATTATATGCGGGGGGATTTCCCCATGCTCGAATAGTATTCGACCTACTGTTGTTGATTTTCCATGGTCAACGTGACCTATTGTTACCAAATTTAGATGTGGTTTTTGTGTTGCCATACACTATTTACCTCCATTATATATTTAGCTTGCCTTTATTTATTTTCCATATATATCCTTATCGATTTCCTTACAGGTTTGCGTAATAATCTGCATCGTATGGCTCTGGTTTTAGACCTTTTCTCTCTCTTATCTTCCTTACTACTTCATCTTGCAGATCCTTAGGTACCGGTTGATATCCCGCGTTCTCAGTACTCCAAAGCACTCTCCCACTTGTAGCTCCTCTAATAGCCGAGGCAAATCCAAACATTTCAGGTACCGGTACCAGAGCTACTATCTTGGATACATCTCCCTCCTGGTTCATTTCCAGTATGACTCCCCTTCTCTGCTGGAATTCTCTAGTTACTGAACCTGACTCTTCAATGGGTGTATCAACATAAACTTTCTGCATAGGTTCAAGGAGTACTCTACCTGCTTGAACCATTGCACCGTAGATTGCATTCCTCACCGCTGGTATAACTTGGGCAGGTCCTCTGTGAATACTGTCTTCATGCAGTTTTGCATCTACCAACTTTACCTTTACACCATAAACTTTCTCATTAGCCAATGGGCCTTTATCCATGGCTTCAATGAAAGCCTGCTTTACAAGTTCCATCGTTTCATTTAGGTATTGAATACCCTTTGTCGCATCTATGAGTATGTTAGGCCCATGAATTGTTTCAACTCCTTTGGCTTCCTCCCTATCCATGCCAAGCTTTTCAAGCTGTGATACCAGAGACTTTTTATCTTTAATTCTGTCTGTTTGTGCTATATCTCCTTCAAGAATAGCATCAACAACCTCTTTCTCAAGAGGTTCTACAGTTATGTAGAATCTGTTATGTTTATTAGGGGATTTACCTTCAAAAGGACCTCCTTTTCCAGCTACGGTTTCTCTATAAACTACTATCGGATCGGATGTCTCTACCTCAACCTTATAATCATTCCTGATCCTGTACAAGGTTACTTCAAGATGCAATTCTCCCATACCTGAAATTAGGTGTTCACCAGTTTCCTGATTTATTTCAACCTGAATGCTGGGATCAGCTTTTGATACAGTTCTCAAAACTTCAATCAACCTTGGGAGGTCCTTCGTATATTTTGCTTCTATTGCAACTGTTACCACTGGCTCAGAATAGTGGACCATGGGTTCAAAAGGTTCAACGTCTTTTATGCTTGATACTGTTGAACCTGCAATGGCATCCTTTAGTCCAACTATAGCAGGAATATTCCCGGCCCATAGTTCATCAATGGGGATTCTATCAGGTCCAACCATCATGGCCAATTGCTGAACCTTATATTTTTTATCCCCCATTCCCGATATGTATAGTTCAACACCTTTGGTTAGTTTTCCACTGAACAGTCTTCCAACAGCTATTTCCCCCGCATGCTCATCGACAATTATCTTTGTAACCATCATCATTATTGGACCATTAGGGTCACAATTTAACATTGCTTTACCAACATCTGAATTTAAGTCCCCCTTCCATATCTGAGGCACCCTATATTTTTGAGCTTCCAATGGTGATGGCAGGTGATGAACAACAGCATCTAACAATACCTTATGAAGAGGACTTTTTTTGCTCAATGTTTTCTGATCTCCATTCTGGAGATATTGGTACACTTCTTTGAATCCTATTGAAGATTTTTGAATGTATTTGGTAGAAACTGCCCATTTATTGAAAGCTGATCCAAACACCACAGTTCCATTTTCAACCTTTACCTGCCAAGAATCTTTAAATTCATCTGGTGCATATCTCTTAATAAGTCTGTTTACTTCTGTTATTATTTTCACGAACCTTTTCATCATATCTTCAGGCCCTAATTTTAACTCATTAATGAGCCTGTCAACCTTGTTGATGAAAAGTATTGGCTTTACCTTTTCTCTTAAGGCTTGCCTGATTACGGTTTCTGTTTGTGGCATGGGTCCTTCTACTGAATCTACCACCAGTATTACACCGTCAACGGCCCTCATGGCCCTTGTGACGTCTCCTCCAAAATCCACATGTCCCGGGGTATCTATTAAATTAATGAGATAATTTGTTCCATCAATCTCATGAACCATTGAGGCTGAAGCAGCATTTATGGTGATTCCTCTAGCTTGTTCTTGTTCATCATAGTCAAGGACAAGTTGTTTGCCGGCGAGTTCCTCACTCATCATTCCAGCACCTGCTATAAGATTGTCTGAGAGAGTTGTTTTTCCGTGATCTATATGTGCAGCTATTCCGATGTTCCTTATTCTATTAATGTCTTTCATTATTTCAGTAGCCTTTTGAATGTTTTCCTCTTTCCTTCCCATTTAAATCACCTTGCAGAAGCAGCTTGCCTCTCTATGTCCTCTTTTTCCTTAATTGAATAGCAGTTTGGATCGTTATTTGCTGCCGCTATTATTTCATCCGCCAGTGCCAAATAAAGATTCTTTTTAGATTTTTTGGCAGTTTCTCTTGCCCCTAGGGATATGTTTCTTAATGCAAGATCCAGTCTTCGTGAAGATGATGTATCTACTGACTTGGGAACTGCAATTCCACCGTACTTTAATCTTGTAACTTCTTCCCTTGGACCAGCATTCTGTACAGCATTTACCAGTACCTGAACGGGATTCTGTTTTGTCTTTTTCTCAATTTCCTCGAAGGCTAATTTAACTACTCTGTATGCACTTTCTTTCTTCCCGGTCCACCTTACTGTTCTCATAAGATTATTGATTAGCCTTTCCACTATGTTTACATTAGCCTTACCCATAAACGTATTGGCATGCCTACCTCCGCTATGGAGACTCATGGTAGGCCTCAAAGATATGTATTTAACCAATCCAGGATCCTGTACAACTATATCCTTAGTATCCCATTTATTAAATAACAATATAGCCAATTAGATCACCTCACAGGTTTCTCCTTTCTACCCTTAACAAGTTCTTTTAGGGAGACATTGTTCACCTTAACTACTTTATATCTTACTCCGGGTATATCACCTTTGGATCTGCCCATTCTGCCTCCAATTCCTTCCACTATTACCTCATCATGCTCATCTATAAAGTTAATTGCACCATCACCTGGAGCAAAAGCAGTTAACTGTCTTCCATTTTTAATTAGCTGGATCTTAACGCATTTTCTTATAGCCGAGTTAGGCTGTTTAGCTTCAATACCAACCTTTTCTATAACTATCCCCCTGGCCTGCGGAGCTCCCTCTAGAGGGTCGCTCTTTTCTTTTAATCTTAATACCCTTCTCTTATAGTCTCTATCGGACCATCTTAATTTATTTCTCTCTTCCTTCATCTGTTTTCCTGCCATCAGTCCATTTGCCAATTAATCACCTCAAGATGCCTTACTTCATGGTAAAGCGATATAAAAGCATATCGAGTTTTTATTAAGAGGATAATATTAATTCATACGCTTGCGATGTCCTATTGTGGAACTAATTAATCTATCTCTTGATTATAAAACGATACCCGAAATTTCAAAATTCAGGAAAGGGGATCAAAAAATATTGTTTATTAATAATATTATATATTATGATGAAGATATAATTTGTTATCTTGCGAGTCTGAAAAAAGAAAAATTCGTAAAAGAAATCGGAAAAATATTGCAGGAAAGTAATAAGGTAAAAAATAAATATTCTATTATTTATTTAGAATTATTAAAATATGATGCAAGAAGTAAGACTTATTGGGTATTTATAAAACAGAAGTTACCCAGGCTTGCAGGAAAATTGATAAGAGAATTCAGGGGGAACTTATTTCTTAAACCTCCAATTATTCTTACTCCCAGTAGATTCGAAATAAAATTTTTGATCACAGAGGATAAAATTGAGATTTTTAAATCTTTTTTAGATAATAATAAACTAAAATATAAATGGGTAAAAGTCAATAGAATCAAAATTGAGAAAGAAAAATCCAAAGAAGAAGCATTTCAATTACTTAGATTCGCACTTGAAATGGGTTATTACGAAAATCCAAGAAGGGTAAAGGCAGATGATCTTGCAAAAATGTTAGGAATATCAAAGAGCACTTTTATCAGAAAGCTAAGAAATTACGAAAAAAGAATTATTGCAGATTCTCTATCCTTAAAGGATAACTTGGATTAGGATATTAGCTGTAGGACTTTAGGGAAGAAAGTTTCTTCTTCCTGTGCATGATGATTCTTCAATTCTTGCTTTAAGCTCAGAAGAAGATTCTCGGTTTCTGACCATCCAGTATATGTTGATTCCACTGCATCATCCACCAATTTTGTTATCTTAACGTGAGCCTGTAGGATTTCAATATATGGTTCTGCTGCCTCTTTGCCCAGTTTTTCAATTATTATCTTAAGTAGGACAGCTTCTTCATCTATGGTATGTTGTCCTATTTTTTCCCTAATGTCTGCAATCAAGGGGAAAGCCCCACTTAAATTTCCGGTCTTAAAAGTCAGGATAGCATCATCAATCTGATCCGGAAGTTCCTTATGCTCTTCCTTCAACTTTTCTATCAATTCCTTAGGTGGTAGGTCTCTTGCTTTCATGAATTGTTATGGGGTTCCACAATTAAAATTTTGTCTAGTTTTCTTCTTTTATGGATGTGTAATACTTATCATCAAATTTGAAGATGTAAATATCATCAATGCCCAGGGCATTAAATTCCAGGTCTTTTTTTAGGTTGTAATAATGCTTAGGATTTATTTCAAATCTAATGTAAATTCTTCCATAATAATAATTTTTAAGATCTTTTCTAAGTTCTTGCAATGAATTGTAACCCTTCAAAACCTTATATTTTCCTAGCACAAAAGATGACCTTATATCATCATCTGAAGTTATAAGGAATCTTTGGGAGGATTCTTCGAGAACTTCAAAGTCTTTGTTAACATATTTCTTGAAATCGCCTATTAGCCCAGAAAGCGATACTACCTGATCTATATCATAAATAAAAGCATCTGGTGTGTTTCCATATTGAACATCTATTTTCTCTTCACCTTTAACTATCCTTTCCATTGAAGGTAGGCTGATTGCACTTAATTCATATTTTTTGAGGCAGCCATAATAAAGTATAAGCCTTTTTGGTTCTCCTCCTAAAGAAACGTACTCTAATTCAGGTTCGCCACTTAGAAGTTTAGTATTAAATCTTACAGGAATGTCAAATGAAAAATCCTCCTGATTGTATTTCCTTAATATTTCCTTGGGGTTTGGGGATAAGTTATTGAGTTCCCATGTGTAGCTAGTTTTATCTCTTGAAGGGTCCGAATTTACAACTTCATAATTCCTAGCTATCTTTATAATATTAGAATCAAGTGCATCCCCTTTAATAAGCTTTACATTATTTAGATTGCTTTCTACAATATTTTTTCTGCAAAATTCAATATATTTTCTCTCCAACTCTACTCCCAGAACATCCTTAGAAACCTTCGCAAATTCAATCAATTGTACACCTATACCGCATCCCAGATCAACTACGCTCCTACTCCCAATCCTGGAGGCCTTGTACTTAGCTATTTCGAGAGGAGTGGCCCTCCTAACTCCCTCTCTATCTCCATGATAATCTAGTTTTTTCTTGACATCAGTCATTTACATTTACCTTTTACCGTACTTGATAGAAAAAATCATAATTAATAATGTCGCTAACGTGGATATGGAATTTGCTATTATTATGGGGTATGAATTCAAATAAACACCATAGATAATCCACATTATCATCCCTAAAGTTATTATGGAGTACATGGTAATCGATATTTCATCAGCCTTCTTATTTCTATATATTTTAATGAGCTGGGGGAAAAATGAAGCTGTGGTAATTGTTCCTGCGATGTAACCCAGTATTGTTACGAACATCTCGGCTTCAACGCAATCCCGTATAAAATATTATTTCGGAAATTATTTTAAAAAAAAAAGTAAAGTCATCTCCTTATAGAGTTTAATTTCCGAATGGTTTCAATAAAATGATATTTTTGTCTGAGGAACAAATCAATCTAGCTATAAACTGATTATAAATTAATCTTCAATAACTCTAGAGCCTCCGCCCACTTCACTCTTAACTATCTGGCATTTAATTCCCTGCAAATTAAATATGTCTAAAGCTTCATTAATAAAATCTGAAGGTTCATGACCTATATTATGGAATACTATTATGGAAGGGCCAGCTCCGCTAAGCGCAATAGATACATCTTCATACTTTTGAGAAATATTTCTTATTTCACCAAGAAAGGGGTATATGCTGGATCTTTTTAATTCAACTATCTGGTCAACCATATGCTTTTTCAATTTCCCAATATTACCAAATTCAAAAGAATTTATCAACCCGAGAATATTCATTGCGTTTTTAACGTGATCTCTCATTTTTATTTCTTCAGGAACAACAGACCTTGCAATTATTGTTTTATTTTTTATTTTCACATCTGGTAATATCAACTTTATGGATATATCAGGATTTAGCTTTAGAATAATGAAATCCATAGGGTCTATTGAAGTTAGGGCAACCAACCCACCTATCAATGAAGGTGCTACATTATCGGCATGAGGTTCTCCCGCGGCCGCTGTCTCCCCTTGCATAGCAAAATTAATCATCTCATGTAAGGAGAGTTCAAGCCCTAATAACTCATTTATAGCTGTTACAGCAGCAGCAGCTGAAGCCCCACTGCTACCTAAACCCATGCCAACAGGAACTCCTTTTGTAATCTTCAATTTTAGACCCATTCTAATTTTTTTGCTTTCCAATACCTTTTTAATAGCCAATCCAGCAGTATTATTTTCGATTTCCAAAGGCAAGTTGTTTGAAAATATGGAAATTTTGCTCGTAAAGGGATCTTCTTCCAATTCAACTATGTCTCCAAAAGCCGATAAAGCCAATCCCATAATATCAAATCCAGGGCCAAGATTGGCAGAGGAAGCATGAGCAAATGCCTTAATTCTTTTCATTAATCTCAATACTTAAGAACGTGAATTAATTTTTTTATCATTTTATTTACAATTTGAAACAATACCATTATATTTCAATAATTTAATGAAGTTTAAATGTCAATATTGAGATGCATAAATTGCGGAGCTCAGTATGATATATCCCGGAAATATTTCAGATGCGACAGGTGCGGTGATCTACTTGAAGTTACCCATAAAATAGAAAATTATAGACCGGCTCAGATGAAAGGGGTATGGAAATACAAAGATTTAATTCATCCCGATTTAGAAGAGAAATTTATTGTTACAAGAGGCGAAGGTGATACTTTCCTATATGAACATGAGCTAATATCAGAATTTACAGGAATTAAAGAAATCAGACTTAAACATGAGGGAGAGAATCCTACCGGGAGCTTTAAAGATAGGGGAATGACTGTAGCCGTTAGTCATGGAAAGTTTATAGGTGCCAGACACACCATTTGTGCATCAACCGGCAACACTTCAGCTTCTGCATCATCTTATAGCTCCTTAGCAGGAATGAAAAGTTCTGTACTTATCCCAAAAGGAAAAATCTCAAGGGTCAAGCTAATTCAAAGTATGGCCTATGGAGCTGAAATAGTTGAAGTGCAGGGGGATTTCGACAAAGCTATGGAGAATCTCGAAAGTCTTGTGAAACAAAATCAATACCTATATACCTTGAACTCCCTAAATCCATGGCGATTGGAAGGACAAAAGACAATATTTTATGAAATAATGGACAGATTAAAGGAAATTGATTTTATTTTGGTTCCCGCAGGAAATCTTGGAAATACATCGGCACTTGGTAAAGCTATTGCTGATTATTATGAACTTGGAATTATAAGTAAAAAGCCAAAAATTGCAGCTATCCAAGCAGAAGGAGCCTCTCCATTCTATAAAATGTGGCATAATAAGAGGGACAGAATAGAGCCAGTTGCTGCAGAAACAGTAGCATCAGCAATCAGGATAGGAAACCCAGTAAACTGGAAGAAGGCAATATGGGCAATAAATTATACCGAGGGTATTGTGGAAACTGTATCAGATTCTGAAATACTTGAAGCTAAAAAAATTATAGATAAATCTGGAATAGGATCTGAACCTGCATCAGCTGCATCTGTAGCAGGGGCCAAGAAGTTAAGGGAAAAAGGGATAATTGATAAGTATGATAGGGTTGCTGCTGTTCTCACTGGACATGTATTGAAAGATATAGATAACATAGCAGGAAATGGGCCCATTATTGATTTCAACACATTCTTGGATAAAATAAAGGCAGAATTTTAAGCTAATTAAACACCCAGGGAACTTCTATCAATCCAAATGGTTTCTTCAATGTTTACAATATTCCTCGGTTTATCAGATTCCATGAACCTTTTAATATTCATGAATGCTTCTCTAAATGCATTTTCCATTACTTCTCCTGATCTGCCTCCAGCGGTATGGGGTGTAACAATCAAATTTTCTAGAATAGGGACTTTAACATTTGGTTCGTCCCACCAGACATCTGTAGAATAAACAACATCTTTCCTTTGTTTTAGGAACGGAACTAAATCTTCTCTTTTCAATATCTCGGCCCTTGCTACATTTACCCAAATTGCCCTTTTCTTTGATAGCTCAAGAATATTTTTGTCTATGATTCCATAGCTCTGTCGATTTATTGGAATTGATATTAATATGAAATCTGCTTTTGGAACCAAATCTTTTAATTTATCTAAACTGTAAAATTCATCTGCATAGCTATCTTTATAGCTCCTTCCAATTGCAATTATTCTCATGTTGAAAGATTTTGCTAGTCTAGCGAATTTCGAACCAATGCCACCATAGCCTATAATGAGTAAGATTTTGCCATCTAGCAATATGGTTTCTTCTGGATTGAAGATTCCATTTTTAATCTCAAAATCTTTTTTAACAATGCTCTTAGCTGCACTTAGCAATAACGCTAAAGCGTGCTCCGCAACCGATAGGGAATAAGCGCCGGCGTTGCTTGCCACTATGGTAGTCTTTTTAATTCTTGAGAAATTTATGTGATCTACACCTGCAGTTATAGTTTGAATAAATTTAACATCATCACTGTAAGGAAAATTGTTATCTCTTACCAATAATATTTCAGCAGGTTCAAGGTTCGGATACCAGATTATATTTTCTTTACCTAAAATTTCATTGCCAATATTTTTAAATTTCTCATCAACAGGAAAAGTTACTAGAACTTTCATATCCGTATCATCTAACTCATTAAATATTTAAAAATATACTTTTCCAAGTTACCCGTTATTGTTAAATTGACATGGGAAAGTATTTTTTTGAGTAAACATTCAATTAATATGAAAATGGCGAGGCTCTACAGGGAAGGGAGAAAGATTAATGTTTTCTCCGTAGAAGGTGAAAGCAGCTGGTTTATGATAAACAAATATTCATTGTTGGAGGTCTCTGAAATTTTTCATAATCAGAAGGAAATAGAATCACTTATAAAGAAGGGTAAAGGAACTCAAATAGAGGTAGATTTTGAAAATGAAATATTGCCTCCAGCAGTCGGTATTCCTGAGAAAATAATAGGAGTAGGATTGAATTATATGGATCATATAAAGGAAACAGGAAGGTCAGTAACCGGAGAACCGATATTCTTTGCCAAATTTTCCAATACTTTGGCAGGGCACAATGAAGTCATTCCCATAAAATCTTCATGGAATGTTGACTATGAAGGAGAGCTTGGTGTTATCTTGGGAAAGAAAGCAAAAAATATTAGCGAAAGGGAGGCAGAAGATACTATAGGCGGTTTCTTTGTGGCTAATGATCTCTCCGCAAGATACATGCAATATTTGACATCACAATATCTTCTTGGAAAAACTCCAGATAAATTTTTTCCGAATGGTCCATTTATTGTGACCATTGATGAAATTCCGAATTATCAAAATTTAAGGATAAGAACATATGTAAATGGGGAGCTAAGGCAGGATGGAAATACGTCACAGATGATCTACAAAATTCCATTTCTGATATCTTATCTTTCAAGGTATTTGACTTTATTACCAGGTGATGTCATATCCACTGGAACACCAGCAGGTGTAATTGCAGGATTCCCCGAAGGGAAAAGAGTTTGGCTTAAGAGTGGAGATAATGTGGTAGTGGAAGTGGAAGACCTAGGAAAACTAAAAAATAAGTTAGATGAAATATGAACACTCAGGAAATTTTAATCCTGATGGCCGGCATAATCCTTCTCGGATTCATTGGTGAATATGGATTCAGGAAGAAAAGAATCCCAGATATGATACTACTTCTTTTCATAGGGATACTTATACATTACTCCGGAGTTCTAGGATCAAAAACCATATCTTCCCTGGAAGCATTTGTAGGATTGTTTGGGACAATTGCCTTGACTCTCATAGTTTTTGGAGGTGTTATCGAGGTAGATCTCAATACCATTTCCTCTGCCATGAAGAAGGGAATCGTAATAGCATTGTTAGATGTGATTTTTACCATTTTAGTAGTAACGCCTATTTTATATTATTTAATCAAGATTCAATTATTGATTTCATTATTGCTAGCTGCAATTTTAGCTGAAACTTCAGCAACCTTAGTTATACCAATGGTTCAAAGGATCATAGTACGGGAGGACTTCGTAAACTTAGTAAAAATTGAATCAATAATGAACAGCGTATTTAATATAATTACAGTTTTGCTGATTTTGGATGTTATTCAATCTAATTCTACTCCACTGTCGTTGGCATCAACTTTCTTTGCAAACATCTCTGAGGGCTTGGTGCTGGGAGCTGTGGTAGGTTTTGCATGGGTAATTGTAGTTAAGACTGCTGACACGCCACATTTATATATGGCTACAGTAGGGATACTATTTTTCCTGTGGGGAATCTCGCAGTATCTCAACGCATCCCCAATTTTGGCCATATTTATTTTTTCCATTATAATAGCGGGATCCACTAGAATTAAATATCTTTTAAACAGACCAGGATACATAGATTTGGGTAAACTTGTGGAATTTAATCAGGAGATTCAGTTCTTCATCCTAACATTCTTCTACGTCTACATCGGATTACTAATCAACATTCTTAACTTCTACTCAATTATTTTGGCATTGATAATAACTGGAGGTATAGTGGCAGCAAGGTTCTTAGAAATATCTTTAATAGATGTTACCACCAAATGGTTCGGACCTGATCGCAATTTAATGTACTCATTCTTAATTAGGGGATCAACCGTGATAGTATTAATTGGTTATATATACTCACTGGATCCACCAATATTCTTCCAATATTCCAATACAATATTCTTCACAGTGCTATTGAGCATAGCTGTTGGCTGGTTACTTTACTCATATTTTTCCAAAAAATATGAGGTGGCGAAATCTTAAAATAATAAATATTAATCACTGTTCGGTTGACGGCCATAGCGGCGGGGAAACACCCGGTCACATTCCGAACCCGAAGGTTAAGCCCGCCTGCGTTCCGCATGTGTACTGTGTTCCGCGAGGGCACGGGAAGTGCGGATCGCTGTCTCCACCTAATTTTAAATGGAATTGATTGGGATGAAGATGATATTTGCGTTTGATGTCGACGGTGTTCTATTAGCTCCAAAAAGCAGCTGGAAAGTTATGCATTCTCATTTTGGAGTTGATAATTCAGAAAATGTAAGGAAATATTTTGAAGGTAAGATAACATATGATGATTTTGTTAGATTGGATATAGAATTACTATTGAAAAAGAATCCAAATGTTACAAAGGATGATTTTGAAACTCTAAAATTAAAGATTGAACCGAATCCAAATTATCAGGAGCTTAGTAATTTCCTTAGAAGTGTTGATGGCTTGAAGTTGGCAATATCTGGAGGGATAGATGTACTAGTTGCACGAATTAAAGATTTTTATCCAATTGACCAGATATATTCCAACAAATTAGTATTCGAAAATAACAGACTAGTGGGTGGAAAGGCAGAAGTTGAACCTCAAAGAAAGGGGATAATCCTATCGAAATTTAAGGGAAAGAAAATATCAGTAGGAGACAGTAGGTTGGATGAGGATATGTTCAAAGCAAGCGATTATTCGATCCTGTTCAATTCTGAAGATGACGTAAAGGTTGACTATGTTGTGAAAGGCAATGACTTAAAGGAATTGACCAGGCTCTTGAGGGATTTATATTATGGGTAGAATATCAACAGGTTCAAACAATCTTGACAAATGCCTAGGCGGAGGATTCGAATCAGGAATAATTACAGAACTATACGGAGAGCCAGGAAGTGGAAAAACAAATGTAATTATTTCAACTTTAAAAAAAGTATTAGAATCCGGGAAAGCCATCCTAATAGACACTGAGGGAATTTCATGGGAAAGGGTTAGCCAAGTAGGAATAAGAAAAGAAAATTTATCAAATCTAAAGTATGCCAGGGTTAAGAATTATGATGAGCAGGTTGAATTAGTGGGTAAGTTGAAGCCACTGATACTTATGGAAGGAAAGGTGGATCTGATTGTTGTGGATAATTTAACAACTTTCTATAGGTATGAGAGGGAGAGGAGGGCCGAGCTTAGAAAGAAAATAGGAAACTCACTTTATTATCAGCTTGAAATTTTGCAAAGTATTTCCAATGAATTAGATATTCCAGTGATAATAACAAATCAAGTATATTACGGTAAAAATACCAGTGATATTCAGCCACTAGGTGGAGAAGGAATTTCACACGCCGCAAAGGCGATTTTTAAGATAAACAAGCTGCAAGAGGGAAGAAGGGAATTGGAAGTAATAAAGCATAGAAGCCTACCAGAAGGTTTAAAATGTCCTTTTAAAATTACAAATGCCGGAATTGAATAAAAATTATAACTAACATTCTGATTTATATTCAATGGGTGTTGACATTTCAGACCTCGTTAGTCCGCAGCCAGTGGATTTAAAAAATTTTAAAGGTACCATGATGGGGATAGATGCATTCAACACAATATATCAGTTCCTCAGCAATATAAGGGAGTTTGATGGAAGCCCGCTGAGAGATAAAAATGGGAATATAACATCCCATTTATCCGGGCTTTTCTACAGGAATATAAACATAATCGAATTGGGTATAATACCAGTTTACGTTTTCGATGGAAAGCCTCATCCTTTAAAAGAAAAAACAATAAAAGAAAGAATCGCCCTTAAAGAGAAAGCTGAAAAAGAGTACCTGGAATCCTTGGCTTTAGGAGATATAGAGAAAGCTAGGAGTTATGCTTCAAGAACTTCAAGGTTAACTCAGGACATGGTTAACGAATCCATGGAATTGTTATTAGCCATGGGTATCCCGGTGATAACTGCTCCATCTGAAGGAGAGGCGGAAGCTTCTTACTTATGCAAAAAAGGCAAGGTAGCTTACGTGGTTTCTCAGGATTACGATTCTTTACTGTTTGGCGCACCTAAACTCTTGAGAAATATTACTATATCCGGAAAAAGAAGGGTAGGTAGGTCAGGAAGGACCATTGATATAAATCCGGAAATGATAATTTTAGAGAATGTGTTAAAAGAGAATGGCATTACCCATGAACAGCTTGTTGACATTGGAATATTAATAGGGACAGATTTTAACGATGGAATTAAGGGGATAGGGCCTAAGAAAGCTATACAGTTGATAAAGAAGTACGGATCAATCCCTAAAATTCCTGGAATTACTATAGAAAATTATGATGAATTAAGGAATATATTCTTGAATCCAGTGGTTAAAGATATTGCATCAATAGATTTGCCACCATTTAATGAGGAAAAGATAATAGAAATACTAGTTAATAGGCATGATTTTTCATTTGAAAGGGTACAATCTGCCATTTCAAGGATAAAAAATGCAAAAAAGGCGGGGGTGCAAAGGAGCATTGACTCATTCTTCTGAATTCTATCTTGCGATTGAAGGAATTGATGGGACAGGTAAAACACATGTTGCAAAAGCCATCTCTAATTCCATAGGACTTAAATTCATAAAAGAACCTTCAGACAACGATATAGGGAAACTCATTTATTCAAAATCATGGGATCCCAGGACAGATTTTTTCCTATTTTTTGCTGACAGGATAGAGTTGCTAAATGGGATTAAAGGAGATGTAGTAAGTGATAGGTCTCTCTGGTCAACTTTTGCCTATCAGGGGGCAGAGCTTTCAAAAATTTTTGGAGGGATTGATAATTTCTATAGCGTTTTCAAAGAGATTTCTAAAATGCTGCCAAGAGTACCTGATTATGTCATCCTCTTGCAGGGCGATCCAGAATTAGCAGTTAATAGAATAAAAAAAGAAAGGGAATTCTCAAGGTTCGAAAAGCTGGAATACTTGAAGAGAGTGAAGGATAATTACAGCTATCTGCTAAAGAAGGAAAATAACTTCATAGAAATTAATGCTGATCAAGAACTGAATTCATTAATAGAAGAATCTGTTTCCAAAGCTAAAGAGTTGTTACATAAGGTCCGTCCTCTCTGAGATAAATGGTATGCTCTGTTTGTGCTACCATCTCATTTCTTCCTTCTTTTAATACTGGATAAAAATAAAAGTATTTATTATGTTCGGCATCCTTTAAAATATCTTGCCAGTTGGTAAAATTCTTCGAAAGGTCTCTGGTTGAAAATGGAAGACCCCTCGAGAATTGATGCACTTTAGTTAAATATTCTTTCCCTTCTTTTTTTACAAGTAGCATAATGTTACCAAATTCAAGTCCCTTCACCCTTCCTGGTCCTGTGGTAGCAAATGGCTCTATGGCGAATGCCATACCAGGGTAAAGCCTTACTCTGCTTCCATCATTATAATTTGGAAAGGATAATCCTGCGTGCAAAACATAACTTTCGAGGGTATGACCAGTTAAATTATAAACGGGATTGAAACCATACTTTTTAATTGTAATCTCAATTTCCCTACCTATTTCAGAGGTATAAACTCCTACCTTGACCTTCTTTATGGCATTTTCCAGTGCCTCTTGGCTAGCTTTTATTAATTTCTCCCATTTGTTTGTGGAAACCTCCACTGTTTCCGCAGTATCGGCAATGCATCCATTGATCTCTGCACCCAAATCAAGCTTAACTAAGTCCCCTTCCTTGAAGGTAGCTTCGTAATTGGGAGGTGGGGTAAAATGAGCCGCTTCATTATTAATTGATAGATTTACAGGAAATGCTATATTTGCTCCTTTTGATCTTATAAGATCTTCAAGGTATTCAGCCACTGAAAGTAACTTTTCCCCTTCCTGTATCATTTTCTTGCCTTCTTTTCTTGCATAAGAAGCTATCTTCCCTGCATCAACATAATCATCAAATTCCACTTTCAGCCCTCCTAATATCTAATATTGAGATTTTACCCTCTCTGATTATCCTTTTGTTTGTATAGTCATAAATGGTACTAGGTATTCCGGGTAATACCCCAGCATCTACGTACAACTTCACCCTATCCCCTAACTGTTTTATGCTTTCCCCTATAGTAAGCGGTGCCCTGAATCCTCTAAGATTAGCTCCGGTAAGTGTTATCGGTCCGATATTTCTGATTACTTCTCTGGTAATGTTATTATCAGGTATTCTTGCCCCTATCTTTCCCGATATAACCCAGTGCCCCTGGACTTTGGCATCCAAAATTAAGGTGAGGGGGCCAGGCATCAATTTTCTTACAATGTTCTTGGCATTTTCATCCAGTATGCAGTATTTTTCCATATCCCTTAACCCAAAAAAACCTATAGGGCTAGCTGACTTCATCTCGATTCCTTTAATTTTATAAACCGTATCAAAAAGTTCTTTGCTAATAATTGGAACAGACAAGGCATAAAACGTATCTGTGGGCAAAACAACTGGGTTACTTCTAATAGTATCAATAATCAAAGGCAAGTTTTCCAATTTTGAATCAATTATTTTCATAACAACCCTATCCAATATGGAAGAAAAGAGCTATTCCTGTAAAAATGTACTGTATAGCAAAACCCGCAACAAGAACACCAAAAACTCTTGTTAATGCTCTGGCACCTTTTTCCTTGATTAAATTATAAATATAAAACGCACCCATGAATAGTAGATAGGTAATAATGGTGACAAGAATAATGCTCAGCATTACAAGTGGCCAGCTATAATCATGCATTAATATTATGACCAAGGATATGGCCCCAGGACCCGCCAAAAGTGGTGTTCCTAATGGTACTATACCAATATCCCCCAGGGGTTCTGAATTTTGTTTCCTCCTGGAACCTTGTGGTTTATCACCCTCAGTAACCATTTCAACCGATGTCAACAATATGAGAATACCACCTGCAACCTCAAGAGCTGGAATGGAAATACCAAAATAGAGCAGTATGTAATATCCAAATATTGCAAAGAACACAAGTATGAGAAATGATGTTAAAGTTGCATCACTGACCACTTTGAGCCTTTCAATTTTAGATCTACCCTTTGCATAGCTTATGAAAAGTATCATGGCGGCAAATGGATCAACCACTACGAACAGCGGTACGAAAATATGAAGAAAATTGAATAAATCAAACACAAATTTGATTAACAATTAATATTTAAGTTTCTTGGATTGTAGTGGATAAATATGTCATTCTCAGTGTTAGGCATTGAAATAAAAAGAATAAGTAAGAATGATAGAGAAAATATCATAAAGGAAATAAATTCAAAAATTCAGAGTTATGAGCCAGACATCTTTATACTTCCCGAGAAGTGGATAATTGATAAATTAACTCAGGATGAAGCATTAGAATTATTAAAAGAATTATTGATAGAAAACATACCCATAGCACTCCCAGGTTCGTTTTCAATTTTGGATGGAAATTTTTTGTTTAATAGGGCATTAATTTTCAATTTTGGTAAATTTATAGGTTTCCAGGACAAGATTATTCCATACAGGACTGAAAAGAGACATTATTACCCGGGAAATAAGATAAAAATATTTAAATTGGAAGGGATAAGAATATCTGCTCCCATATGCTATGACATTGATTTTCCGTTTTACGGCAAAATATCAGCGGCTAATGGAGTAGATCTAATTATTAACCCATCACTCATCAAAATGGAGTTCAAGGAAGAGTGGCATTACTACATAATTGCACGTTCCCTAGAAAATAGAATACCTGTAATTTCAGTAAATTCATCATTCCAATTTGCAGGTGGTTCAATTTTTGTACATCCTTACAGGCATAACATAGGTGCAAAGCTAAGAATAATTGAATCTTCAGATGGTGTTGTATTTGGCAAACTGGTTCTAGAGGACTTTAGGGATATTAGAGATATAAGGATCAGTGAAGATCCAGGGATTTACAGGGCCAACGGAATAGATGTAATTGAAATTTAATTTCCTCGCATTGATTATAGCTCATCGTATTTTTTATTGTTGCCCTTGGATTTTTCAACAGGATATTTCATGGCATTCTTTTTCATTTTTTCCAGGAATTCCATGCTTATGTCAAATCCATAAAGGTCAGCAAATCTCAACAAGAAGTAAAGGACATCTGAAATTTCCTCTCCGACCTTCTTTCTAAATTCTTCCTGTTTCATCAATTGGCCTATTTCTTCTTCCCCTTTGAATCTGAAAAGTTCCAATAATTCTGAGCCCTCAGTTACAACTCCGATAGCTAGATCTTTGGGATTGTGGAATTTGTCCCAGTCCCTCTCTTGACTGAACTTTCTAACAATTTCTTTTAGACTCTGAACATTCATATGCTCATCTGTTGGTATCATCATTCTTGCATCCTCCTAATATTCCTTAAAGTAACTTACAACACCCGGCGAAAACAGATAAAGGAGAAGAATTGTCCCCACTATGGTTCCAATTGGGAAGAAAAACAAATCCAATATGGATAAAATTATAATAATAATGCGTGCAATATTAGAGCCTTTAAGGAATGCAGCCCCCACTATAATCGAAATTATGCCGAAGATTAAAAATATTAACCCTGGAATCATTTGTAATAAAGTAAATAGCCAAGAAAAGGGATTCGGGTATATTGCTACGAATATTGCCAAAAATATACCAATCAGGGACATTAATGAACCATAGAATATTGACAGATAACCAATGATTTTGACACCAATGGGTATGAAGCTATTAGCCATCATCTACTTTATAATTTTTTACATTGAAATATTTATGGGATACTTCCAGTTTTATAATCCATGAAGATAACATTTCCAATTTTAACAAATCCAATCTTTGAGTAGAGGGATATGGCAATTTTATTATCGCTTCTGACCGTAAGGAAAGGAATATTCCCTCTTTTTATTACAATTGAGGAGATATAAGATACCAAATCAGTTCCATACCCCTTGTTTCTGAAATCTGGATGGGTGATAAAACCTCCTATTCCCGAATAACCTGAAGCATTACTCATTATTGACCCCCTTGATATAAGGCTCCCTTCCATAAAAAACCCATAAGTTTCCCTCTCCTTCAAGAAATTTCTTTCCCTTTCCAGTTCTGATTGATCAATCTCTTTTTTATTATCTGTGGATAGTGTTAAAGAATCTAATGCGTATCTCTCATCTAATTTTAATGGATTTCTCTTAGGGGAAATTTTCAGCTCTTTCAATATCATAAGATCCTCTACATATAATCTAAGGTTTTCATATTTTGGTGGTTTAAAGTTATTACCGCACGCTAAAATTATGAATCCTTCAGGATATTCCCTAAGAAGAAGCTCAAATATATTATTAATACATTCCAAATAACCAAAAACCCAAACTATGGGGGAATTCCATATGTGCTTGTTATAATTTGATTCAAATATCACGATTATTAGTTTTTGCTCTTTATCCAATAAAAATTTAGTTCTATTGACATATTTTTCCAAGGAATCTATTGCATTGGCTGAAAAGGGAAGATAAGAATTAAGCAAATGTATTTTTTCAGATACTTCATTTCCAATTACTTCCTTTATTAATATCACCTGCCGTATATTTTTAGATCATTTTTTTGTATCTTTCTTAACTTTACTTTTAGAAAATTACTTCTAGGAAACTCCCTTTCAATAGCCTCGGATATTGATTTTCTAATTTTATTTCTATCAACCGTGATTTTGGAATTCAAATACCCTACCTCTTTTATTTCAAATTCCTCTCCCTTCCTTGTAATTATGAGAAATCTGTCGTTCTTCTTATTTTCTATTCTTAGCTCATCTGTACTCTCCATTTTCTCCAGAATACCCAAAGAATAATCACGAGTTGAACGTTTTGGTACTTGTACCATTTGCCCAACCATTATTTGTAATATATGTAAAAAATTTGTCATTTGAAAAAAATTTGAATGGAATGGATTTTTTCAATAAAATTTTACAATTGATGCTCCTTTTTTAAGAATAAATTTATATGCAATTAATTCTTCAATTACTATGTCAAGCAGTCCTAACTTAGAAGAAAAGGGAGGATCACTAAAGAAGGAATTGAGTTTCTTTGACATGGTCATAATAGGGGTTGTAGGTGCTGTGGGTACTGGGATTCTCTTTAGTGTTGAGTCCATGACCTCATTAGCAGGTCCAGGAAGTTGGCTTAGCTGGTTGATGGGTGGAATTTTCTATCTCTTTATTGGCTTAACTTATTCAGAACTCGTTTCAACCTACCCTGAGGCTGGTGGACCTTCTAGGTTTGCTCTATACACCCATGGATGGTTTACCAATATGATAAACTCACTTGCAGATCTCATCTGGTACATATTTATACCACCAATAGAGGCCTTCGCTGTGGTTGATGGGCTTTCAGTTTTTTACCCTCAATTGACCACTTCTTCAGGTGCACCAACTCTTGAAGGAGGAATAATTGTATTGCTCCTAATGTTGTTATTCATACCCTTCAATTATTTTGGAGTCAGGGCATTTGGAAAATCTACAGTTGGTTTTGGTATTATTAAACTGATTCTGTATCTTGCGGTTGCATTTGGTTTATTGGGGATCTATCACAATTTTTCCAATTTCACGAGCTATGGCGGCTTCCTACCTTTTGGCTTTGCGGGAGTATTCATAGCCATACCATTCGCAATGTTTGCATTTGGAGGAATAAGGGTTCTACCAGATTACGCTGAGGAAAGTAAAAATTATAAAAAACTGCCTCTCGCAATTGTGGTGGTTGTAATAGGACAGTTGCTAATTTATCTATTGTATGATTTTGTTTTCGTTTCTGGAATTGATTGGAGCAGGTTAGGTTTGGAAAACGGAAATTGGGCACAGGTTGGTTCAATACCCGGCAATCCTTTTATATATTTAGCAAACAACTATCACTCCTATCCACTTCTTATTTTAACTATACTAATAGGTATTATAGGGCCTTTTATCGTAGGATACATATACCTTGGAGGCGGTTCTAGAATACTATTTGCTCAGAGTAGAACTCAAATTATGCCAAAATTTATGAAGGATATAAGCAAGACATTTGCAATCCCCTATTGGGCTCTATTAGTTATGGCATTCGTAGGAGCAATATTAGCATTTGTAGCTGCACCAGTACCTACAATATATTCATTAATAGAAGATGCAGTTGTAGCAGGTTATCTTGGCTTTTCGGTAAATCCTGTAGCATTTACAGTTTCAAGGAGACAGGGCGTTACAAAATGGAAGATACCTGGGGGAAGCATAATAGCTCCTCTGGCTTTTATTTCGGCAGCTCTAATAATTTTCTGGAGCGGGTGGGTCACAGTTTACTATGCAGTAATATTACTTACAGGGGCCGTATTGGTATTTGGCATAATAATACCATTGCTGAAGGGTACTGCAAAGAGAGACTTAAAGCACGTCGGTAATTCAATATGGTATATTGTTTACATAGCATTTTTGGTAGTCATGACTTACATAGGCAGCGATGGCGCTTTAAACATAATTAATTTCTACGAAGCTACCTTAATAGTGGTACTCATTTCACTGTTCATCTTCTATCCATGGGGCGTATTGTCGGGATTAAAGACGAGGCTGGAGGAAAAGGATTACCAGACATTTAAGCTAGAGGAAGAACCAATAGTATTGCCTTGATCAGATTATGATTTTATTAGATGATTTTTCTATATTACCCTTAATTTCTTTTGATGATTTTTATCAAAAAATGATTAAGATAATTGGGGATATTGAAATATCAAAAACAAAAGTATTGGAAAGAAAGAGAATATACAGCGAATCTGGAGTACTTGATCTGATGGGTGCTTTAAATGAGGATATTAAACAGGCCGTAACAAAAACTTATTTTTACGGGAATGACTTAAAATTTTCAGTTTCTTTATTTGATATGGAAAAATCTGAGCCAGTACTTTCTATCATAGGTAAAGAATTTACACGAATAAGGACAGCTTCTGTAACATATTCATTTCTTAAATTCCTAAATTACAATACAAAGGAAGCTCTAATAGTAGGCTATGGCTATCAAGCATATGGTCAGGCCATGGCCCTGGCTTCTCTGGGAGTAAAAAGAATAGACATCACAGGAAGGAACAAGTTAAAAGGTGAAAAATTTTCTGAACAGATTGGTTCCAGTTTTCATATAGAATCTTCATATGTATACTCCAAAGATCTTAGGGATTATAAACTTATTATTACTGCAACTTCTTCGCCCGTGCCAGTTTTAACGCGGGATCAAATTAATAATTCTGTCATAATAGCCATAGGAAGCTATAAAAACAATATGTCTGAAATTGACCGGAAATTGATGTGTGAAGCAGAATCTATTATAGTGGATTCAAAAGAACAGGCACTTAATGAAAGTGGAGAAATTTCAGAGCTATTGAATTCAGGTTGTAGGCGAATTGATGAGGTGCAAAGTCTTTCCAACCTTTTCCACTATGGAAATATGAAAAAATTAAATGGAAGCGGGATAATCATATTCAAATCAGTGGGTATGGCGGCAGAAGACTTGGCAACAGCCTCATCTATATATTCGAGAATAAAGAATTGAAAACTTACTTAAAGATGTAGTTATTGAATGATATGGAAATTAAAGTAAAGAGATACATAAAAATCCCAATGCATGATGGAATCAAACTTGTAGCTGACCTTTATTATCCAAAAAGCAAAGAAAAGTTTCCGCTTCTGGTATTTAGAACTCCGTATGAAAGAGATTCACAGGATTACAGGGATTCTGCAAAATACTTTTCATCCAATGGGTTCGGTGTTCTGTCAGTTGATGTGAGAGGTAGGGGTGATTCTGAGGGTGATTTCATCCCATACTTTAATGAGGGTGTGGATGGGTATAATTTAATGAAATGGGCCGTGAAACAGCCTTGGTGCAATGGAGAAATAGGAACATACGGAGGCTCTTATTCTGCCAGAATACAGTGGCTTACTGCAATATTGAATCCTCCTGGCCTCAAGACGATGATTTCCATTGTTTCTCCATCAGATCCATTTGTGGAATCTCCAACAGGCATAGAAGAACCTATGCATCTTTCATGGAGGTATCTTGTTTCGGGAAGAACTAATAAAGACAACAAGGAAATAAATTGGAGCAAAATATATAAAAAGCTACCGATTGCATCTATGGTAGAAGAGCTAGGTTTTGAAATTCCAGACTATACTGAAGGCCTCAAACATCAAACCTTTGATGATTACTGGGATAAAATTAGTTATCAAAACAAATTCCATTTGTTGAATATACCGGTTCTTCATATATCTGGTTGGTATGATGATGAGCAAATAGGTACATTTATCAACTTCACTGGAATGAAAAATAAATCTGCAACAGAATTTTCAAAAGAGAATCAATCAATGCTTATCGGACCATGGGGTCATCAGGTAAATAAAGATAGAAAACTTGGAAATATTGACTTTGGTGAAAATTCCTTGATAGATATTAGAAAACTTGAATTAGATTGGTTTAAAAAATATCTTATGGCTGAAGATTTCAAAATATGGAAAGTTAGAATTTTCGTTATGGGCGAAAACAAATGGGAGGAATACAGCAATTGGCCCCCGGATGAAAGCAGGGAATATAATTTAACCCTCTCATCTAAAACCGCTGCAAATAGTAGATTTGGGGATGGAAAGCTATCAGATGAATATACCGGTAAAGATTATGATGAATACATTTATGACCCAGAAAATCCCACACCATTTATTACCGAAGATACTGCGGAGCAAATCGGTGGGCCAGATGATTATTCTCCAATCGAAAGGAGGGATGATGTCCTGGTTTTTACCTCCGATGAATTATCCACAGACCTTAAGGTAATCGGTCCCGTAGAGGCAGAATTATTCGTTGAAAGCAGCTCACCAGATACGGATTTCATGGCTATGTTAACTGATGTATGGCCAAATGGATATTCACAGAGGTTATGCGATGGGGTTGTGAGGTGTAGATACAGGAACGGCATGGACAAGGTAAAATTCTTGGATAAAGGTGTGAATTTTGTAAGAATTAATATGTGGAACACAGGACATGTTTTTAAGAAAGGCCATAGGATTAGACTGGATATAACCTCAAGCTTTTTCCCAAAGTATTCAAGAAACTTAAATAATGGACAAGATCTAGCTTACTCAGACAAAATTATAATTGCTAAAAATAGAATCTACCACAATAAACAGTACCCATCGAAATTGAAAATAAGAATAATGGAAAAATAAATTTATTTGAAGAAGCCCTTTTTCTTTGCAAAGAAATCGCTAACTTCAAAAGCTTCTATCTGCCAGGTTGGTCCTAATGATCCGGCTACTTGCATCAGATGATCTATGGAATCAACATCCCAGAAACAGACTGCGTGGTTCTTTCCTTTAGCAACACTTATTGATTGTAAATCAAGACCTGCTGGAAGTTTCTTGGTTTCAGCCAATTCCTTAACTTTCTTTGCAAAATCCAAAACCTTTTGGGTTTGGTCATCAGTCCATGTGTGTACTACTGCCACCTTCATACTATTACATAGTATGATAATATTTTAAGGTTTCTATTTAATTTCGAACTTCAGTATTATAGATCACTTCGTAATTTGAAGTTTCGAATAACTCAAGAATTATATTAATTATAATGATTAGAATTAGTAATGAATCGATTCTCAATAAGAAACTATAAAGATTATTATAAAGATTATATAATTAATGATTATGCGATTAACCAATATCTAGAAGCAATTAAATGAATAAATTAAAAAAATAATCGGATATCCCATTGAAGCCTTTGTGAAAATTAAAGCTTATTGAAACGTTAGGGGTTTGGGGGAAGCAGTAAAACTCCTATCTTTAGAGAGGAGATACACGGACTTCCCTCAATTAAAAAGTTTATTAACATCTCTATAATATTAATAAACAATGTTCAGAACTATTAAGCTGAAGCTTCCATACGATAGACCGCTTGTTGAAACGGCAAAGCAGTTTAAGGAAGCAACACAGATAGTTCTGGACTACGGTTTTGAGAATAAAACATTCAACAAGAATAAGCTTAATAAAGGTACATACAGAACGGTAAGGGATAGAATACCCACATTGCCATCTGCACTGGTTCAGACTGCACGAGATACAGCATCCGAAACATTGAAATCAACAAAACTTGAAAAGAAAATACACAAAAAATCCCTAACCGTCAGATATGACAACAGGACATTCAAATTCTATCCTGATTCACATACAGTATCATTGA
>JAFMDN010000014.1 GCA_017857235.1 Methanobacteriota archaeon
AATCAAAAATATTCACCATGTTTCCAGCTTTTTTGGGATCTTTTCAGTATGACCCGTTTTCAAATTATAAATTTGAATATAATATCTGCACATCAATAAACCCCTACAATAAACTCATCCAAACTCTTAGGAGGTTCGATTTATTGTTGTGTCATTCAACAAGGAGCTCCCCCACACCGCTTGCATCATATGACCCCCCTCAGCTTCCTAGAATATTTACTATAAATGATGAACGAATCCGGAGGTGTCAATCACACAAGCTCCTCCTTCCGGACTGGATCAATAACCTGGGTAGCTAACCCCACAAAAAGCTCATACCCTAGTGCTCCCATCATTTTTTGTACCTTTATATTCAAATTCAAAACCAAAAATATTCATCTCCTCTAGGAGCTATTTCAGAGTTTAGGTTTAAGCACATACTTATCGAGCTTAAATAAAAAAACATAGTTTAAATTCAATGTTTTTCTTACCTAAAAATTATTAAAATAGCAAATATATTATAATTATGCTATTTAGATTAGCGTTATTGAGGTATTCCATCCTTTATAATAAAATTGCAGCTAAAATTCATAATATTAGGGAAGGCTAGCAATACAACTGATACATAAATTTTGATAGGCAATTAATTTTCTCATAGGCTATCAGCAAGTTTAATGATTTGATTAGAACATGAATAAAAAAAGGGAATCAGGAGGCCAGATTCTATAGCTGAACTCAACAAATTATTAAATTATGTTGATATCCAACTTAAATATTGATGAATGTAACCATAAATCAAATATATTCCTAACTGTTATTTTTTTTTTTTGAAATTACAATCATTTAGTTATTTTAAAGAAAGACAAGGAAATAATTATTATAAGGAAATCAAAAAGGGATTAGGGGGCCCTCATAATAAATTCTCAAATTAAATACATAATTAGATAACTCCTTTCTTTATATGTCCTCCGTCCAAATTTATTATAGCAATCAATCCCTAAAGATTTGCGGCATCATAAGATAAGCTTATAAAAAATTTCAATATAAAATTCCATATTTCTATGAGATCTTAGAATCGGAACCTAACTTTTTATGAATGAATAGGTATAGGAATAATTAAATCTTTGAAATAACTACTGACCTATGGGTCTGGTCAATATAGCCTCCTCCCATGACCAGGCCCTTATGCAACAAGTTGCATAAATTGTAAAATATTAGCCATTCATTATAACACATGAGACCTAAGATAGTTTTATTGACCTCATTTGGTTTTATATTGGCAACTTTATTATTTGTCTCGTTATCTTTATTTACGTTAGTGGCTCCTCTTCTATACCATCATTCCCATGTGTCCGTGAATTTGAATGAATTCACCTACATTATAACCATTTCCTATTTTACCGGAATGCCGCTGGGCAAAATAATTGGTAGAGTATTTGGAATGCATCGTCATTTAGCACTATCTACATTCCTGATGGTAGTTATTATTTCGATTTCAATACCAATAACTTACATTTCCTCAAACTTTTATGAGCTAATATTCTTAAGGGTCATCCAGGGAACATCAACATTTCTAATGGAAATATTCTCCATAGAGTATTCAAAGTTGCTTAAATTGCCAGAAAGGATAGTTCCATCTACTATTTCTATTGGCGGCATTCCAACAGGTGTGGCTCTAGGTACATTTTTTGTTAATTATATATCCATGTCAAATCTAATAATTTTGGTATCACTGATTTTAATAGTAGGCGGCTCTTTTTCCCTTTTAATAAATTCTCTTAGGGAATATAAAAATGTAAGCGATGAATACAAGAATGCAAAGTCTACTAATTATAGCAATCCCGCCACATGGTTAATGGGCATAGTATGGATGTCAATTGCAGGATTTAACCTAAGTCTGGCTGTAATATTGCCTTTGTATCTATTAAAGACAGATCCTCCGTTAATAAATAATACAATGAACGTGTTTGGAATTGCAGGTGCTTTGTTTACATTTTTAGGAGGAGTGGCATCATATTTAATTTATAAACTGGGCAAGAAGGATGAATCCTTATTTTTAATTCCTGTTTTTACGTATTTGATCACGGCAGTTGGTTTTCTTTTTATAATATTTGCAGGTACGAAATATCTCCTCCTTTCAACTTTATTGGTGATGGTAGAGGCTATGAACATAGGTATTATTTACTCAATACCTAAGGAAATTTTTGGGGAAAAGAATTATGCAAATGCAACCTGGGAATTTTCACTCATAGGGAGCAGTGGCCATATAATTGCACCTCTAATATTGATTCCAATTGCATTTTCATTAGGCTTTAACTATGTTTTTCTAGTTTATGCTATTTTCCCACTGATAGCAGCATTATCATTTTTAAGGATTAAATCATATATGCGCACGGGGAATAACTATGCGAGATATTAGAGACACAATTCATGAATTAAATGATGATCTATTGCGAATTAAAGACAAATTCTCAACAGACTTAGAAATATCTGCATTCACAAACCTTGTTCAAAAGAAAAGGGGACCTGCTTTACTATTTGAAAATCCAGAGGGATATAAAAATCCTGTATTGATCAACATTTTTGGGACAGAAAAACGAATGAACAGAATTTTAGGAAAGGACTTAGAAACTATTAAGAATGAAATTAGTGAAATTTTGGAATTAACATCAAAGAAACCAGGTTTGCTGGACGGAATAAGGTTATACTCAAAACTCAAATCATTCGGTACAGAAGCTGTAAATTCCGGTCCAGTAAATGAAACAAAACTGAATGGATTATCGGAAATCCCTATTTTAAAAACATGGCCCAAAGATGCAGGTAAATATATAACAGCCCCAGTGGTAATTACAAAGGATCCTGAAACAGGTATATACAACGCCGGAACTTACAGGATGCAGGTTTTTGACGATGAAACTACCGGGATGCACTGGCAAAGGCAAAAGACGGGGTACAATCATATGCTTAAAGCTAAAAAAATGGGCAAGAATTTGGATGTGGCAGTTGTTATTGGTGTTCATCCCGCAATTTTCTTTTCATCTATTTCTCCCCTTCCAGAGGGGATTAATGAAATGGCATTTGCCGGTTACTTAATGGGAGAGAAAACCAGACTTGTGAAGGGTCAAACTGTTGACCTCTATTATCCGGCAGATGCAGAGATAGTATTGGAAGGTTATGTGGATCCAATGGAAACCAAAATAGAAGGACCCTTCGGCGACCATACAGGTTATTATTCCCCTCCAGAGGAGTATCCGGTTTTTCATATTAAGAGAATATCTGCCCGTGAGGATTTTATTTATCATGCCACAGTAGTTGGCAAGTTCTGGAATGAAGATGTTGTAATAGGCCATGCAATTGAAAAAATATTCTTACCCGCAATTAAATTGTTAATACCCGACATAGTAGACATCTTTTTGCCAGAGGAAGGAGTTCTAAACGATATTGCCATTGTTTCAATTGATAAAAAATATCCGGGTCAAGGCATAAAAGCAGGCATGGCTGTTCTATCACAGGGGCAGTTAATGTTCAGCAAATACGTTATTGTCGTAGATAAAGACATTAATGTAAAGGATAAGAGTGAAGTTTTATGGGCCATAGCCACAAGGACCGATCCATCGAGAGATGTAGTTATAATCCCAAGAGCCCCGGCAGATTCTCTAGACCATGCATCTTTTTTACCAAATCTTTCGGGGAAAATGATAATTGATGCAACAGTAAAGACCAGAGAGGAAGGGGTTGTTAGAGAATGGCCAGAGAAAATTGAAATGAACGAATATGAAATACTGAAAGGTAAGATAGAAAAATATGGATTCTAGATTAAAAACATTTTTAAAATTTATTCGTATCGAACATACAATCTTTGATTTGCCATTTGTATTTATTGGAATTGAACTGGGGCTCCTAAAGACGCATATTGCGTTTCCATACATAAAAATAATTTTAATTGCAATTGCAGCAATCCTAGCCAGAATATCAGGGATGACAATAAACAGACTTCTGGATCTTCCACTTGATAGAGAAAATCCAAGAACTAAGCATAGAGAATTGGTAACCGGAGAAATAAAAATTTCAGAAGCACGTACAATTCTTATTATTTCATCCATTTTATTCATTCTGGTTGCATTTTCATTGAACATTCTAGCTGGACTACTTTCCCCCATAGTCTTGCTTTCGTTTTATTTATATCCCTTAACCAAGAGAATACCAATAATATCGCACTTTATTCTTGGTATTTCAATAGGTATAATAGTATTGGCAGGATATGTCGGGATCAGTGGTTCTTTTCCCATGCAATGGCAGCTTTACGGTTATTCTGTATTTGTTGCTTTATGGATTGCTTCTTTCGATGTGATTTATCAGGATCAAGACAGAGAGTTTGATCGAACAAAGGGAATAAAATCCATACCCGTGTTATCTCAAGGTAAAATTAAAGTACCGGTACTAATGATAAATCTCGTTTCTTTGGCATTTTTAATTATAAGCAGTTTAGGTTTTTTGAATTTAATTTTTAATTTATTAAGCGGTTTAATAATTATTATTTCGGTCCACTGGATAGGGAGGAAGCATATTGATACAATTTTCAAGGAATTTTATCTACCCATACCATTTATAATTTTGTTTGGCATTAGTTTGCAATTGCTTCTGTAAATTCCTTAATTTTAGCTTCACATTTCATTTATAAATTCTCTTAAAGTTAATTAAGCTTATTAATATCAAGATTTCAATGAATGTTAAGAGGCTTATACTATTAGTGGTAATGCTGGGAAGCCTAATGAGTGCCATTGATTCAACAATAGTTATCCTTTCTCTGCCGGTTATAAATTATGATTTAGGAACCACACTGTACTATTCAATCTGGATAATTTTAACATATTTGCTGATTTTATCAATTTTTACTACGCAATTGGGATCATTAGGTCAAACATTCGGAAGAGGTAGGATATATAATTTGGGTTTTGCAATTTTTACACTTGGAAGCCTCCTCGCAGGTTTATCCATAAACATAAGCTTCCTAATATATTCAAGAATAATTCAAGCTTTTGGAGCAGCAATGATGCAAGCAAATGGTAATGCAATTATATCTGATTATTTTGATATAAGGGAGAGAGGGAAAGCATTCGGTTACATTACAACAGGATGGAATATTGGTGCCGCAATAGGAATCCTCTTGGGCGGAATTATAACAACATTTTTTGGATGGAGATTTATATTTTTCATAAATGTTCCAATTGGTGCATTTGCCCTTTTCTTGGGTATTAAATATTTAAAAGATAACGAAAAGACAACTTCAAGAATAGATATACCAGGGATGGTGATTCTGGGTACATCGCTGGGATTGCTTTCATATGCTGCCATTGATATTTCCACATATGGGTTAAACATCAGGAATTCATTGGAGTTGTTGTTATCTATTTCACTTTGGATACCATTTTACTTTTTAGAGAAAAGGATGAGATCACCATTGATAAATTTTGAGGTTTTCAGAGAAAAACACTTACTGTACTCACTGCTGGCAAGCTTTACTCAAGCTTTGGGTTATTTGGCCGTGGTATTCCTTCTAATAATGTACCTACAGGGGATAAGGGGTTTTACTCCACTAATTGCCTCGATTATACTTCTGCCCGGGTATATTTTATCAAGCATAATGGCACCTTATATGGGAAAAATGGCTGACTCAAAAGGACCAAAAAATGTTGCAACTTTAGGTATTCTATTAATGGCCTTAGGTGTCGTATTATATGCAATGCTGGATTCTTCATCACCTGTTATTTATGTATCTCTAATTACATTAATAACCGGTCTGGGTGCTGCGATGTTTTGGCCTTCCAATAATAAGGCTATAATGTCAAGTTCACCAAAGCAATATTATGGTGTGGTTTCGGGGGTGGTTAGGACACTGGGGAGCATAGGTACATTGCTAAGCTATGTAATAGCTATAACAGTATCATCTTTAGCTGTGCCAAGGTACCTTGCTTTTCAGGTATTTTTGGGGACAAATAAAATAGAAGGGGGCTTAACAGAAACGTTTCTCGAAGGGTTAAAAATTGCCTTCTTATTTTCATTTGTGCTATTAATTTCAGCAGGTATCCTCTCATACCTGAGGGGTGATTCTAATTATGAATAAGCATAAAAATATCCGAAACATTGTTTCCGGTTTTTCCAGTAATTATGGCATCATCCATGAGGGTTAATAGCGTGAAACTATCATTATTTTCGAGATAGGCATCAATATCCTTGTAGTATGAAGATTTGAAATCATTATCGTCTACTATAGCTCCTGCGGCTATAGAATTCCCGTCTACTCCATCAGTTCCTATAGCCATGAATGTAAAATTTCCTTCTGCCCCCTTCAAAACTCTAAGTGCTAATTCTTGATTTCTGCCACCCTTCCCATTACCTTTTACTTTTACAGTTGTTTCTCCCCCACCTATTATTGCAAATTTATCTCTTTTGCTTTCAAGGGAGAATTTATAAATCTCTAAAATCCAGTGCGCTAATCTTTCATTTTCCATGTTTATTCCTGACCCCAAATCAATTACTTCATAGCCATTCTCAAGAAGTTTAAGGCTAATATAATCAAGAAAATGCCTGTTTTTCAATATTATGGAGTTAATGAGCTTTCCTTTATAGTAGAATTCGTTTACCTGATCAGCACATTCTAACTTGCATGTTAATATTTTAGTTCCTAAATTATTAAGATCGTATTCCCACGGTACAGAAGGCCCTGATGATATGATACGTGGATCATCCCCCGGTACATCTGATATAATTAGAGATACCCAAAGATCCCCCTTGTAGTAATTTAAGAGTTTTCCGCATTTAACATTAGAAAGGCAGCACCTGACGTTGTTTAAGCCGTAAATATCAGTACCATTATCCATTAGACATTTTATTATCCTATTGTATTCATCAATATTCACCCTGGGGTATTCAAGCATTGCAGATCCCCCGCCGGATACTAGAAATAGGATTGGATTCGACTCATTGGAAATTAAATCAACAATCTTTTTACTGGAATTTAAGCTATTTTCTCCTGGTAAAGGGTGATCCCCCTTCAAAATATACAAATCACCTTTAATCCCACCAAAAAATGAAATGTCTATATTATCCTCATTAGTTAATATAATGCACCTCTTGATTCTATTCTTGTAGAATTTAATTGCTCCAATAGCCATTTTCACGGAAGCTTTCCCAATAGAAATGACAGTAAGTTCCTGGACCATTTTCATGGGATCATTATTCTTAAGATATTGGAATAAATAATTATCAGGTGAATATTCAAGTAGAGCACTTTCCATTATTTCTAATAGCAATTTTCTAGCATCTGTCCTTGCCAAATCATTGAAATTTTTAATTATCAATATGTTAAGATTGAAAGAGATTTAATAAATGTTTATATTGGGGAGAGATGCCAGATATAATCATTAAGGGCAAAGCTTTGATAGGAAATAAACTTAAAAACGGTACATTCAAAGTTACTCCTAAAGGTATTGAGGAAATTAGGGAAGGGGAGCCTCAATATTTTGGAACCATAATCCCTGCGCCAGTAAACTTTCACACACATCTTGGAGATAGCTTTATAGGTGAAGAGCCTATTGGAACTCTTCCAGAAATAGTAGGCCCTAATGGTTTTAAGATGAGACATTTAAATTCAACAGATCAAAGTAAGATTTCAATGGGGATGCTCAGATCAATAGATTTCATGAATAAATTGGGATTATATGCATTTATAGATTTCAGGGAACAGGGACTTAAAGGTTTTGAACTTATACCTGAGTTCCGTGGGATAAAAGGTATATTTTTATCAAGGCCATCTAATTTAGATGAAGCCAATATCTTAATACAAAGATCATGGGGATTTGCAATGAGTTCTTTATCTGACCATGATTTTTCATTTCTGCTAAAATTGAGGGAAATCGCAATGAATAATGGAAAACTCTTTGCCATACATTTCAGTGAAAACGTAAGGGAAAATTTAGATATGCTTCTCCAGTTATCCCCAGATTTTATAATACACGGCATAGAGGCTACTGAGGATGAAATAAGAACAATATCTGAAAAAGGAATATATTGGGTAATAACTCCCAGATCAAACATTTTTTATGGAAAAAGACCGGATTATTCAAAACTGTTTAAGAATAACGCTCATTTACTGCTGGGTACTGATAATGCTTTTGTTACAGAACCCGATATATTTTCTGAAATTGATTTCCTCTACAGATATCAGAGAGGAATTTACAGGATTTCACCATCTCAGATAATAGAGATGTCAATAACAAGACCAAGGGAATTTTTCAAAAGGAAAGGAATTAATTTTGGGAGAGAAAGGTATATCCTCTTCTTGGAGGAAGTGGATGAATTCCAGATTATAACTAGGGCACATATGTACGATTACATTGTTTTGGATATTTGAATTAATAACATTTTTTAATTTATACTTATTATTGAAGTGGGTGCTGCATTGCCAGATGAAATTATAGAGGAAATTAAAGAAAAAATATTGAAGGCAACTAATAACGATCAAAATGCTGCTATGGAGTTCGATAAAAGATTGTTGGAATCAACAGAACCTCCGATAATAGTGGCATTAAACGTTGTTGAGGATTTCCAAGGTGATATATCTGTTTTATTCGATGGTGAAAGGATTAGCTCCGTAACAAAAGATTTTGAAGGAACTGTGGTTGGAAAGATAACAAATATCAGCTACAAAGAATTTGAAAGAAACGGAAAAAGGCATAAGATGCTTACAGGTATTATTAGGGATAATTCAGGAGCTATTCCCATAACTATATTTGATCCACCTAAAATAGGAGAAGGTGATACAATTTTAATTAAAAACGTGGTAGGTGACGAATTTAACAATAAATTAAGACTAAAGACAAGAAACAACTCAGAAATAACCCCGCTAAAAAGGGGATCGGATGGTCAGGCAGAACTGGTTACAATTTCTAAAATAAATCCAGATATGAAGTTCATCAGTGTAGAAGGCGAATTGCGTATAATTGAAAAAAATAGGCCGGTAAAAGGTGAGCAATCAAGATTAACGGTTGGAATACTTACAGACTCTACGGGCACAATTCAAGTAAGGGCCTGGGATATTGATTTAGAGGAGGGACTCGTTAGGTTTCATGGTGCATACCCTAAGATTTACAACAATAAATTATATCTAAATGTTAATAAAAATTCTAAAATAGAAGTATTGAGAAGGGCCGGTAAGCCAGAAAATCTATATCAGTTAGCTGAAAACGGTAGCGGTGAGATTGAGATCAATGTTAGGATTTTAGGTTTCATAGCAAAGAATCCTTTTGTGGATGTCTGTTCTGAATGCGGAAGGGTGGTAAGAGATGGCAGGTGTAATCTTCACCCTGAAGCAAAACCAGCACGAATAATTAGAGTTACTGCAATAATAGATGATGGATTCTCATCTCAATATGCAACTTTATACCAATCTTTATTAATAAAACTAATTGGTGAAGACGCAGTTAAATCATCTCTAGCCAGTCTTGACATATCACTGGTAAGGGAGAGATTAAATGAATTAGCCTTAAATGAATTTAAGGTAAAAGTATCTGCTTACAGATCCTCACGTTCCAATTCCGGAGAGGAAGCCAGAACAAACATGGAGATTGTGGAAATTCAAAAATTCACAGAAGATGATTATAAGATTTCCATTGAGAAACTGAGGGGTGAATTTACATGAGGCCCGCATATTTGATCACAGGTGGAGAGTTGAGGGATTCAAGTCCGGTTAACTTTAACGGAGAAAATCTTAACATCTCAGGACTTGGTTTGTTATTCAAGAAATTCATAATGGTAGGGCAAGTACAAAATAGGATGGAAGAAAATGATAGGAAAATGATAAAGATTCTTGACCAGAACAATGAGTTCTACTTTCTAATAGGACAGTATTTCACTGGAAATCCTGAAAGAATATGGGATTTACAGATAAACTCTTATGTTATAATATCTGCTACGTTAACATTTAAGGAGAAGAATTCTGGCCAGGATAGGAACATATATGCTGAAAATTTTAGAGAAATTAACGATCTGGAACTACAGTATTATCGCCTTCATACTATGAAGTCTCTACAGGACAGACTAAACATAGTTAAGAAGTTAATAAGTTCAGGTGCAAAGGATTTGTCAGAAATTTCGGTCCTTACCAAATCAAATTACATCGCAGAGGGGATTTATTATAGAATTAAGGAAAATCTGGGATTTGATGTATCAAGGTATGAAGCATTACTGGAAAGCTTTAGGTTATCGAGTGAAAGTTCAACGAATGAAAAAATCTTGGGGTTAATAAAATCGAGGGGTGAGATGTCCATTGACGAAATAGTTAAATCATTAGAAAATTCAATGACAACCAAAGAAATAGAGGATGCACTTTCCAGTCTCTTAAATTCTGGTGAAATTTATGAAACTAAGGAGCATAAATTTAGGTACATTGCCTAATGTTTGAATGCTCTTTCACCCACCGATATGAAATTTAAACCTTTATCAGAAGCATACTTTAATATTTCATTATCCCTAATGCTACCTAGAGGTGCTGCCACGTTTTTTATGCCAAATTCATGAATTAATTCCAAATTATCTACAAAGGGGAAGAAACCGTCCGATATCAAAAGGGAATCATCATCTATCCTTCCCAGGCTCTTCGCTTTTTCAAGTGCTATTCTTACGGAATCAACCCTATTGGGTTGTCCTGCACCTGAAGATTTCAAATGAAGATCCTTTACAATGGCCACAGCGTTGCTTTTCAATGTTTTTACCAACTCCCAGCCAAAAATTAAATCATTTAATATTTTTGCAGGAGGATTGCCTGTTTCAATTTTAAAATTGAGTTCTTTCTTAACATTCCATTCCTGTTCCAATATAATGTTTCCAGCAATTTTTACATCTGGAACATTATAATAATCATAGTGTCCCCTTAAAACCCTGAGATTTTTCTTCTTTTCCATGGCATTTAATAGTTCATTTTCATAGTCAGGGGCTATAACCACCTCAATGTACCTATCCTTCAATATATGCCAGTCATCCTTTTTCAGAGGACGATTACAGGCCAGTATCCCACCGTAAGCAGAAACCTCATCACTCATAAATGCCATTTCGAGTGAATTGTCTCCAGTGGCTGCTCCACAAGGATAATTATGTTTTATAACAACGCATGAATTGCTATCTAACCTGTTTACCAATTCCCATGCTGTCCAGGCATCTAGAATATTGTTGTATGAGAGCTCTTTTCCTTCTTTTACGACAGAAAAGAATGGTTTAAAGAGATTGTATGTTCGAGCCTTTTGATGGGGATTTTCTCCGTACCTCAATTTTATGAAGGATTTACCGGCCAGGTTAAAGTAGTTAGTGGATTCCCCAAAGTATGAGGATATAGCATAATCATAATATGATGTCAAATGGAAAGTTTCAGAAGCGAGATATTTTCTATCCTCCAGGGATAATTCACCATTTTTCATTCTATCCATTACAAATTCCATATAATCATTACCAGGTACAACAATCACTCTAGTGTAATTCTTGGCTGCTGCTCTAAGAAGCGTGACCCCACCTATATCTATCAACTCTATCATCTCTTCATATTCTTTATTCTTTGACTTCATTGAATCAATGAAATCATAAAGGGAAACCATAACAAGGTCAATTGGAACCATATTGTATCTGCTTAGATCAGGATCATTTCTGTCCAATGCCAATATTCCACCTAATAGGTATGAAGAAAGAGTTTTTAATCTCCCGTTAAACATTTCAGGGATTTTAGCCAGGTTTGAAGCATCCAAACAATCAATACCTTTTTCCTTCAAATATTTCAATGTACCAGACGTAGAATATATATTGTAGCCATTTTCAACGAGAAACTTTGCGAATTTTTCGATTCCGTCCTTGGACCAGGCTGAAATAATGGCATTTTTACCATTTTCCATAATTGATTATCGGGTTTTAATTGTTAAATTTTTATCCCTTGGAAACTAAAAAAATTTTAATTTGTGATAAATATTAACTGAATATCGGAGGAATCTTTGATGGAAAGAAACATAGTTGTAGAATCTTTACCACAAGCTCCTGTAGAAGAAAGGGAAGTGGAAATCGTTGAAAGGAAAGGAATAGGCCACCCAGATTCTGTTTCAGATGGAATAGCAGAGTCAGTCAGCAGGGCGCTTTCCAAATATTACTTGGAGCATTATGGTCGAATTTTGCACCATAACACAGATCAGGTAGAAGTTGTAGGTGGTCAAGCTGCCCCTAAATTTGGGGGAGGTAAGGTGCTTGAGCCTGTTTACATATTACTCTCAGGAAGGGCAACCACTTCGGTAAATGGTGAAAGAATTCCCCACAGAAGTATTGCAACTAAGGCAGCTTTAGATTATCTAAAAAAACATTTTGATACCTTAGATGTAGAGACAGACGTAACTATTGATTGCAGAATAGGACAGGGATCTGTCGATCTCAGATCACTTTACGATACCTCAAAGTTGCTCTCAAATGATACTTCCTTTGGTGTTGGTTTTGCACCATTTTCCGAAACTGAAAAGGCGGTATTGGAAGCTGAAAAGTACATAAATGGCGAATTGAAGGGTGTTTTAAAAGCCCTTGGTTATGATGTAAAGGTTATGGGCTTCAGGAAGGGAGACACAATAAACCTCACAACTGCAATTGCAATGGTTGACAGGTATGTAAGCTCGCCAGAACAGTATATTGATATTAAGGAAAAAGCCAAGGAATTAATACAAAAGAGGGTTCAATCCAAGGTAAAGAGAAATGTAAATGTTTATGTTAACACAGCAGACAACCCTAAGGAAAACATATACTATCTTACAGTTACAGGTTTATCCATGGAAAACGGTGACGATGGTTCAGTAGGAAGAGGTAACAGGGTAAATGGTCTGATAACACCATACAGGCCAATGAGTATGGAAGCTGCGGCCGGAAAGAACCCTGTAACACATGTTGGTAAACTCTACAATCTGGCCGCATGGAAAATAGCTGAAGACTGCTACAAGGAATCTAATGGAGAAGTTAAGGAAATTCATGTAAGAATAGTCTCACAAATCGGAAGACCTATAGATGATCCACATGTGGCAAACATACAGATCGTAGGCGCTGACCAGAAGACTGCAGAGAGATACAAGAAAGATTTCCAGAGGATAGCCGATGATTGGCTTGCCCACCTTGACAGAATAACAAACATGCTGGTGAAAGGAGAGGTGTCCACTTTCTGATCAGTTCCATAGAGTTCAGGAGGTTCACACCAGATCTGCTTCACCAGGTTACTGAACTCTCGAGGAAGAATGTAACAGAAATTTACTCAGATTTTATTTTTATAGATATATATTATTCTTGGCCTTCTGGTTTTATAGTAGCAATGGAAAGGGAAAACGTAGTTGGTTTTATTTGTGGTTCCGTAAACGGAGAGAAAGAAGCAAGGATTATGATTATAGCCGTGGATAAGGAGTTCAGAGGGCAGGGGATCGGAAAAAGGCTTTTAGAGCTATTCGAGGAAGAGGCAAAAAAATTAAAAGTAGAAAAAATGAGATTGGAAGTTAAAACTTCTAACAAAGTTGCAATAAACCTCTATAAGAAAATGGGCTTCATAATCTCCAATATGCTACCAGCTTACTATAATGATGGCAGCGACGCCTACGTGATGCAAAAATTTATATGATTTTTGAGGCCCAGGGCAAAGCCTCCTCAATATAGGAGGGGCCGTGATGGGCAAAAAAATCGTATTGGGAAGGTGTCAGAAATATCTTATCCTCTTTAACTGCCCTTATTCCTTCCCATTTCCTCTTTGCAATTTCTTCGAAGTATTTTTCCTTCGAAGCTCTCGAGAACATTTTGGGCTCAAAAATAATAATCTCTGGATCAAACTCCAGTATATCATCGAAATCCGGAACGAACCATTCCTTCCTTATCATTGAACCATAAATTTCAAACCCTAAAAAAGAAAAGCCATGATTTATATAGCTCAATGATCCAAAGGTTACTGGCCCGCCAAGGTCAATCTCATAGTATAACCTTAATCCTCTTCCTTTTCTTTCGATTGATATGAGCTTTTCATAGAGTTCACTTACCAATTCTCTCGATTCATGGACCCTGTTAACAACAATTCCTGTCTTCAAAATAAGGTCAAAAATTGAGAAAAGGTTGAATGGAAGATCAATGGTATAAACAGGGAAGTACTCTGAAAGCTCATCCCCCAATTTATCTTGGTAGCCAGAGACCATTAATATTAGATCCGGATTAAGCTCTTTAAGGAGGTCTATCCTCGCATAACCGTAACTTCCGATTTTCCTAATTTTCTGTGCCTCTTTCGGTCTTACGCAAAACGGTGTCACACCAATTATATTTTCACCTTTACCTATTCTGAACAGAGTTTCCGTTATGGATGGGCTAAGAGAAACTATCCTTTGGGGTTCATCGGGTAAGCTAACCTTTCTACCTTTGTCATCAATTAAAATCATATGGCAAAAGCATCATCCATTTTTGTCTCAGGTATGGGGGAACCAACATTATTCTTATCTACCACTGTTATCCATATGGTTCCGTAGGGAACCTCCTGTGAGAGCAGGATCCTTCCATAAAATGAAAGGTATAAGGATGAAACAAATACATCGAGGGAATCTTCAAGCTCACCCGAACTTATGGAATCCATGGGAAATGTTTCGGATTCTACTTCTATAATCCTGTTCCAGATTTCCCTTATTATTAGATACATATCCTCAGGATGGGAATATTCCCCGGCTTCGCTGATAACTCTCTTAGGTTCCTTCTTCTTGTTCTTAGAGATGAACTTAACATTTTTTATTGCATCAATCAGGTCATGGATAGATATATTTCTTTTATCTTCTGGTATATATGAAAGAGAAACCTGAAATTCTTCGCCTTCGTATTTTGGTTCCACAAAATAGTCCAGTCCATCATCTAGCCCATAATTGCTATCATCATTGAGCTCGGTTTTGGGTATCACTCTTTCTGATTTGTTCCTGAGATTGAGCCATGCCATGTAAACAATTCTTCCTGCCACTGGAAAGTCCCTGAATTCTTGGTTTATCTCATTCATGAATATGTCTACAAATTTTGCAAGATCCAGGTTCCAGGGATCAAAATTGTATTTTTCCACTATTTCCAATGCTTTGAGAATTATTTCATATTTCCTGGATTCTAGGTTTGAAACCTCATTTTCTATTGCCCTTTGAATTATCTCTTTTTCTTCAGTGTCCAGTATAAATTCAGATATGTTGCTCATGCCATTGACACCTCCTGTGTGAGGTCCTTTGTGAATGTCATACTGCTCCTATCCTGGTAGGTTACACCTATCATCTGATTAGCATATTTCATCGTGGATTTTCTCAATGTAACTGCTATTATCTGTGCCCTTTCCGAATTTCTCCTGAAAAGCCTTCCTACGTTCTCAGCATTAACACCATCCAAGAACATATCCACTTCGTCCATGAAATATATTGGGGAAGGGTCATATTCCTGTATTGCAAGAATCAGTGCCAGTGCAGCTAAGCTTTTCTCTCCACCTGATAAGGAAACAAGATTATCCACTTTCTTTCCTTTTGAAGAAGCTTTTATTATAAGGCCACCATCAAAAGGATTGCTTAAATTCTCTAATTCCAGATAACCCTCTTGACCATTTGTTAATTCTGCATAAATATTTATGAAGTTTCTGTTGACTTCATTGAAGACATCCAAGAATATTACTTTCTTTTGCTCTTCCAGTTTCTTCTCTAACTGGTTAAGTTTCTCCATTTCATTTTCCAGGGTCGTCTTCTTATTGTTCAACTCATCCATTCTCTGTTTCTCAGAGGCGTAATCCTCAATTGCTTTGAGATTAACAGGTTCCATTTGCTTTAATTGATTTTCGAGGAGAATTACTTCTTTCTTAATTTCTTCATTAGTCAGTTGTATCTGTATTTCTTTTGCATTTTTCTCCCCTATTTCCCTGAGCGTTTCATCTAACCTCCTTTTAGCTTCATCTAATTTACTTTCAAGCTGCAATTTGAAATCAAAATTGGTTTTATTCAGAGATTCCAGAGTTTCAATTTTTGTCTTTATTTGGTTCCTTTTATTGATGAGATCCATTAATTTGCTCTCTTTTTCCTTTGCATCTTTTTGCATCTGCGAATAGACCCCGTTCATTGCCTCCAATTTGGTTTTCTGTTCAGCTATTTCCTTCCCGAGCTTACTTCTATTGTTGTTATTATTTAAAATGTCCATCTCTATGGTACTCAGCTGTTTATTGATGTTTGATATTCTTTCATTTAAAGCAATTATTTCATCATCAATTGTTTTTTTCTGCAAACTTAAGGGCTCCAATTCCTTTTTTATCTGTGATATTTCTAAATCTAACGATTTTATGCGATCCCTGTCAGTTGAGTTGAGGAATTTATCCTTCTTTTCTTTCAAATTATTTAATTCTAAATCAATCTTATTTGTGCTTTCTTCTAACTCTTTTATCTGTTTATTTATATTTTCAATTTCAGATTCAATATTTTGAAGCTCCCTCTTTTTTGTTAATACCTGATTTCTCTTGATTTCTAGTTCCTTTTCCATCTCATCTTTCCGTGTTTTCAACTGCTGTATAGTTCCTTCTTCCATTCCAACTTTAAGGTTTATTTCGTTTAGCTGTTCTGCTAACTTCCTCATCTCACTATCGTAATCCTCTATATTCCTTCTTAACTCTTCGCGCCTTTGCCTGAGTTCTGTCAATTTTGCATTAAGCTGTTCATAATTTTTATCCAGATCTCTTTTGGCCATCTGGCCACCAGTCATAGCGTTGGTGGGATCAATAAGATCTCCTTCGAGGGTAACAATTCTTACTCCTCCCATAACTTCCCTGGCAAGATTAAGATTTTTGACCAATACTGTATCAGAAAAAACATAAGTAACCGCGGCTTCAATTTCTTTAGGAAATTCAATATGATTTATGATCAATCCCATGGTTCTTGGGTCGTTCATTAGAAGAATGCTTTTTCCTTTCGGTCTTACCGGTATCATTTTGTTTATAGGCAGGAATGTTAATCTCCCCTTTCCCCTCTTTTTAAGGAGTTCTATAGCTGCCTGAGCATTCTCATCATTGTCAACTATTATGGAATAAAGCCTGTTGCCACCTGCTGCCTGTACGGCAAAATTTAACTCCGGATCGTATTTTATAAGAGAATCTACTGTCCCCTTTATTCCCTTTAGGTTTCCATCAGCAGCCTCCCTCATGATAAAATCAATGCTTTCCCATATGCCCGAAAGCTTGGCACCTTGTGCCTTTCCAATTTCATTTTGTAGATTTTCAATTTCTTTTGTAATTCCTGATTCCTCAGCTTTCATTTTATAAATCTTATCTTTTAATTCAAGGTATCTCTTTTTGAGGGAATCTACCTCCTTTGGAGTTTGTGAAGTATTTTTAATGCGCCACTCAATGTCCCTGATTGAAAATTCCAGAGTACCGATGGCCTCTTCTAGATCCGAGAGCTCTTTGTTCAGATTGTTTCTATATGCGTTTAGCGATGTAAGTTTATTAGTAAAGGAAGAAAGTTTATTCGTAATATCATCTTTGTCTTTATGTAACTTATCCATTCTGTCAAGAATTTCTTTACTCTGATTGAGCACGGCAGAATTCCTTTCCTCAATTAATTTTCTTTCATTTTCCAAATTTAATAATTTTTGATTTAGTTCGGTTATTTCGGAACTCAAGGATTGTGAATTTTCCTCGGAAGATTTTAATTTGGTTGAATATGATGCCTTCTCCTTATTGAGATTTGTTTGGTCTTGCTTCAATTGATTTATCCTAATGCCAAGATTTTCGTATTCCATCTCCAATTTGGCAATCGTCAGTTTAAGGGAATCGATTTCGTTTTTTAATTTCTCAAGGTTTTCAATAGATTTCTTATCACCCTCCATATGGCTTATTTCTCCATCAATGTTTTCGCTCTCTTTCTTAGCTTTGGATATCTCATTTTCATTGTTCAGCATATCATTCTTAATCTTGTTTATCTGTTCATTGAGTGCCGAAATCTCTGATTCTATGGATCTTCTCCTTCTATGGAGGAGAACACCTTCAAGCTGGGAAATCCTGTTTTTCTTTTCAAGATATTTCTCTGCAACTTCCTTTTCGTTGCTCAAAAGTTGGACTCTACTCGATATTTCAGTAAGTAAGGTGGATATGGTTAGTAGGTTCTCTGATACCTTGTTCTTTTCATCTCTCGCTTTATTTATTTCCTCATTATATGCAGTTATTCCCCCTACTTCCTCCAGTATTTGCCTTCTTTCATTCGGGGACATCTCGATTACTCTAGTAATATCACCCTGCCTTACGAAGTTGTATCCGTCTGCAAAAATTTTAGCTCTTTCTAATAAGAATTCAAAATCCTGCAATCTCGCCTTTTCATCGTTAATGAAGTAAGATGAATAATAATCGTCTCCCTGTTCATTTATCCGGACAACCCTGGTAAAGGTTACTTCATTGGATTCTAGTGGTATTGCCCTATCTGAGTTATCAAAAGTTACAGATGCCTTCAGATAGGAAGCCATTTTTCCGTTCTGGTTCTTGTATATTAAATCAGTTAATTTCTGGGCCCTGAGTGATTTATTGCTCTTTGTTCCAAGTACAAAAAGCAATGCATCTCCTATATTGCTTTTTCCTGAACCGTTTGGACCCGTTATGGCAGTATAACCTTTCCTGAACTCTATAACTGTTTTCCTGCCAAAGGATTTGAAATTTTCCAATTCTATTGATTTTAAGAACATTTTACATCACTGTATGACATATGTCAGTTTCTATGCATCAATATGTCATAAGACATATATAAATCTTTCTTACCTCAATTAATCTACTTGATTCTTTCCGACCATCATAGGAACGGATAACTTAATAATGTTTTTAACTCAATTTCGATAAAGAATGGATTTTTAGGAGGGATTATTTAGGGAAAAGCAAGAAAAGAATTATTCCAAGGAAGATAGCATTTATTAAAAATGGCAAGCCGGGTTGTGGTCTCTTAGAAGCTAAAATATTAATCGGCAAGAATGAAATTAAGGCAAAGATGAATGAATACAGGTAGGCCTGTAATCCAAAGTTTATGAGTATAGAGAAAAGGACAAAGGTCGGAATTATAACATCCCCAAAACCCATAGCTATTTTCTCATCGCTTTCACCGTAAGTGAATAATAGGGGCATCTTATGGTCCATGGCCGTCTGGGCCATTTCCACCATACTCCCTATTAATACCACAGATAAAGCATCATATATACTAAAGATGGCACCTATTATAACTGTTATGTAGAAATCAAATATTGATGCTAATAATAGAGCTACTCCAGATCCGAGTATTAATCCCAAAGCGGTTAAAGAGATTGAGCTTCCTTTATAAGTGAAATAAATAATTAAAACTGTGGCAATAATGGAAATAATCAAATCGACGAATGGGTTCAAGAAGGATAGATCTAAATTCATTATCACAAGCAAAGCGTATCCTGTGAAAATGTAAATTAAAATCTTCAGTAATGAAACTCTTTTAGACCTGGCCATAAATATGAAAAATGCGGCAAAAGATACAATTAGTATCACATAGAGTATAGGAAAACTGTAGGAGCTTCCTGACGTGGATTTAATTTCTTCAGTGTAAGGGTTTACATAGATTGGTAGGAGTATGAAGGCAATAGCGTTTGCTACAATGAAAATAACTATGAAATAGTATCTATTTATTCTTTTTTGGTTTTTTTCAAGGACTTCTGATGCTCCGGATTCAGACAAATTTCCTCCTCTCCTTTTTTAAATACAACTTTAACAATGGGGAAACCATCAATTTCGCAGGTTTTTCCAGTGGGAAACACCTGCCCATTTTTTGGTATTGATGCGGTGAAGGTGCACCTTGGGTAATTGGAACAACCAACGAACCTCCCACCTCTCTTGTTAGTCCTCAAAACTAAGGTGCCACCGTCAACAGGGCACTTTCCAAGCTCTTCCCTATCTCTGTTAAATTTACATTTTGGATCTATACACCTAACTTCAGGAGCCCTTTTCTTATAATATACCTTGATTAATGGTAAACCGCAATCTGGACATCTTTCATCAGTAAAAGTTATCTTACCTTCCCTAGGCAGGAAGAAAAAAAGGTCATTAGCTTCACCAATACATTTGATATATCTTTTATCTTTGGTGCTTTCCATTATTAATGGTGCACCACATTTAGGACATTTTCCAACTATTTTTTCATTCTGTAAAGTTTCATGGAATTTCTTACCTATTGTTCCTGCTCGACTGATGAGTTCATCCACAACTCTTAAAAGGAGTTCTCTGCTTTCATTGAGCACTTCTTCCTCTCTTTTTTCGCCATTGGCAATCTTATCCATATCCTTTTCCAGCCTAGCTGTCATTTCCGGTTCTACAATTTCAACCTTGTTTAGTTTAAGTGATTCAACAAGCGCCATACCCAGCGGTTTTACATAAATGGGATTCCCCTCAATGAAATCTCTATCATAAAGTTTCTTTATAATTTCATGCCTTGTACTTTTTGTACCGAGATTCAAACTTTCCATCTTTTCAACAAGTGAACCTTGGGAATATCTCGGGGGAGGTGTGGTTTTCTTTTCCTCCTTCTTTATTTTATAGTCGTTTATGACATCGCCTTTCTCAAATGAAGGTGGTTCTTTTTCCCTGGGTTGATGGAAAGGATAATATTTCATCCAGCCCTTATCATTTATTACCAGGGATGTGTAAGAAAACTCATAATTGCCTACCTTCAAAATGAATTCCTTTTCCTCGGCTTTGGCATTTTCAGCAATAGTAGCCAAAAATCTCCTAAGGATTAAGTCATAAATTTTGAAGTAATCTCCTCCAACCTTCTCCAAAGGGGCTACTGGATATATTGGTGGGTGGTCGCTCGTCTCAACGGAGCCCCTCGAAGGAATTAATCTGCTCTCAGTTTCAAGCTTTTTAATCTCATTTTTTAGGTGCGAATTCTTTAGATTCTCAAGTATTGTCCTCATACTCAAAGTTCTTGGATATACGGTGTTGTCAGTTCTTGGGTATGAAATTTTTCCATTTTGATAAAGGGCTTCTGCTATTGTCATTGCCCTTTCAACACCAATACCTATGTAATTAGCTTCTTTTAGGAATTCTGTAGTATTGAACGGAATAGGCCTTGATATTATTTTTTCCTTGGTAGTTATTCTTTCCAGTACAGCCTCTTTATTTTTTATATTTTGAACTATTTCTTCAACCTCTTCAACTGTTTTCAATGGGTTACCTTTGTAACTGAATTTGAAACCATTAACATCAAGGCTGAGTTCGTAATATTTTTCAGGTTGAAAATTCCTTATTTCCAATTCCTTGTCGGCTAATATTGCCAGTGTGGGGGACTGAACCCTCCCGACAGATATGAAATTCTTTCCCAGTCTTTTAGTTTCTATACTGAAGAATCTGGTTAATATGGCACCCCACACCAAGTCTATTATTTCTCTGGATTCTGCAGCTGCCGCAAGATTATAATCAACATCATGAAGATTTGAAAAGGATTGCTGCAGTTCCTGTTTAGTAAGTGCGCTAAATCTTGCCCTTTTAACCACTATTTTTTTATTTATTAGGTTGATAGTCTCAACACCTATTAATTCCCCTTCTCTATCGTAGTCAGTTGCTACAATAACAAGATCAACGTCGCTTACCAGTTTATTGAGAATTGCATCAAAGTTCTTAATTTTCAATTTTTTAACTGGCTCCTCATACACCATCTGTTTAAGAGTCTCAATATTCCAGTCATTGAACTTGTCTGGAAAATCTAGTTCAATTATGTGACCTGATAATGGAAGTACATAATACTCATTTTCGCCGTTAGCATATTTTAATATATTAATGGATCCAACTTTAGTTCTTTTAAATCCGGATTCAGATAACGAGGATGCAATCCTAATTGCTGAACTCGCTTTTTCCGCAATAATTAAGGTCTTCACTACCACCTTTATATGGAATGAATACTTTATTTTATTCCTTTACTGGGGTAATTTTCAATACTGTTTTATAGGATAATTCATATATGAAAATTATGAGGCTTAAAGATAAGGTTGCATTGGTCACTGGGGGATCTAGAGGAATAGGGGCAGAGATTGTTAAAACTTTTTCTAAAGAGGGTGCAACCGTTTACCTCAATTATAATAATAACGAAAGCAAGGCAAGATCTATTTCAGAGATTTATAATAACGTTAAGTTGATAAAAGCTGATGTTTCTCAAAGGGAACAAGTTTCCAAGATGATAGAATACATAAAAGAGGACATTGGTTTCTTGGACATACTTGTAAACAATGCGGGAATAATGTTAAATATGCCCATATTGGAATATGATGAGGCTAAAGTCAGGAAAATGTTTGATGTAAACTTGTTTGGAACTATTTACACTACAATTGAATCAGCGAAAATTATGAGGGAAGGATCAAGCATCATAAATATAGCATCCAACGCGGGCATCGGTACAAGTTTCATGAATACAACATACTACTCTTTAACAAAAGCGGCAGTTATCAACTTCACAAAAAGAGTTGCACTTGAATTAGCGAATAGAAAAATAAGGTGCAATGCCATAGCACCGGGTTGGATAGAAACAGATTTGACAATTGGTGCAAGAAGTAGGGAGGAAACTGAGCAACTGAAGAAATTCCTCGTGGAAAATACTACAATAGGCAGGTGGGGAAGTGTCGAGGACGTGGCCAAAGTAGCATTGTTCCTCGCTACTGAAGATTCTGGATATGTAAACGGCCAAGTTATAGTGGTTGACGGTGGAAGAAAAGATTATCTCACACATTCAATTTAAAAATGGAAACTATAGTGGCAATCCTAATAATATTAACTTTCTCTACCTTAATGGGGGAACTTTTTGGAAGATTTGGGCTAGAAAAAATAGCTGGGCAGCTACTAAGCGGCATTATTTTGGGGCCTTTATTATTAAACTTGATTAAACCGCAAGACGTATCCTCAATAAAAGATCTAGCAATATTTTTTATAATTCTTTACATAGGCATAGAAGTCACAACGGATCTTTTTAAGAAGGGAATAAAAAGAGCCATAATACTATCAACAAGCTCATTCATCATTCCCATGATACTGCTTTCAGCTATAATGGTCCTAGTTTTTAAATTTAATTTGAGCTCTTCTATATCCATGTCCATGGCCATAGCTGTTCCTAGCATATCAATAATATCAGTTCTAGTTATAAGAGCAGGAATGATAAAATCAGAGTCCGGGCAGGGAATATTGTTTGCTACTGTGCTTTCTGATCTTATTGCCTTTGTTGTGTTATCAATTTTCTATGTGGGATTTAAAGGGTTATTTATAATGTTAATTGTTATTACAGCCTTCCTTTTTTCCATATTTATAATTGATGACAATATTCATTAAAAAAGGAATCTCCATTGAAAGAATAAAATTCATTTCGGATATAACCAAGGAAGAAGGAGTATTCACCATTATTCTGCTTTTCTCTCTAGCGGTAGCTTCAATATTTCTATTTGTTGGAGTAAGTTTCATTCTCGGGGTATTTTTTGCAGGAGTTTTAATTAGAGAAGAAATCCTTGGTAAAGCATTATATGATAAACTCCTAGGGACTTTAAGAATATTAAATAACTCCTTTTTTATACCATTATTTTTCAGCATAGCTGGATTAATTACATCATTGCCAGAAGGTGAATATGCAAAAATACTTATTATCGCACTTGCGATTGAACTAACTCTTCCATTTATCAGCGATTACCTGGTAGCAAAGAAACTCTATGGTAGAGATGCGAGAAGAGTTGCCGGGATTTTAAGTGGTAGAGGGGCAGTTGGACTTCTTATAGCCACGTTGGGACTTTCCTATTCGCTTATTAATGAAAACCAATATTCAGTGATAATAATAGCAACTCTAGTTCTCTCCTTATATGGTTCCATAATGATAAGACAGCAATCTCGTTAAATTAGAGATCATGCCTTAATATGATAATTCAATTTTCGAAATCCATTGAAATTGTGTTATTGAAAAGTTAAGATTTTAGGTGGTACTGTAGTTCTAAGTTTCTTCAGCGATGAGGTACGCGGATTTCCCTCCTTCCCTCCATCGAAGACTTAATAATAAGCTGTCTATAACAATAAATAATTTCCGGACGTATTTAATTGAAGCTTCCATTTGGCAGGACGCTTATTGAAACTGCTATGCATTTCAAGGAAGCTATGGCCCCTTATAAGTTGTATTGGAAAATGACTCATGGTTCTTTATTGGAATGAAAATAAATAGGAGAATCAAATAAATTCAAGAATTAATTACTTAGTTGGCACAGGATTTATAAATTTTAATAATGTCGAATCTTCAGACAGTGCTTTGCCAAATTCTCCATCAATTATTTTAGGATTCTTTTCTATTACATATTGTAGATATTTTAAGGCCAAATCTTTCCGATTTAATTTTTCGCATAAAAATGATTTTAGTAACCATAGATTTAAATCATCTTTTCTTTCGCAGAGCAAAAGTGTTAACTCACTGTTAGCATTTTCCCACAGTCCTCTATTTAGCATTACGATAATCCCTTGGGGCAATATATCTCCAAACTTTGTAAATTTTTCATTTGATGTTACTTTGTCCATTGTAATAATTTTCTCATCTTTTCCTGATTTTTCATTGCTCTTAGTTATTTCTAAGTTACTAATTTCTTTCTTAATATACCTATCTATGGCATCATCAATTAGGTTATTTATAAATTCCTTAAAGTCTTTCTCTCCCATCAAGTCGGCAAGTAATCCAGCTCCCATTTCAGCTTCTACCGTTATTTTAAAATTGCCCTTGGATAAATTCTGCAATGTTACAACCAATTTAAATTCATATCTGGAATCTGGCACAGAACTGTATAAAATCGAATTTTCATCCTTATAAATTTTTAAGAATACAACGAATTGTTTAGTAATATGCATTTTTGTCCATACAAAGTCGATTTCTACTAAGTCATTGATTTCATGTACCTTTTTGACATATTTAGTATTCCTAAAAAGAAAAGCAGGATCTTTTAATAATTTTAGAAACTCTTCTTTATCAACAGTTTTAGTTCGTTCTAAAAAGGTTTTTAGGGTCAAATAGGTCACCTTGTGGAAATCAAATAGTCAATAAAAAAATTTATCAAAATTTTAGTAAATTACATAAAAAATTAAATTTTTTAGACAATTCTAAGAGAGAATTTTCTCATAAGCTGCTACATCAGGCCATTTGTTTTCTATATCGATGATAATATACAGATTCCCACTGAGAGAAAGATGACCAGTCCCTATATCGTACCGCTGCCACATGCTACATAAATATAGAAAATAATGATGGGATATGGTATAAATTATCAAATTGGGTCAGGATTTAATCCTATATACTTCCCGTTTGAGGAAATGCCAGAGGTAATTATGTAAATTTTTCATTGGCAGTTAATGAAGGAAAGGCACGTGGATTTGACAATTAGATTAAGATAAATGGGAATGGTGATATTGCCAAAGAGATCAGCCGAAAATATATTTGTTGCCAAGAATGGCAGGATTTTCCACAATTGCTTGAGACAAATATTTTAGAAGGAATAACCAGAGTTACTGAAATCTCCATAGCAAATTGAGATAATATTGATGTCTAAGAGACGGAGATATACCGTGAGGAATTCATTACTGCAGACGAAGTATTCATAAGCGGCACTGAAGCGGTAATAACACCAGTAATAAATTTGGATGGAATTCCAATAGGCAGGGGAAAGGATCGTAAAATAACTAAAAAATTAAGGGAAAAATAATTAGATGTAGTTAGAGGCGACGATAGTAACTTTGAAGGCGGGATGGATTGTCTATGAGGGTTGCGACTGAATGTCTCCATCAGTCCTGGATAGTAGGCCCCCTTGCTTGAATGCAAGCATAGCTTTTGAGTAGTAAGGTATTATCCTCTTAAAAATAAATCCATGGTCTCTGATAAGATCCTGCAATAAGTAGAAAGGTCTGAGATAGAAATTCATGTATGCCTTTCCTAACCATTTCAATATTGTTTCGTCAGTAAAATTCTTTAGTCTCATTACAGGACTCAGAGTTGTATATTTTCTCCAGTCCATTGTTTTTATAAGATTATTGGCTTTAGCAAAATCCCAGAGTCTGGTTCCAGGATATGGGGTGGCTATAGTGAATTGTGCCAATTTTACCTTAACCTTTTTGGAAAATTTTATTGTATTCCTGACATCTTCAACTGTATCATCTGGAAAACCTATAATGAAGGAACCAAGGCTATTGAGCCCTGCACTATTCGCCTTTTGAACAGAAGAGATTGCCTGATCAAGTTTAATGCCCTTTCCAATAAAATCAAGAGTTTTTTGGTTACCGGATTCTATTCCAAAATAAATTGTATGGGCCCCGGCTTCCTTCATTGCTTTTGCAATTTCATCATTAAAGAGGTTAACCCGCGCTGATGCAGACCAGTGTATATCAAGACCTTCTTCCTTTATCCTTTTCGAAATTTCAATTGCTCTTTTTAAATTAAGAGTGAAAGTATCATCAAGGAATTCAATTTCATGTATTCCATATTCATCTACCAACCTTCTCAGTTCACTCATTACTCTTTCTGTGCTGTGGCCCCTCCATATTTTTCCAAATTGAAGTGAAGAGGAGCAGAATATGCAATTGTATGGGCATCCTCGGGATGTCATTATCGTTCCGAATTTTTTACCATCCGCCTTGTATTTTTCCATAGGAAGCAGATCAATAGCTGGCAGGGGAATTTCATCTACATTCTTGATCAGTGATTGTGGTCTATTAACCTTTACACCGTTATTCCTGTAGGCCAGTCCATTTATATCCTTTATGTCCATTTTTCCTTTCAGGAAATGGAGAAGATTAGAAAAAATAATTTCTCCCTCACCCATCACAACGAAATCTACATCCTTGGATTCATTGAGTGTTAGCTCAGGGGTAAAAGTGACGTGTGGACCGCCCATTACGACTTTGATATCTCTATTATATTTTTTGGTTATGGATGCAACATTGTAGGCATCAGGCATCATGGAGGTGGTTGATGTGATGCCTACAAGGTCAGGATCAAATTTTTTTATTTCCCTTTCCACATCATCAAAAGTGTAATCCATGGCTAGAGAATCTATTATTTTAACATCATCTCCCTGTAATCTTGCCATTGAAGCAAGATAAGCCAGACCCAATGGTGGACCTGTCACACCTATTACTGATTTTATAGCTGAATTAGTTGGAGGGGATATAAGCAAGATTTTCATTTTTATCCGCCTCCCCTTCATGGTTTAACTTTATAACAATTTCCTCGTAAGCACTGTTGTTCAGTATGCATCCGGGATCTGACTGCATATAATCTCCATAGTAGCCATAAGCTCTTGCCCTGCAACCACCGCATGAATACTTGAATGGGCATGTTCCGCATACCCCTTTAAGTTCATCCCTATTTCTGAGATCGTTCAAAACTTTAGATTTATTCCATATTTCTTTGAAATCATCATGGATTACATTTCCAACCCTTATGGGCAGGAATACACATGGTTCGAGGTCCCCATTATCTTCCAATGCAGCATAAATTCTTCCTGCCCCGCATCCACCTATAAATTCAGCCATGGCAATCCCTTCATATCCGGTTTCCATGGTTGCAAAATGAGTTGGTGCATATGTTTTACCGGTACCTTCAAGAACCTTGTTGATTCCTACCCTAGAGTATTCAGGGGAAGTGGAGAAAATGTCAGGGCCTACTTTAGCCTGCCATTTATTATACAGGAAATTCAACAGATCTTCTCTTTCCTGAGGGCTGAGGTCTTCCTTTATTATATCTTTTCCACGTCCAGTCGGAACAAAATTGAAAACTATAAATCTTCTTACCTTAAGACTTATTGCAAGGTCTAGCATCTCATCCATTTTCTTGTAGTTATATTTGGTTGCGGTAGTAGCGATTGCAGTATCAAAAACGCCCTTGGCCACTACATTTTTTATACCTTCCACCGTTCTCTCCCACGCAAGCGGTTGTCCCCTGAATTTATTATGGATGGCCGGTTCAGCCGAATCTAGACTTATCTCTATGTAACGTATACCAATTTCTGCCAATCTGTCTACCACACTTTTTGTCAAAAGAGTTCCGTTGGTTGCAATTGTGGTATACATCCCTTTCTTACCTGCATATTCCGCAACCTTCCAGAAATCCTTACTCATCAAGGGTTCTCCTCCAGAAAAGGCAATCATTGTTACTCCAGCTTCATCAAATATATCTATGACCTTAAGTTTCTCTTCAAGTGTAAGTTCATCAGGATTTTTGTTTCCCGCGTTTGCGTAACAATGCAAGCAATTGAGATTGCACTGCTTGGTTAAATTCCAGACAATCATCAGAGGTGCATCAAATATTTGCGGTTTTGTAATGCCATATTTTGCAACACTCCTTAAGGTTAATGCTACTCCTTTTCTAACGTATTTTTCTTTCAGAGCTGCTCTTATTGTATCAACGTTCTCAACTCCAAATGTTTTCATTCCACGCATCAAAGCTTTCTCGATAATTTTAGATTCAGTTATCTCTTTGATACCTTCAGGTTCCTCCACTCCTGCAAAGACGCCAAGCACGTGCTCAAATTTCTTCTG
>JAFMDN010000003.1 GCA_017857235.1 Methanobacteriota archaeon
TTATTGGAAGATTTATAAATTAAGAATAGCAAAACGTAAATTCGGTAAACTATTTTAATAAAATAATAAAAAACAATAAAATATTGTATTAAATTTATTCTTTCCTCTTCCTACCGGCAACCAAGGCTATGGCCATAACTATTATGGTCAAGAGGAATCCGAACAAGAAGCCTACCATTATTCCTTGTGCTGTGTAGGGTGATGAAGGCGGAGCAGTAGCCTTGTGGAAGTACAACGTAACAACTATGTTATTGCCATTCACTGATACTACTCCGGACGTCGAATTTGAAACGTATCCAGAGACGCTGCCCACTGTATAGGTATAAACTCCATTTACCTCATTAAAGCTTATGGATGATGAAGATGTACTCAATGTCTGCCCGTTCAATGTAACGCTCCAAGTTGTGTTGCTTGGTAATCCGACTTCAACAAATTCAACCGTATACTTAGATGGTGCGGGAGGTATTGGTGAGTATGATATGCTTACAGTTATGTTGTTTCCATTAACTGAAACAAGACCCTGTGAATTTGAAGTAGTGTATCCATTTACATTTGATACCTGGTAGAAGTATGTACCGTTTGGAACCATGAAACTTATGGATGTCCCTGATGATGTTTGAGTCATTCCATTAAATGTCACAGACCAAGCTGTACCTGACATTAAACCTGATTCCATGAATGTTACCTGATACATTACTTGGACATACATAGCGGTTACCATCATCCCTGACATGTTAACGTTAATGGTACCGGTTCCATTGACCAGTTTATAACCGTTTACTGATGAATATGTATATGTATATGTGCCCATGGGAAGCATTACCGTTATGTTGGAGGATGTTGTGGTGTATGTACTCCCATCCACGGTTAAGCTCCATGTTTGACCTGCTGGAAGTCCCTGTTCCATGAAAGTTACCGCATATTCAATCGGTGTGAATGTTGCATATATAGTCTGGCTCTGACCGTTTATTCTCACTATGGGGAAACTCTGGGTTACCATGTATCCCGGGCTTCCTACCATCACTTCATATGTTCCATTGTTGACGCCAAATACTATGCTGGAATAAGTACTTACCATGAATTCAGGTATATAGCCGAACATTGTTGAATACAGTGCATTGGGCACTTCGCCATACCAGAAGGGATTCGATCCTAGACCTGTTTCCTGCACTGTTAATGTGTATGGGAATTGCTCAGGTGAGTAATCTCCACCGAGATAAATCAATCCTGATTCATTGAACGGTAAGAATCCGTTATAGTTCCACCAATAATTACCCGATACGTACTGTCCTCCTATAATGTTCTCACTAGAGCTTAGATTGAATCCATTGTATGAACCTATTTGGCTGGCCTTTGTGGAACTTATGTTCCAGAAGTCATAATATAGTGCTGGAAATCCATTGTAAATATTGTAGGGATAATTGAACACCAGAAGTGGCTCACTGAAGTAATTATCGTATATCATATTTCCTGATGAGAAAGCATATATCGCCACCGGATATCCTCCTGTGAGACTGTTCATATTTATTGTTGAATATTCTGGTTCATAAACCATAATATTTGCTACAAAGTAGTTGTGGGCTATAACATTGCCTGCCATAGTCATATTTTCATTGTATAATAGGAGAGCGCTATCAGATACATTGAAATAGTTTCCAAATACAACATCGTTTGTGGAATTCCAAATTATGACATTAGCTGCTGGAAATCCTGCAAGGGATTTAGAATAGAACCCAGATATGAAATTACCGGTAAGCTCAATATTTGATGTGTTGTATAACCAATAACCTAGGGAGTTGTAAAGTGGCATGCCAGAGAAGCTGTATACCGAAGATGTGTAAAGGCTTGGCTGGATGATGAAGTTTGGTTCATTTTCTATAATTACATATTTATTTGTATTCATAAGCCATACAGCGGGGAAAACTGGGAATGTATAATCGTTAACCATTGAGAAAACCGGGTTAAGCATCACATTGTTATTAAATAGAACCATCGGGAAATAGCTTGTTCCATACAATAATGACATATTTACGGGTGGATAGTAAGTTATGTAATTCAATTGGTTATTGTCCATGGCCATTAATGGCGTGTATACCCCCATGCTGCTGTTGTAGGTTAGCTTAACAAATTGACCATTCATAGAGGAAAGGTTTCCACTTACTGGATTGTAATTAGACAGCATTACAGTTGCATTGTAATTATTTCCTGGGAGATAGAAATTATAGGAACCCTGCAAAGTTAAAGGTGCCCACTGTGCCAAACTTGAATTGAACTGATTTCCTGGCGTTACAAATAGGAATGAGTTTGATGGCCATATGGAACCATGATAATTGTAGAAAGTTGTATTTCCCATACCCCATAGCCCATACACAAATGATGGGCCTGTGGTCAATATTGCAGTACCTGCGGTCTTGTAATATACATTAACACCAGTTGATGTCTCACCTGTTTCAGATCCTATATCATAAGCAGATGGTACGTTTATGTATCCAGTAGAAGTCCAGTATTTCAACGACATGGTTCCGTTTATATTAAGTACATCTGCCGTGGAGCCTCCGCCTGGTCCACCGATCATTATTTCTGCATCATATGGTATAAAACCGGTAGGAGTAATTGTATTACCTGAAACAAGGTAAGTTGGTGCAGGAGCAGAGTAATTGATCAATCCGTAGGTTGAATTGAAAATTGCGTAATCGAAAGAACCAGATATTGTTTTTCCGTTGCTTGTAAGAGAATAATTGAAGAATATTGCTGATCTCCCATTTAGCAAAGTAGAGTTAAGGTAAAGGGACAAACTGAATGGGTATTGTACGGTGAATGTTGGACCAATTGCATAATAGAATGTAGGCGCAACCAAATTCCCATTTGGCCCGTGCTCATAAAATACATTCGGTGACATGTAGAATGCAGGGCTTGAGAAATTCCATATATTGTCCAGGAAGGTCAGTTCATGTGTCCTCGCTGAATAGAAAACTACGTTCTGAGTCCAGAAGTTATAGCTTGAATTACCAAAAAGGGTAACATTGTGAAGAACTGCATTTAATTGGAATGTTACAGAATATGGTCCGTCGTCCACAAGGTTAAAATCTGAAAGATTGCTCAATGAAACTGTTGCCTCATATGAAGGTGACGTATAATTGCTTCCTACAAGCATTCCGGATTGATTTACTATGCCATAGAAACCTAGACCCATTGGGGCAGGTGCGACAGCATAACCAGGATGAACCAAGGCACCTGGCTTATTCAGGTCTGTTGGATTGAAGTTCGGTAGCATGACATACTTCAAGGGTATCTTTGAATTTTTAATATTTGTAAGGATTTTGCTTTCAAGGCTCTTTAAATAACTTTGTGTTATTGTTATGTTGGATTGCTTATTTTCATTTAATAAATTAAAGGACTTTGCAGAATTCGAATCGTTGGGAATTGCGGCATATGCGTAAGAGACCAAGAATAAGAGAGCAAGCAAAATAGCTAATATAGCATATTTTTGGCTCATAAAATAGATATCATAAAAACTATATTTAATGTTTTTTCTCATTTAATTCCATAATTTCAGATCATAATTGTAAAATTAAAAATATTCCTAAAAAATGGGGCTAGGCTAAAAAATAACCCGATGTTTTCTCTATCATGATAAATTATAGATTTCGTTTATTATGGATTATCACTCATTGTTCCTTAAATCATGCACCTTTTTTACCTGTTTAGATTGTTCCGTCTTCAAATAATATAATTAATTTCATCCTTAATCTTACATAATCAGTAACGTTAATAAAACGTAAAAATGTTCGTGGTGAAAGTTCTCAAAATTTAAGCAGGCAATATATGGGATGCGGAGGGAGGGATTTGAACCCTCGGATCCCTACGGAACTAGACCCTCAATCTAGCACCTTTGACCTGGCTCGGTAACCTCCGCTTACCAATTCTGCCCGGTTATTCTCTCAAACATTTTTACATATAGGTCCGATACTCTTAGCACCATGTCTGGTGGCAATGGGGGAATATCAGGCTCCTTTAAACCTTTTGCTCTTGCCTCCATTAGTTTATCATAGTAACCGATGGATCTGTAATGCTGTCTAACAAATTCCTTACTCAGTTCCAATATATTTCCCCTCTCAAAGTTTTCTGAATCCCACCATCTGTCCTCATCTGCTGTACCAAATGTATCTACCAAATAAGGAGACCTTTCATTGTCTAAAGCAAATTCCTTTTTTCCGTCTACGTGGATTAATCCCCTTCTGGATACTTCCCTTTGAATCTCTTCATCCATCTTAGAGATAATATCAAAGATGACTTCTATCTCTCCCTTTTCCAAGCCCCCAATCTCCATAGCTTCCTCGTATGATATCAATCTGTCTGTTTTTTCAAATTTTGTTGTTATTTCATATAACGGCTGGGGAAGTTTTTCTCCATACTTTGGCATTGATTTAAATCCTAGGTCTCTGTAAGAGGTTTTTCCATTTTTAATCCTATCAAAAAGTGTTCCTGCAACATAATATCTTGAAACAAATTCTAACGGTATTAAGTAATTTTTTTCATTTTTAGATATTCTTCCACTGGGAATCTTAAATTTTTTAACAAACATATTAATTCCATTTTCTAAGGAAATGAAGTGATTTTTAATACCTAGTTTAGATGCTCTATTGAACCAAAATGCCGATGTTCTTGCTAGTGACTCACCCTTTTTTGGAATCAAAGAAGGAATTATCTTGTCAAATACTGAAATTTGATTAGTAAAAATGAAGAGAAGTCTATCTTGGTCAAAGTCATAAACCTCCTTGACCTTTCCCTTCCTTATTAATTCCATGATGCAAAATCACCTTATATATATTAAAAATTTCCAACTCGCTCCGATTTTTATTGCTCAATATGTTGGAAATCTATATTTTCCTGTTTTCGATATAAGGGATATGGTAGAATTAAACACCAAGTATGGAACTGACCTGCTCAAGAAAGGATTTGCAAAAATGACAAAAGGTGGTGTTATTATGGATGTAACTACTGCTGAGCAGGCAAGAATAGCTGAAAATGCAGGAGCCATCTCAGTTATGGCCCTCGAAAGAGTTCCTGCCGATATCAGGGCAGAAGGGGGAGTTGCGAGAATGGCAGACCCATTGAAGATCAAAGAAATCATGGATGCTGTGACTATTCCTGTAATGGCTAAAGTTAGGATCGGACATCTTGCAGAGGCAAAAGCACTAGAAGCCCTAGGTGTTGATATGATTGATGAATCAGAGGTATTAACCCCTGCCGACCCATTTTTCCATATAAATAAAAAGGAAATCAAGGTGCCTTTTGTATGTGGTGCAAGGAATCTGGGGGAGGCAGTCAGGAGAATTTGGGAAGGGGCTGCAATGATAAGAACAAAAGGGGAAGCAGGTACCGGAGATATTATAGAGGCTGTGAGACATGTGAGGCTAATGAACCAGGGAATAGAAGAGGTAAAACAATCTGATGACCATGAACTTTGGGAAATGGCAACAAATATTGCTAAAAGCTATGAAACACTTATGACCCAAACTAGAGAAATGCTTTTTGGAAAACCAGTGATAAGGGATGAAGATGTTCTATTTGGCAACTATACTTACTTAGAAATTAAGAAGGGATTATACGAAGTACTTTTAGAAATAAGAAGAATGGGAAGATTGCCTGTTGTCAACTTTGCTGCTGGTGGTGTATCTAGCCCAGCAGATGCTGTTCTGATGATGGAGCACGGAGTTGATGGGATTTTTGTTGGGTCAGGAATATTCAAAAGCGCAGACCCCATGAAGATGGCAAGTGCCATTGTCCAAGCGACAGCTTCCTGGGATGATCCATCTGTATTAGTAGAAGTTTCAAAAGGACTTTCAGGTATGAAAGGAAGAAGCGTCGAAAAGATGCCTGAAATCGAAAAGATTCAGGGGAGAGGCTGGTAATTTATTACTATTTTTTTAACTGTTGTTGGGCATTTTAATATTGATGTTATATTGAAGGTTCATAAAATACCCACATCAGGCACGGTACCCGTGGAAAAAATTGAAATTAAACCAGGGGGGACTGCAGGAAATATAGCTAGAATAGCAGGTCTTTTAGGTGTAGAGACTACGCTAATTTCAAGGATTTCAAAAAATTTTCCACCTGAATATATAAAATTAATGAAAGACTCTGGTGTAAACACCGATTTTGAGGTATTGGATGATTATGGCCCCGTATGTTACATTGTAGAATCAAATGAAGACAGTGTTGCCTTCATGTATCAGGGACCCATGGACTCTCAGGGAGATTTAAAAAGAATAGATTCTAAATATGTTCATTTTGCTACCGGCAACCCTGACTGGATTTTGAATTTGATGAAAATGGCCAACGGCTTTAAGGTATTTGATCCAGGACAAGAATTGTCTTATAGATGGTCTCATGATAAACTTTTAGAAGCATCAAAAATTGCTGATCTCGTTATAGTAAATCAGAGTGAAAACGCTATTCTGGATTATTATAAATTCAGAGAAAAAATAGTTACTTTGGGAGAAAAGGGATGCGAATACAATGGAAAGATTATAGAAGGATTTAAATCAAAAGTTATTTCAACAGTAGGTGCAGGGGATGCATTCAGGGCAGGTCTTTATTATGGCCTAAGTTTGGGGTATGATATGAATGAGGCATGTAGATGCGGAAATATAGTTGCAGCGTTATACATAAGCGGTGAAACCCATAAGTTAAGTATTTTAAAAAGTAAGAAATCCTGTAGGGAATTCCCATGATAGAAAATTACAGAAATGAATTTATTGAACTTTATAAGAAAATGCTAAGTATAAAAGCTGTAAACCCATCAGGCGGAGGGAATGGTGAATATGAAAGGGCAAATTTCCTAAAAAACGTTATTTTGTCCTGGTCAAAGGATTTAAAGTTCGAAGAATATATTGCTGAATCAAATGGTTTAAAGAGGCCAAATTTGCTATTTCTTCTTGACAGCGGAAAACGAAATAATATTTGGTTTGTAGGGCATATGGATACTGTTAGCGAAGGGGACTTAAGTTTATGGAAATATCCACCCTTTGAGGGAACTGTAGTTGGAGACCAAATTTACGGAAGAGGATCCTGCGATAATGGTCAAGGCATTATGTCTTCTCTTCTTGCATTAAGATACTTTATAGACCATCCCAAGGAGATGGAAAATAACATTGGAGTTATTCTCGTCTCTGATGAAGAAGCAGGAAGCAAATTTGGCATTCAGTTTGTATTAAGCAAAAGGAAATTTGGAGAAAATGACTTTTTTGTGGTACCGGATTTCGGAACCCCTGATGGATCTGAAATTGAGGTTGCGGAAAAGGGAATTATGTGGATCAAATTTAATGTTGAAGGAATTCAATGCCATGGTTCAACACCAAACAAAGGAAAAAACGCTCATAGGCTTGCAAGGGAATTAGAGAGAAGAATAGATGTAACTCTTCATAAAAAATTTAATGATATTGATAAACTTTTTACTGTTCCCTATAGTACATTTGAGCCAACTAAAGTTGAACCAGGAACCAGTTCTATAAATATTATTCCTGGAAAAGAGGCTTTTTACTTTGATATGAGAATAATTCCGCGGTACAAAGTTTCTGAAGTATATGAGGAAATAAAAAGGGTTTGTGATGAATTTTCAAGAGAGTTTGATGCACCTACAAAAATAGAGATTGTACAAATGGAGGATCCATCCTTCAACGGTCCTCAAGGTAAAAAATTTGTAGAAACGTTGAAAATTATCATTAAAGAAAAGAGAGGTATAGAGCCTAAAGAGATAGGCATAGGTGGCGGAACCTGTGGAGCATTTTTCAGAAAAGCCGGTTACCCCACCATAGTCTGGGGAACTCTCGATGAAGTGGAACATATGCCTAACGAGTATGCTAAGATCACTAACATGGAGAAAGACGCCGAAGTCTTTATTGAATTGGTAAAGAAATTTGATCATTAGATGGATAAAAAAGTACCCCGCGATAAATGGTTTCTAGCCTACTTACCTGTAAATTCCGCTAATGGCCTCGTAAGCCCATTAGCCCCCTTATTTATAACAGAAATACTATTGGGAGGAGTTGTTGAATACTCTCTATTTACTATAGTATCTTCAATATCAACCATAATAGGATTATTTCTCTGGGGTTATCTATCAGATAAACTGAAAAAGAGGAAAATCTTTGTAGTGCTGGGATTTATTTCACTTGGAATAACTAGCGTACTCTTTGGATTGAGTCCAAATGTATTATTCTTCCTGGGTGTATCATTTCTATCTGGATTCCTTGGAAGTGCTGCTGCTCCTATTGCTTCTGTATTAATAATGGAACTATCAGACAGGAAAGACTGGTCTAATAAAATATCAAAATTTTCTCTATACGCTTCGCTTGGACAGATAATCGGTGTTCTTTTAGCAGCAGGTCTCTCTTTAATCTTCCTCCAAAGCTCATCTCTAAGGATGCTTTATTATATAGCATCCATTCTTTATATAACATCAGGGGTTGTAGCTTGGTTACTTATTCCCGAATCTAAATCAATGATTGATAGAAATAAAGTTGACATCCGTTCCTTCAGGGTTTTTGAAAAGATAAGATATTTTCCAAGTCATATTATACATTGGAATTTTAAATTTACTAATATAGATAAAAATCTTAGAATTACTTTAATTTCCTTTATGATCATGATGATGGGATTCCAACTATTCTTTGTCGCTTTTCCAATACTGCTTAAAGAAATAGGAGTTAACAACACTGTATTCTTTCTAATATATTTAGGTAACTATATATTTGCAGCAATTACATTCACATTTTCTGGGCAGATAGCCACTAAAATAGGATATAAGAAAGTAACATCCCTTGCAGTAATAACAAGGCTTATCATCTTTCCAAGTACAACTTTTTTAATAATCCTACTGCATAACGATAAGGCTATTCTATTCGATTCACTTCTTTTAGTTTATTCTTTGCTTGGAGCATTATGGTCTTTTATATCAGTTGGTACTGCAACACTATCCTCCAATCTATCAAAGCCAGAACAAAGAGGAGTTGTTGCTGGAACCTATAATGCAGTACAAAGTATTGGCGTAATAGTTGGATCTTCATTAACTGGACTAATCGTAACGAGGTATGGATTCAGTATAGATTTTTTCATGGCAGATCTCGTTGTACTGATTGGACTTTTATTATTCTTTAGGGTTAATGATAAATGAGTTTAAATGGAATTGATTATTTTACCCTGTTTATATACGGGTATAATTTCAGTTACATCTACCCTTAGACATGTTTCGATATCCTTCTCGAATCCCTTATTTTTAAGGCGAACAGCTCCACTCCCGTTTCTTGATTTTTCGATGTGCACATTTATGTCTGCATTTGGATCTAAGATTCTTTTAGCTAATGCATAAGCAAATTCTGAATCCTCGGTTTGCACACCATCTTTCGAATGAGCCAAAAATATATGCACTTCCTTATTTCTAAGATATCTCGCCACTGCATTTAAGTTTAAAAACGACGCAATGATTGTACCTTCACCTAAATTTTTTATTAATTTGGTACCGTTGGATGTTAAAATAACAATTTTTTCACCCTTTAAATCAAGTTCTAGTGTTTCAGTAGGCGAATTACCGTAGTCGAATTCCTTTATCTTTTCAGTATCCTTTTCGCCAAATGTGAGGTATCCCATTTTCTTATATTTTAATCCCTCTTCCACATTTAAAATTGGAATAACCTCTTCAGCTCCTTTCATAAACATTGTAACTATGTTAGTTGTAGCTCTAAAAATATCGACAGCTACTGGTATTCCAAATATTGATTGTAAATATCTTCCATCTGAAATTCTTATCATCATATCACCTCAATATTCATCTCCTTACCATCCTTTGAAAATGCTCTCCAGGATTCTATATTGAATGGATACCCCACAATTATATGAATAATTCCAAAGTTGGAAAATAACCTTAAATCTTCATCACTGGGTATCAGAACTCCCGAAGGATGAGAATGTGCGGTCCCCACATAAGAATAATCTATGGGCAGGTTGAATAACTTAAATAAAGCGCTCCTTTCACCAGCCACAGTTCCAGGGACAATTGCAATTTCATATATCAGCTTGTTTTTAGCCCTCAATATAGCAGCGAATTCATTAGGTAGACTATCCTTTGCACTTTCCATTATTAATTGGAGTACCTCCCTCTTTATTCTCATATAAACTTCTCTCTCATATTCCTATAGAAATCTGATTCAAACCTAACGAATCTTGCGGGAGATTCGCTTTCTGTAATAAGAATTTCGTCATTGTAGCCTATTATTATTTCCTCCTGCCCATCGAGTGACATTATCAGCCTCTTTCCCTTTTCAAGTATGGATATTCTTATAGTGCTTTCTGATGGAACTACTATACTCCTAACATTTAATTTGAAGGGAGCTATATGTGAAATGATAAGCGCTTTTACCCTTGGATCCAATATAGGTCCACCCACACTTAGTGAATAAGATGTTGAACCGGTGGGAGATGCTACAATAATTCCATCAGCCCTCACATTGTGAATAAAATCATTATCTATGTAAATTCCAAACCACCTTATCTTAGTAATTTCAGCTGATTTAATAACAACTTCATTCACTGAATCTGACAACCTTTTACCATTCAAAGTGGTTTTAATCCTTGGTCTCTCTTCTACTTTATACTCCCCTCTGGTAAGCTTACCCATAGCAGCAATCGCATTTGTTGGACCTATTTCCGAAAGAAAACCGAATGATCCCATGTTTATGGGTAAGATTGCTGTATTGACTCTTTTCAACGTCCATAGAGCTGTACCGTCACCCCCAACGGTGATTATGATTTCTGCATTCATCTCTTCCAATGGGACACCGTGGATTTTCATTTCACTGGCGGCTGATTGCTCTATCATTACTTCGTGTCCTTCATGCTTCAAATATCTATACAGTATACCAATAAGATCTAAGCACCTAGGGCAATCAGGCCGTGAAATAAATCCTATCTTCAATTTATATGCACCTGTTCCTTTAATCAATATTTATATCTTTTATTTAATGAATTCCAATTTCCTTTTATAGTCCCTCTTTGAATAAGGATCCTCTTAAATTAGTACCAAAAAATGAAAATATTATCATGAATTATTTGAATGATATGAGAAGGGCCAACTTTATATACCCGTTAATCGTGGCAATAACAGGAATAGCAATTAGGTTGGCTCCAAATTTATTATATTATGCGTGGGGAAATGATTATGGAATTTATTACTATCTGAGCCAAGCTTTCCTCTCAGGAAAGGCGTTAGTATATCCACCCAATTCCCCTTGGGGGACTGACGGTTACCAATATTTCCCAGTGACTTATTGGATAGTTGATTTCACGCATATAGTTTTTAGAATTCCGATAAACGCTTCCCTTAATTATTCCATCCCTATTTTAGGGGGCCTCACACCCCTTTTATTGTACTTTATTTCGAGAGAAATGAAACTTTCTGAGGTGACTTCATTCATAGCGGGGATGCTTTTGGCTGTTGATCCTATACAAGCTTATCAAACTTCACAACCAAATTATCTAACCACCGGTCATTTTTTTCTCCTACTTTCCTTATTGTTCCTAATAAGGTCGCAAAGGGAATTAAAGCCCGGGAAATATTACTATCTAACTTACTTAATTACATTATTTTTAATTTTAAGTCACCAATTATCCACTTACTTTTATATCATAAGTGCTCTCGGAATTATAATATTAGGAAGCTTTTTCGATGAAGTTTGGAAAAGGAACCTCATGAGAAATATTCTTTATTTGGAGGTTACAGGTGCTTTATTCATTTCATACATTGCAATCAGGCTACCAAATTCAAGAAATTTGTTAGATGGGGCGCTTCTAGGTACTGGCTATCATGGAATAATATTGGCGTTTTTTGGCTCATCCTTGATACTTTCAATTCTTTCTTACAATTCAGAATTAACCAGGAGTAAAGCCTTTCTAAGTAGGGTTATTCTTAACATGGGTTTAATAAAGAACTACATGAGGGATGTATGGATAATAATATTCACCACTTTCTCAATAGTTTTAATTTTATCGATTTTGATTTTATTTAACTATATACCTAGTTTTGTAACTTACAGTGCCGTAATAATTTCCATACCTTTCTTTATATTTATGTCACTTGGGATAATTGGAATAAAGTATGCTCTAGTCGATAGGCAAATTTTATTGTTAGGTTGGATTGCTCCTCTTGTAGGTTCTTTAATTTATTCATTAATTACCAGGAATACTGTTCTTTTGCCAGCTAGGCATATTGAATATATTGTCGAGCCAATGTCTATTTTTGCCGCATATGTTATATTTAATTGGCTGATACAAATCAGAGAACATAAGTTAGAATCTAGAGACAAAAGCTACAAAATTCCAATTGCATCTTCAATGAAAAGTGGAAAGAAGTATTTAGCGGAAAATATATTGGTTATTTCCGTTGTTCTTTTGGTGCTTGTACTAGGTATAATGTCATATGTTATTCCTTCCAATTTTGTTCCATCTCATAGTGAAGCAATAACATTCCAGGATGATGCTGTTATTCAATATCTAAATATTACAGGAAACAGATCCTTTTCAGTTGCTACCGATCATCAAATAGGCATTTTATTAGCTTCATATGGGTTTGTTTCCCCTTTCAATAACTTGTCTTTATTCTGGAATAGTACTAATTGGACTCTAGCAATAGCCCAAATAACCGGTGAGAATGGAAGTTATCCTCCCATTGGCTATGTGATTTTAGATACAAATATGATACAGTATGGTGTTTGGGGGTACAATGGATCTAATAATCCCAATCAACCTACAATTTCCCTCAACAATTCTTCACTATCCAAATTCTTCCATCAACCTTTTATTTTGGAATATGAAAATTCCTCTCTTACATCAAATTACACGAGTTATCTCTTTGAACTCAACTGGACTTACATTAACAATTATTTGATGAGTAGAGGAATGGGGAATTTGAGCTATTACATGAGCCTATATGAGATGAAAAATAAAGATAGTCCTCAACCCACTTTCTCCCATTTTTCAAGCTTCTGGACTGATGACAATGTTGAGCCTCTCTTGATTTCCTCGCGTATTCTATTTTCCCTTTCCATAACATCTATGGCTCTATTTGCTATTTCCAGCGCTTCTTCTTCCGGTATCACTACTACCCCTGAGTAATCGGCTATTATATAATCGCCTGTTCTAATTTTCCTACCATTTATTTCTATTTCTCCGCCAATTTCTCCATATCCCTTTGGATCACCGGCATTTGATGCAACATATCTTGAAAACACTGGGAATGGAATTTTCATAATATCATCAAGATCCCTTACCGCTCCCCAAATAATTACTCCCTTTACCTTTCTCATTACTGCACTCCAGGAAGCCAGCTCTCCCCAAACTGCATCTTCACCACCATCGGCGTCAATGACTATTATGTCCCCTGGTTTTGCACGATCTATGGCTTCTACTGGTTTTGCCCAATCACCATTAACAGTCTTAACCGTTAATGCCCTACCAACTATCTTTGTTCCAGGTTCAATATGCGGAATTAGACCATGAATTGCACCTCCCCTGTGCATTGCATCAGATACGTTTGGTGATGAAACCTTCATAAGAGCATCTACTATCTCATCCCTTGAGTACTTCTTATAGAGATTGGAAACTTCAGGTATAAGAGTTTTCATTACATTCTTTATTGCTTTCGTTTCTTCAGTTACATTTGGAGCCTTTATTATTGCACCCCCTACAATAATTATCGAAGCTCCTCTCTTGATAACCTCAGGAATTGTCTCTTTATTGAGCCCACCAGCTACTGCCACGGGCAGGTTCGTAGCTTTAACTACTTTCTCCAGTTCATCCAGCGGATTTTTTCCTATCATTTGCATATCTATTCCTACGTGAACACAAAAATATTTAACTCCAAGCTTTTCGAGCTCTTTTGCCCGTTCTTCTACGTTATTTACCCTTAACAGGTCTATCATTATTTCGGCACCGTATTTTTTACCAGCCTTGACTGCCTCGGTTATAGTGGGATTATCACTGATTCCCAATATTGTAACTATCTGCGCCCCGCTCTTAGCTGCCAGTTCCGTTTCAAAACCTCCAACATCCGCAGTTTTCATATCAGCAACTATCACCTTGTTTGGGAATGCCTTCTTGATTTCCCTTATGGCATTCATTCCTTCGCTTTTAATCAATGGTGTACCAACTTCAATCCAATCTGCCCCACCTTCAACTGCTTCTTTTGCAACCTGCAGGGCCCTGTGCAAATTTTCGAAGTCTAATGCTACTTGAAGAATAGGTTCTTCTGGCATATTTGATTAGTATAATTGCTGTATTAACTTTTTTGAAATTCCAAATTCTTTAAGGTGTTATATAGCAGTTCATTCAATTGCATTTCAATTTTGTTAGAATTTGCATACTTCAATAATTCTCCTGTTATGGATTCAATTTCTGTCCTACTGCCCTTTAGAATGTCCTGAAGCATACTGCTGTAATTTCTCCTCGTAACATTGGCAGTATATTCAACATCTTCCCATACGTTTATCTTAAGGCCCATTTTATTGTATAGCATTTGTATTTCCTCTGAAACTTTCTTGGATATGAAGTTAATATATTTATTTTCTATAATCGCACCATTTGGAATCCTGTAAATGGCCGTTATGGGATTTATCACTGCATTTATACCGGCTTTCCTGAATAATTCCATTTTGATATCGTCAACCCATTCAGCATTTATGCCTGTATCTCTGAGAAAACTCAAATCAAGAAAACCATCTTCTGATCCCACTCTGAAATACCCTCTACCTGTCAATTCTGAAGTTTCTTCATCTATTTTTCTTGCAGCCCATGTTGTTACGCAATAAAAGTTTCTTTTACCTATTTTATATCTCAAATGTGTCAAGCCATTTTGTATGAACATTACATCTCCAGCTATTTTAACATCTGATATATTTGGTAGATCGTATGATTTAACTGCTACTAATGTTAGATCTGCCTCATCCAATTTTTCTGAAATCTTTACATTTAATCTGTAGTAATGCCCATCGATTAAAACTTTAACATCTTTATATCTTTCCGATGTACCTTTTTTAACAACCAAAATGACTTCGTTTTTACTTGATAGAAAATGGGCAAGAACCAGGCCCATGGCTCCTGCCCCAATTATCTGGATTTTCATAGAACTTTTTCTTGATTCACAGCTGCAACGCCAGCTTCAAATGCCTTAATATTTATCTCACTCACTCTTGGATTTCTAAAAGAAGCGCTTATGGTCTTCTTTAATGATTCTTCACTTATTTCTAATATACCAACACCAAAAAGCGCACCTAGCATTACCATATTGACTGATCTTTTCTCTCCAAGCGACATGGCTATCTCGTCTGCATTCACATAATAATGATTGTATCTTGATATGATTTCTTCGCTTTCCCTTTCAGGATACTCTTGTGCTTTCATTATTAATGGCATGGGATGTATCATCCTCTTATTTGCTACTATAATTCCATCTTTCTTTAGTTTTACTGTGTTTCTCGCCGTCTCCATCAGTTCAAATCCTAGTATTGCATCCGCCGAACCGATAGGAATTATTGCACTTTGATAATCTCCTATTCTTAAATCAACTGATATCCTCCCACCCCTCTGTGCCATTCCATGTATTTCAGTCATTAAAGATTTCTTTCCTTCTAGTATAGCGGCTTCACCTAGAATTTTGCCAAGCGTGATTATACCTTGACCTCCCACGCCCGCCAGAACTATGGAAGTCATTTTACCACCTCAATGGCACCAAATGGGCATACCAAAGGTTCAGAACAAACTGAACACCCGTCGCACAATTCAGGGTCTATATATACTCTTTTATCTTTTATATAAAACGCTGCGCAAGTGAAATTTCTTACACAATTGTAGCATAATTTACATTTATCCTGATTAACCTGAAAAATTTTGAATTCATCCTTAGATTTCTTCCTATCAGCTTCCAGCGCGCATTCTCTTTCCGATATTATAACCGAAACCCCTTCTTCATCCATTGCTCTCTTAAAGGTTTCAACTGTCATTTTTAAGTCATAAGGATCAGTTTTATGGATATTTTTGACACCGATGGATTTGAGAATGTCTTCAATTTTTACAATATTCCCCATGTTTTCCGGGGTTGGTTGACCACCCGTCATCGCAGTTGTACTATTATCTAGAATGACCACAATCATGGGATGATTGTTGTGTACTGCATTAATTATCGGCGGGATTCCTGCATGGAAAAATGTACTGTCACCGATGAACGTTATAACCTTTTTACCGTAGAAAATTGAATATCCGTTAGATGTTCCTATAGATGATCCCATTGATAAAAGCATATCTCCAAATCCATAAGGATCATAATACCCCAAGGTATAGCATCCAATGTCGGTTGGTGATATGTAATCTTTCCAGCCCTTCTGTCTAAGCGCTATCTTAGCGGCATAATATGTAGCTCTGTGTGGACATCCAGGACAAAACTCCGGAGGTCTTGATGGCAAATCAATGTTAACCACTTCAGTTTTATCTGGTATTCCATATATCTTTGCCAGAATTCCCTTTACGCGATCCACATTCATCTCATAGTTATATGGAACATCACCAGTGATTTTACCAAATACCTCCTTTCTTATCCCTTTACCTGCTATAATTGAATATATTTGCTCCTCTATGAATGGTCCACCTTCCTCAATTAGGATGATTCTGTTGTGATGCTTGATTTGGTTGTAAATGTATTCTACATCCAGTGGGTAAGAAATTCCGATTTTCATCACTTTTGCCTTTAGACCGCTAATTTCTAAAGCCTCTTTAATGGAATTATAAGCTGAGCCTGATGTAATAATCAAATCTTCTCCTTCTCCTTCAATATTTATAAAATTCCTTGAAAAACCTTGCTCCACAACTTTTTTTAGTCTATCAAAGATTTGTGGTTGCAATCTGAAGGAATTTTCAGGTAGAAGCACAGTATTTTTCCTGTCTGGTTTTGATGAATTGTTAATCTCATTCCTCACAGGCCCATATTTTACAACAGATCTCATGTGTGAAACCCTAGTAACGCTCCTTATCAATACTGGTTGCCCTGTTGCCTCGGATATATCAAATCCTTTTACAACAAAATCCTTTAATTCCTGGGGATTGGACGGTTCCATTACTATGTACTTTGCGAATTTTCCTAGGTACCTGTTATCCTGTTCATTTTGCGACGAGTAAAGCGATGGATCGTCCGCACTTAATATGACGAATCCCCCCTTTACACCAGATACTCCCAGTGATACGAAAGAATCCATTGCAACATTTAGGCCCACGTGCTTCATAAAAACAAAGGCTCTTTTACCTAAGGAAGATGCAGATGCCGCTACTTCAAATGCTACTTTTTCGTTAACTGAGTACTCAAAATATATGCCTAGGTCTCTATGAGTCTCGTATAACAAATCTCCAATTTCGGAACTCGGTGTGCCTGGGTAAGTTGCAGTAACTGAGACGCCTGCTTCGTACAGACCTCTTACTACTGCCTCATTACCCAGAAGGAAATGTGCCCTTTCACTTTGCTCTAAAAGTTCAGAGCTCTTCATGGGATCACTTTACCCTTTTCCCTTTCTAATAATTCCTCCCATCTTCTGTTTACGTTTTCCTGAATCGTTCTTATTTCCTCCGGACTTAAATGGTTGAATCTTCCCTGAATTTCAAGATACTTCTCGACAGGCAGAGGGTTGGGATTTTTGTAGAGAACAAATTTCCCCTCCGCATATTCATACAATGGAAATATTCTGGTTTCAACCGCGAGCCTGGCTATTTTTACAGTATTTTCAGCATTGAAATACCAGCCAGGAGGGCATGGGGATAAAATCTGTATAAATTTTGGACCTTTGATTTTTTTAGCATTCTGTATTTTCCTTATTAAATCCTCAGGGAATGCTATTGATGCTGTTGCTACGTATGGCACTTTTTGTGCCATCATTAGGTCGGCAACCACTTTTTTATTTTCTCTTTTATAAACTCTATCCTTTCCAACAGGTGTTGTGGTTGTCCATGCACCAAAAGGAGTGCTGCTACTTCTCTGTATGCCGGTATTCATGTATGCTTCATTGTCGTACATGATATAGAATACGTTGTGCCCCCTTTCCATAGCGGCACTTAATGCTTGGAGACCTATATCGGCTGTGCCGCCATCTCCTGCAAACCCTACTACATTATAGTCCTCCTTACCTTCTTCATCTAGCGCTTCCCTGATTCCAGATATAGTTGCCCCAGTGCTTGCAAATGGAGTATAAATGAAGGGCACTTTCAAAGCGGTGTTAGGATAGTTTCCGGGTATGACTGCCCAGCATGACGCTGGCACTGTAACCACTGTGTTTTCACCCATGGCTTTCATTACATACCTCATAGCTAAAGTAGCTCCGCATCCTGCACAGGCCGTATGACCTGACATCATATATTCTTCTTTTGGAATGGAAAATGGCATTTACTTCACCCCCGCATTAATCCATATCTCACCATCTTCCCCTTCCATTATCCTCATGAACATTTCCTCAAAGTCTACTACTCTTACATCACGTCCCCCCAAACCTGCTATGAAATTAGCTGCTGGAATATCCAGCTTTCCATAAATAGATGAAATTACATCCATATATAAGGAGCCAAAGGGTCCATAGGTTGAGCTCCTGTCAACAACACCGAATCCTTTTAAACCTCTAAGATAGTTTATTACTAGATCTTTTGGGAATGGCCTATAAAGCAATATCCTTAACAGTCCAACCTTTTTTCCCTGATTCCTTAAATTCCTGACAACATGCTTTGCCGTAGAAGATATGGAACCCAGAGTTATAAGGGCGTAATCTGCATCATCCATCATGAACCCTTCAACTGGTCCTGGAAAATTTGCATCGAATGTCTCATTGAATTCCTTGGTTATTTCAATAAACTTGTTCACACCAGAGTACATGGATTTCTTCATATCCATCTTTAATTCCATGAAAGGTCCATCCGGTGGCATCAAAGAGCCATACCCCATGGGCTTATTTATATCGATTTTGAAGGGCAAATTAAATTCTCCTACGAATTCCCTTACTTTCTCTTCATCCCTGATTTCTACAGGTTCAGATGTGTGAGAGAGCGTGAATGCATCCTGCATTACCATTATGGGCAGGAGAATATCTTTATTTTCGGCAAGTTTATATCCTAAGATTATAGTATCCATGGCCTCCTGGTTTGATTCTCCGTATAGTTGCATCCAGCCTGTATCTCTCTGTGTCATGGTGTCTGAATGGTCTGCCCAAATGTTCCAGGGTGGTCCTATGGACCTATTTACAACTGCCATTAAAATTGGAAGCCTCATTCCGGCAACCCAATTTAACATTTCATGCATATATAAAATTCCATGAGAACTTGATGCAGTAAAAGATCTTACTCCTGCCAATTCACTTCCCATTACTGAAGCCATTGCACTGTGCTCGCTCTCAACTTCAATAAATTTTGCATCCATCTTTTCATTCGCTACCATTTCAGCTATCTTTTCAACAATGGCAGTCTGAGGTGTTATTGGATATGCAGATACAAATTTGACACCAGCCAATTTAGTAGCTAAAGCTACTGCCTCGTTGCCTGTCATTATACTCCAATTTTTATTAATTGCTCTCATTACATTTCACTCTCCTGCACCATATCTATGGCATCAAAAGGGCATTCGCTGGCACAAATACCGCAACCCTTACAGTAATCATAATTTATGAATGGGGCTTCTAGTTTGGAAAACCTTTCATTGGGATAATCAAGTTTCTCTCCAAAGGTCACTCCGATTGCAACATCTGGGCAGAACTTCCAGCAAATCATACATCTTGTACATTTGCTGTAATCAATTACAGGCCTCGTAGTTCTCCAAGAAGATGTTTTGTTGTTACTTGAAGGTGCATATGCAGTTGGAACTAGCACCATTCAAATCACCTCAACTTCTTCATAAGCTTCCTTTACTGCATTTATATTTTCGTTTATCTTACTTGGAGATAGTTCCTTCGTTGCATCAATGATTGATTCAAGCTTCACAATTCCTGATACCTTAGCATATGCTCCTAAAATAGCTGTATTGACTATAGGATGTGCTGGATCTCCTAATTTATTGCGTACGGCTATTGATGTGGCATCAACAACGGCAACTTTAAATTTTTTCAATTCGGGATGGCTTAATACATCATTTTTCTTCGAATTAATGAGTATTAAACCATTTTCCTTAAGTCCATCTGTTACATTTATTATATTCATTAAAGATTTATCCAAGAGTATTACGGAGTCGGGATTATAAATCTGCGTCCTTAATTCAACTTTGTTGTTATCTATCCTAGTAAAAGCTGCTACTGGAGCACCTCTGCGTTCTGTTCCATAGAAGGGAAAACTTGTAACCCACTTTCCCTCTTTAAAGGCGGCAGTGGCTAAAATTTTAGATGCAGTAACTGCACCTTGCCCACCTCTTCCATGAAAACGTATTTCATACATCCTATTACCCAAACAGGAAATTGAAAAAATAGATAAATAAATAACCAAAATTATCATTTTGGAACAAACAAAAAGAATTAATTTTAATTTGCGATAAGGTGAGCAAGCTCGAATGATATTTCTTAAAATCTGGAGAAAACTGTTTAATCCATGATGAAATTAATATTAAAACATGAACTTAAGATCAATTTTAGAAGAAATCATTTCTGCTTCCGGAGGAAGAACTTATCCAGGTTACCCAGACAAGTATTTATGGGTTGAATACCAAGATGGTTACAACGAGGTCATAATGCTACTTACGGAGAATAAAATAGACCTCGTAAGAGATTTCAATTCTGCTACAAACGATTTTCCAGGGGAGAGGTATGTTTTCGCACTGATTGATATAGACCAGGAAATTTATTCTTATTGTATCTCAAAAAAAATAAATTGCATAAAGAGGGATGAATTGATAAACATTATTGGAAGAAGTGTGATTGATCTTAGCCTTAAACCTACTAAAAACATTAAGGATGTTGAATATAAAGAGGATGATTCAATCTACATTAGACTCGAAACTGGAGAAACCCCTAAATTCATTAAACCTCAATTATCAAAGGATGAAATAGCTGATTCGGTTGGAGTAAAATCCGAGCTCTATTTTATTCCATTCCATTTCTATTCATATAAATGTGATGTGGACATGGAAGGTAAGATAGTTGCAAGGACTGGAGCATTGATGATCAATTCATTAAACGGACTGCCAGATGAGGCAGTTTCTGGGTTTGAACTTGTAGATAGGTGGCCCTTCCCCCATAAGGAGATGGATATTAAATGGGAGCCGGACATTGCTATCCATGGTGCCAAGAAATGGATTTCCGAGCATAATATTGGATATACAGTAGAAGAGAAGGAAACCAAATATTTTTTAATATTTTTGAGGAAGAAGGTTGAACCGTTGGAAGACAGTATCAAAATAAAATTTGAGGGGACATATTTTTATCCATTTTTTATAAGCGGGGGAATAGCATTAGATGGTATTAGGGGTCTTATCTATAACGTACAGGACATTTTCTAATTGAAAAACCAAGAAAAATATTTTAAATTGAAAAATATATTGAAATTCGATATAATATGGAAGAAGCAAGTGGCTCCGATTTAAAATTCTTCATTAATTACCTAAAGCAGAAAAGGGGGATGCAGGGAATAAAACAAATGTTAAAGGAATTAAATTCCAACGGGGTTGTTATAAGCAATCTTGATGATATAGGGACATTATCAAGTTATCCTGAAGATGTTTATGCTAAAGTGATAATAGCGGTAGCAAAAGCATTGGGTGGGGACTTCAATGAAAGAATGAATCAATTGGGTTATGCCCTTGGAGATAGGGCAAATCTTCTTAAGTTAATCACGAAGCTATCGACTCCGAGACAAGTTATAAAAACCATTGAGGACAATATATTGTTTTCAATCCCGTATCTAAAGTCTAGCAGCTCTGATATTTCAAAGCATGTTGTTTTGTTGAGAGTTACGCCTAGAAAAAATGGCGAACCCTTCCTAAGTATGGCAGAAGGTTATATTAAAGCTATTATTGACCTTTCGAATAAAAATATAAATATAGAGGAAAAGAAAAAAGATGGGGATTCATTGGTATTCAAATTGAAGCTAGGGGAGATGGCTCAGGGTGTCTGATGTAGATTATAAATTCGAGGATGGGGTTTCAATAATTTCCATAAATCGCCCAGAGAAAAAAAATTCAATTAATATAGAAGTGATGAATGGTATTCAGTTATCTTTAGAAAATGCCTTGAAAGATAGGGCGAAAGTTTTGATATTCAAAGGAAATGGTGGATTCTTTTCAGCAGGCGCCGATATTAATCAATTTTTTGACATGGATGAAAATAAAGCATTTGAATTTTCATTATGGGGAAACAATCTAATGGATAGAATCGAAAGATATCCCGGGGTAACATTATCTGCAATTAATGGAGGAGCACTTGGCGGAGGCCTGGAATTAGCCCTTAGTACTGATATTAGAATTTCTACTAAGAATGCAAAAATTGGACTTCCTGAAGTAACATTAGGAATATTTCCTGGCTGGGGTGGTATAAAGAGAATAACAAGGATCCTTGGAAATGGAATAGGTAAATATTTACTCATTACAGGAAAATATATTACTGGTGAGGAGGCCTACAACCTTGGCCTAATTAATTTCTTGGATGAAGATCCTGAAAACTATGCTATGACAATTGCACAGAATTTGAAGAACCATTCATCCGAAGCCATTGAAAAAATAAAACTTCTACTTCTTCAAGATGTATATTCAGAACAACTTGAGGCGGCTTATTTCGGTAAAATAGTCACCTCGCCAATTGCAAAAGAATATCTCCAAAAATTCAAAAAGAAATAGTTAACAATTTGTATTTCCCAATTTTATTATTTTCTAATTCTGAATTGCTAAGAGTTTAATTTATCATTAACTATTTAATTGAGATTTGAGATAGGTCTTTTTAATTCATGCAAAACTTCATTCCAAAATTATTGCTGGCTTTCCAGGCAATGCTTTTTTCGATTTTTCATCTTTAGCTGTTTTCATAATTTCAATTTTAATCTTGAGATAGTTTTCCAAATCTTCCTTATACATCTCGAGAACTTTTAATTCGTCCACATTTATCCTTAAGTTTTTTGCATCCTTCCTCTTTATAACGGACAAAATAAATTCTCTCTGTTCCGGGGTAGCTGATTTCATAAAATCCTTTAACCCTAATTTATTGAATTCTAGTAGCACTTCTTTTTTCCAGTCTTCAGCCAGATATATTTTCATTTTATTTGGCTTATTTGGATAAATTTTTGTTATGTTTTTGAAGTCTTCTAGAAGGTCCTCTACATATTCCCAATCTTCCAGTATGCTCTTGTAATTATCGTTGTAGTTCGGATAGGGTGACAAGGATGCATAACTAGAACCACCGTAGATTTCATTAACTTCTTCTGAAATGAATGGAATGATGGGGGATAATGACAGGGCCCATTCTTTCCCGAACTTTCTAATTGCCCTCATTGTCCTATCTCTCCCTGCAATTGATTCCAATTCTTGAACATCATTCAACATGTTATAGAATAATTCTACAGCCGCCTCCCTTATTCTCATTTCTTTGAACGCATCATCAGCGCGTTTCAATCTTTCATTAAATTTACCTATTATCCATAGATCCCTTTCTTCTGGCTCATCTTTATAATTCGTTGCGTTTGTTAAATACTCATAGAACTTCTCCAACTTCTTTTGCATCATGTTAACTTCCGATGATCTCCAGTCCACATCATACCATACATCTGCATTAGTGGCAAAGTACAATCTAAAGAGGTCAGCTCCATATTTTCTCTTTACTGTGAGTAGTGGAACTACATTGCCCTTGCTCTTTGCCATCTTTTGGCCTTCCGAAAGTACTATTCCTCCAGTTGAAATCCCCTTTGGCCAATAATTTTCAGGGAATATTGCAACGTGATTGAAAAGGTAGAATGTTAAATGATTTGATATGTGTGGGTACCCAGTATGCCTCCAATCAACTGGATACCAGAATTCAAATTCCTTTCTTGCTTTCTTGCTTAATTCTACCGTCCTATCTGATTTCCCCTTTAATTCACCATTACCAAAGAAAATGTAATCAAAAATTTCATCGTCAATTTCATCAAAATCCATCTCCCTCAATTCTCTGATAATAGTATATAGTGCAGGATATATGGTAGAATCACTTAAACTTTCAATAACCCAGTTTCTATCCATGGGTAATCTCGTACCGAGCCCCCTTTTCCTGGCACAAGGCCTCTCCCTTATCCAGTCAACTACCTGCATGAATTGATTCCTTAAAGATTCTGGTTTTAATTCCATTTTCTCCAGAAGTTTCCTCACCTTTTCCTTCCACTGCACATTGGAATAATCAAGGAACCACTGATTTTTGATAATGGCAACTATAACTTTATCACCATCCCTGGTAACGGCCTTCCTGCTGGTTTCATAGAATATAAAAGCTATGCCCTCCCTTATGTAATCATTTTTAATTTCTTCCTTTATATCTCTGATCCACTTACCGGCATACTTACCCTTATTTATTATACCATGATAAAATTCCATCTCATAGAGGTATTTAGTGGCCTCATCAATTTTTTCAGTTTCATCTATGGATGAAATTTTGAATTTCCTGATAACTTCTTCCACATTTTCATTTATACCACCTATTACTTGAATAGGATTTATTTCGATTCCTAAATCTTTTAAAGCCAGAAAGTCCTGAATAGAATGCGCCGGAACAGAGTAAACTATCCCTGTTGCATTGTCAGTATCCACAAATTTCGCACCAAAAATCGGAATGGACCTCCCATGAAGTGGTTCTGCTGCTTCTTTACCGATCAACTCCTTTGCATCTATTTCTTCCAAGATTTTAATTTCTCCCTGATACTGTAATTTTTCCGCTGCTCCCTTTGACACCACCACTTTCTTTCCTTGTAGCTCTATTATTACATATTTGCGATCTGGATTTACAAATAAATTAGTTACACCTTCCAAGGTTTCTGGTCTGAGAGTTGATGCACCTAAATATTTATCCCCAAATTTAAATAATACAGTTACAAATTCAAGTATTGATACCTTATCTACATCACCATCTGCAATATCATCTTCTCCAACTGGATTTCCTTCAACTATGGAATATAGAATTGGATAATCGCCTTGTTTTATTAAACCCATTGAAAAAAGTTTTCTGAATTGCCATTCTATAAATTTATTGTATATAGGCTCGCCAGTATTGAATACCCTTGACCAATCAATAGAAAAGCCCATGTTACTGAAATCACTTATTATTTTATTGGCAAAATAATTGGCAATATTTTCTGGTTTACTAAATTCTTTAATTAAATCGGGATTGTCTCCATACAGTTCTAGGTAAGATTTGTATAATTCGATGGTCCCTCTGTCACCTTTTTCTATTTTCTTTGCAAAACCCAATATTGGAGTTCCCGAGATATGAAAACCCATGGGGTAAAGGACGTTGTATCCTTTCATCCGCAGATATCTGGCCATTATATCCCCAATGGTATATGTCCTGCCGTGTCCAATATGAAGAGCTCCATTGGCATAAGGATAGGGAACTGTCAGTAGATACTTTTTTCCAGTTTCGGTGGGCTGAAAGATTTTATCTTTTTCCCATCTTTGAAGCCATTTTGATTCTATGGTACCAAAATCGTATGGCATAAAAAACACCCTAAATTATCATAACGGCAGCAGCTACCACTGTAGTCCATTCATTTTCTTTTTCAACTACGGCTGATGAAGTTACATTGCTAGTTAACAGTATAGCATCGTTTAACCTGAATCTTCCTGTATTTTCATCCTTAATTAAATAATTGTCCAGACCCAAAGTTGAAGATAACATTTCAGCTGCTAGGCTTTCGGCAAATGCCCCTGCTTTTTCTGGTGGTTCACCGTAAGTATGATATTCAGAAAGATAACCATAATTTTCCCTATTTCTTGGTATCGCAAGACCTATTGATGCAGTAATTAATCTATTTAGTTCATTTGAGCTGTTTCTAGCAAGCACCAGAAAAAGGATTTGCCCCGATTTTAATTCCTTTAGGCCTTCCTCTCTGTCCACAATCTCTGCATATGGTGGAAAAATAGAGCTTACCTCCACCAAATTAAATCTTGCAATACCTGCATCTCTTAAAGCATTCTCAAATGAACCCAATTGACTCTTATGGCGACCTATTCCTTTTGTAAAGAAAATTTTCTTAGGGACCATATTCTGCATTTTTGTTCCACTCTGCATTAAAACCCATGATTAAATTTTTTGGGAAAATTTTCATTGATTTATTTTGTAAGCATTGAACCTGTAAAAAAAATATATGATGATATTAGTTTAAATTATTCAACGCCATCTCCGTGATTGCCGTTAGCAAAAAATAAATATGCGGTGATATTGAAACTTGAATGCCCGTCCAATCCAAAATTATAAAGGTACTGGTGGCAGGAACCAGGGGTTCCGGAAAAAGTTCCATTATATGTAGATTCATATATGATAACATGGACGGGTGCTCACAGAATGAGGGTACTTTTTACAGAAGTGGTTTAATCAACATTGACGATTCGAAATTCACATTCATATTGAAGGAAATAAGAAACCTTCCCACCTCTGAAAACACTGCAGGTTTTATCGTTGTAATTGACCCTACAAGGGAAACAGATTTGAAAGAAATCCCATATATACTTGAAAACATAGGAAACAAGAAAGTTATAATTGCCCTCAATAAAATAGATATGAAATACCTTGCCAATTTCTGGATTGAAGACGTCAAAGAATTAGTTAACGGAAATATAAAGATAATTCCAGTTTCTGCCAAGACCGGAGAAAATATAAATGAATTATTTTTTGAAACGGCACGAATGGTGAGCAAATGATATGATTTCCGCTAGGCTGCTACCCGATTTATCAACATTAATCGGGGAGGCAGACGCCTCGCGACTTAGAAACAAGGGATATAAAATAATAAAGAAGAAAAATGGATATATTCTTGATAGACTTTCCTCCCTTTATCTTTTAGAAAAAGGTAGATTTGAAATTTTCATTGATGGTGAAAAAAAAGGCTTTGATTTTTTGTGGAGAAAACTTACAGAAGAAGAAAAATGGAAATACGTTGCCTACAAAGGATTGAGGGATTTGGGTTATAAGCCCTATTTAAATAACGATAACATATTTCTGAACAGGAAAAGGGTTAATGTAAGATATTATAAAGACATAATTAACCTTTCAGAGTTATCTGTTGGTTATTTTGCAGTTGTGGATTCAGACTATGAACCCATATTTTATCAAATCAAAAGAAGAAATCCATTACTGCTAGAGATTGTTAGAAAAACCTATTCGGAAATAGGCCAATCTGAGAATAAACATAATAAGTTAGTTGTAAAAAGTGGTTCAAAATTTGGATGTGATTACAGAATTTATAGGAACAATGAATTACATTCTAGTTTACTCGTAAACATTGCAAAAGAAGACGATTGCAAATCCATCGTTGCGAGAGCCCGTATCGCTCATTCCGTAAGGAAGATCTTAATCTATTGCTTTGAGCATGGGGGTAAGAATAAATGTATATCAATTGAATGGATTAGATAATATTTATCAACCGACGATTTGTATTGCGAAGCCATCTATTTTCTTAACTTTACAGAAGGAAATGCTATATTTAAAATAAATTAATCGAAAATTTCCAAATAGCTATTATAATTCATTTCTTCTTCTGATTTTTACTTATTAAGGAGTTTTTCTTTACTGGAAATTTCTTCACTTGATTTCCGCAATTAGGACATATTTCTATAAATTTATTATAAACCTTCTTACAACCTGTACATCTATATTTCCAAATGATAAAATCCTTTATATTTTTCGAATTAAATTCAATAAATCTGATATCCAGGGCATGTGCGATATTTTGCATTGATAGATCATTTGTTAATAAAACTGCCCCCTCCTGCATGGAAAGTGCTAAAAGCTTTAAATCGTTTTCACTTAGCTGATAGAAGTCCCCTGTTTCTTTGCTTTTTGCAATTACCTTATCCAGAAACTCTTGAGATGGCTCTTTTATCTCAATGAATATTAAAGTTCTTTCGATAGTATCTCTAAATTTCTTGCTTTTAATTTCTGAAATGGAATCAATTGTGGTAATGTATTCATTCGAACCCTCGGGAGTAAAACCTGCGAATATTGCTGATGCATCAACTACGATTTTCATAATACTTGCACCATTTTTTTAAAGGGCATTCATTGCATTTTGGTCCAATTGGTTTACAAATGTTCTTTCCGAATTCAACCCCATAAGAGTTTATGTGTTTCCAATATACTTTGGGTATCTTTTTCATAAGCATTTTCTCAGTTTCTTCTGGGTCTTTGGTATTTATGACTCCTAGCCTATTGAATATTCTGTGGACGTGTGTATCAACTGCAATATAATCTTTATTGAAACCAAATGTAAGAACAATGTTAGCCACTTTTGGACCGACTCCTGGCAATCTCATTAAATCATCCCTATTGTCAGGGACTGATCCATTAAAATCTTCAACTATCATTCTGGCAGTTTCTTTAACTTTTTTAGCCTTTTCTCTATAGAAACCAACCCCTTTTATCAATTGTGATATTTCATTTATATTGCATTTAGCAAGACTATATGGATCAGAACATTTGCAAAATAGTCTCAAAGATGCCCTATCTGTGATTTCATCTCTTGTTCTGGTTGAAAGTATGGTAGTGATTAAAATGTGAAATGGATCATCCCATAACCCCACATGAGGCTTCACGGATGTCATCATTTCATTGATTAATTTAGCATAACCCTCCTTTTTCAATGCTGAACACTATTGATCATGAATAAATGATTTTTTCTATACTTTTATTTTCACAAAATTTTAATAGCAATTATTACATTTAATATTATGGAAAAGAAGGAGAGAGGTATTTTACCAATTGAAAGGATTCTTGTTGCGGTTGATGGTTCTAAGCCCTCCATGCGAGCTCTGGATATGGCAATATCTCTCTCCAAATTAAATAAAAATATGAAATTATATATAGTAATGGCAATACCTTATCCAGTTCAATATGTGACCGGAGAAAATCCAACTGGGGATATAACCCTTTTAGATAGGATGAACACTCTAAAGGAGAAAGGAGAACAAATACTTGAAAATTCGAAAAATTACGCCATTTCAAATGGAGTAATGAATGTAGAAACATTCCTGAAACAGGGTGATCCTGCAAAGGAGATATTAAATGTTTCCAAAACTGTTAAGCCTGACTTAATCGTTATAGGAAATAGAAGAAGGGGATTTCTAAAGGGAGTATTCCTAGGCTCTGTGTCTCAAAGAGTTGCTGCTAATTCGGATGTTTCTGTATTAGTAGTAAAATAAATTCGATCAGAAATTTGTTTTCTAATTGCAAAAAATTTTTAATTGATAATTTTAATAATCTCATCAGTGCGGGTTGGCGTAATAACTTCAGACTTTCGAGTATATTATAGACTGGTAAAAATCTTAAAAGGGATGAAAATTAACTTTCATTCTTTGGTAAGCATGGAAGGAATTAGTGAATACGACGTGGTTTTCTCTGACATGGATTTAAATTTTAGCAACTGCTACAGAACCAATGGAAAAAATGAATATTGGATAAGGCAAATGCTACTTTCAGGCCATGCCAGAGAGCTTGTAATAGGTATAGATCCTGGACCCAACCCTGGAGTTGCAACCATTTCAGATGGTCGCGTTTTGGATTCAAGGAATCTCTATGAATTAGAAGATGTTTTAAAATACGTAGAGAATGTTACACAGCAGTGCGATTACGATAGGTTGAAGATAAAAATAGGAAATGGGGATAGAATAAACAGGGAGAAGATAATAACTTCGCTGAGAAATTACGATTTAGAAATAATAAGGGAAGACGGATCTTCAAGATCTCTTAAAAGGGGTAGGGATTGGGAAGCTGCTATTAAAATAGCTACAAGCAATGATATAATTGAAAAGAGAAATAAGAAGATTAAATTATAGATTATTTTTTCCATTTTGGCTTATTCCTTCTGTTGTATATTGCTGTAATCACCACAATTACTAATATCATTGCAAGAATTATTGCGATTATTATATAGATATATTCTAAGAATGGGTTCCCTACTTGTATATCAATGTTGTATTTTCCACCTATTATCTTAACAACAGTGCTATTGACCTTTGCCTGAATGTTGTATATGCCAGGAGATAGGGTTCCAGACAACCACTTGTAAGTTACATTTTCAGTTGTATTTCCTGAAATATTAATCTCCGAGCTTCCGACGTATTTTCCATTTACATAGAAAGAGACATTTAGATCCTTGAAAATAAAATTGGTAGGATTATAAACCTTTACCTTTAGTATTGTATAGTTAAGAACCTGAACAGTTTCGGTTATGTTATAATAGAAAATCTGATTATTTAAATAAGCAATAACCTGGAAGAATAGGTATAATGTGGTCTGGACTGAGGGTGCTGTTATGGTAAAATTCTGGGGGGAAAAAGTTCCATTAAGATACTGCGGAGAAATTGGAGATGCACCGGTTAAATTATACCCGCTGAGGACAAATACTATTTTATAATGGTTAAAAATTTGTTGTACGTTAACAGTATAATTAAAGGTCTCTCCTATGGCAACCTTATCAGGCCCTGTTATAGTTACAGGCCCATATGTATATGTTTCTGCAAGGGCAAGTACAGGTACCAATAAAATAAAAGCAAGTAAAAATGGAATTACCCTCATGCTCTATTCCTCCTTCTTACTGATATCATTATGGCTACTATAAGAACAACAACGAATATTATTACACCGGCCATATAGCTATATTGTATGAGCGCACTGTAATTCTGAATTCCATACCCTTTGGCCTGGATAGTTTTGAACTCAAGCCCAGGTATTGACGGATACAGATTGTATAACAAACTCTGATTTCCATATTTTATTTCGATTACAATGGGTGTATTGATATTAAATACTCCGCTTTGGAATGATAAACCGATGTTGGATTGATTGAATTGATTTGGATATAGAGATATGTTGGAATAAGGACGATTATTTACGGAGACGTTAATGCCCTCCTGCTTCAGACTGACATTATTCAGAACTAATATAGTTACATTTAATTTTGAATTACCTGTATTTTTAATGTTCAGTTCATAATATATGGTATTTCCTAAAACACTTCCAGTATTGTTGTTAACCGTTATATTTAGAGATATTATATTCGGAACAGTAACATTGACACTTATGTAATGGTAAATTCCGAGATATTGTAGATTCATTCCGATCTGATATGTTCCAGCAGGTTGCCCTTTTGGAACTCCGATAGTTGCATTTATGATTCCCATTGAATAGGGGGTCAAATTAAGGTACTGATTGTAAACATTAAAAGTAGATGAATTAGTTAAGGTAAATGAAATAGGTATATTGGAATTACTAATTATCTGGATTGGAAAACTCACATTGTGTCCGGGCAGGCCAGTCAATTGACCTCCCATAGGGAATATTTTTACTGCCACGTTCTTTACGATTTGGAATTCTAGGGTAGTGTATGTAGGACCGCTCACATTAACCTCCTGCTTGAGAACATAGTTATTTGGCCTACCATAATTCATCAGTATGGTTGATCCCTGGAACAAATATGAACCATTTGGGAGATTAATGGTACCAAATGCTTTTACATAGAATCTGGTGCCCATATCAATGTATATTTCATTAGTGTAGGCGCTGCTTCCAATGAATGTGCCGTAGGTTAAAGAATAGGCTCTGGCCATGTTCAATGTAATATTTTCCCACTTCGTATTAACACTAATTGTCCCAATGTACGCGTATTTGCCTGAGACTGCATAAATGCTATAGTTTCCATAAGGAAGTTCCACGTATGAATTAAATGGAACAGTATAATTCAAAGGCTGTATCTGCACGAATCCAGAATTAAATGTTGAGTTTATAGAATTAAATTTAACATTACCCATAAGTTTTACCAAACTTGAATTTAGGTAAACTGTTTGCTGGGATGGTATATTTACTGAAGCACTTCCAAAGTACTCATAAGAGGTGTTTATTCTATTGAATGAATATATGTAATAATAACCTGCAGGAAGATAAATTCCTGTCGATGTACTTATAATATTTGTCCCATTAGATATGTAGGTAATACCTGAAACCCTATTTACAATATTCAGGAAGTATGATTGAACTAGATTTGGTGTGAAAGTTGAATTTCTCGTTATATTCATTGTGGTTATATTTGATGTGTAATAATAATTTGAATAGATAGAATAGGTACCTGGTGTAAGGGTTGAATTAAGTAACTCGCTAACCAATTGGCCATTCCTGAATATCTCAACATTTCCTTTCGTATTTACCTCAAATTTTACATAAACATTAACGGGCAATTTAATAACCTGCCCGTTATAAACAGGCAATATACTGATTGAAGTGACATTTGATACTGGGATTATGCCATCACCGGTTAGATAAACTTCATAGCTTCCTGGTTGTATATAGGTTTGAACCTCTGACTTTGATGCTGTTATGTTGTAATTTTCTGGACCTTTCAAATGAATGTAATAAACATAGTTATAATTAGACTGTATTAAGAAGGTTACATTTACTGGTGATGAACTTGTAGATATATTTAAACCCTCCACTTCATAGTTCATGCCCAATGACCTAAATGTTACCGTGTTAACGTTAGTTCCATTTGGAAGGTAAATTATATACTTTTGTCCCCTTGTCAGAACATCATAATATACAGGAATTCCGCTTGAGTAAGCTAAGATAATCCCTGAATTTTGGCTCGTAATGTGTCCTGTGACTGTGTGGCCTGGACCCGGGAATATCTGTAGATTATAATTGGGACTAAATATAGAGTATAATCCATTGGAAACATAGATACTGGAATTATAATTGAAATATGCTGTTACTGAATATGTGCCATATGGTAGATATGCCTTGAATTGCCCTGTAGAATTAGTGGTAAATTGTAACATTATACCGTTACCCATGAATTCCACAGGCACACCTGGCTGTGTTCTATTGCCATTGAATACTGTCACAGTTACCATTGATGCTTCGGTGAACCTTGGTTTTATGGACAAAGAATTGTTTAGATTTACCGTTGTCTCATTAATGTAATAAATGCCTGATCTTATTGAAGTCAATGAAACCAAGTATATGGATGGTGGTAAATAAGCTGAAAAAGTATTATTCATTAAATTAAATTCTCCTGAATATGAATTGTTCAAAATGTCTTGATAGCTGGCAGAAACTATTTTGTAATTTCCCCCCTGTGTTATGTTCAGGTAATAATATTTCTCATAGGTTACATTTAATGTAAGGTTACCCTTGTTCTCCAAATTTAAAATTGTACTGAATCTGTAAGGACCGTTCTCTGCGGATATATTAAAGATTCCTATTGGTAAAATGATCTTATAATTAGACCCGGATATATTTAAAAATTGGGTGAAGTTTCCTCTCGTTATTTGAAGATGATTTAATCCATTGGCTTGGAATTTGTTTATAAAATTTATATTGATTTTTGAATAAGGAATAGCAATATCCTTGGATGTTGAATTTGAATTAATAGATACATTTGCTACATTATAGTACCAATGGCCATCTACATTTGCAGATACGTTGTATTCATAAGGAGGAATATCAGGTATGTAATAAGACCCGTTCAGGCCTGTTTCAACAGTTAATGTGTAGTTTTCACTGGAATTGAAGAATCTTAATGTTGCATTCGCTGGTACATCTGTGTTTGGAACGAAAGAACTTATTCCGGCAAGATTGTAAAAAACTGTTCCGGCTAAAGAATGCGAACTTATCTGGAAATTTTTATTTACAATCCACAGAGGCTCCCCAGTGTTGGAGTAGGCAGTTCTATCAGCTTGAGATTGGGAGATTGTAATATTGTATTTTTCTAAAATATTGTTGCCAACCATAAATAAACTATTATAAGATCCCGTGGATACAACTATGGTGTCATTGCCAGCTACAGCATATAATTGATAATAGCCTGAAGAATTAGTTAAAACTGTTTCATGAGGGATACCATATTGATCATCTATTGTAACCCTGATACCTGCAATAGGCATACCTGATGAATCTGTTACCCTTCCCTGTATAATGGCACCAGGATAATATTCAACAAAGACAACATCGCTGGGGAGGACACTTGAGGCTGGTGGATTTAAATCAACGGTACCTATATGATGGGTCAGATAGTAATAACCCTGTTGCAGTGATACGGGTTGCCATGCATTGGAATGATTCTGATAATCCGTATAGGGGTTCCAGAAGACCGTTTTATAAACCAATTCAAAATTGGGCATGCCCCATGCTTGCATTGGATAATAATACCTAAGGTTGGATGATATTCCCGGAATAGAGTTATTAGCTCCTACCACAGATGGAGGATATCCTATAAAAACTCTATAAATAGTAGAATTATAGAACATTGGCTGGTAGTTTATGTTATAACTAACTGCAGTATCTCCAGGTGGGAAATCCTGCAAAGGATAAGTATTTCCGTTAATATCTGTTACTGTTATATTATAGAAATCAATTGGAACTATCTCCCCTTGAACATTTATGTATTGGAAGTCACCTAAATAAGCAGGAGCGTAGAATATTCCTGTATCAATTCCAGAAAATGGGAACAACCTGTAATCCACAGCGATATAGCTCATATAAAATCCTGTTTGCTGTTCAAGACTTTGATATGCGTTAATAAGTGTAGATAGATTGAATGTATTAGTAAGATAGTGCTCAATTAGTATGTATTTTGCATCCCCCGGCTGTATATCCTCATATGGACCGTAATATGATTTGTTGGCATATATATCTGGGATGTAATTAGGGCCGTTCAATTCATAATTGATAATCTTTTGATAGCCCTGGACACCAAAATATTGGACTAGGATGGATTTAAGCGTAGAATTATTCAATTGATTAAATTGATTGAAATAATCAATTATCCTTGCGATCATGACTGAAATAATTTCGCTTTCATTCTGTGCCATCAAAATTTGAGCAGCTGGGTATATTCCATCTTGGAAGTTGTCAGCCATTACAGGGTGCTGGCCTTGTTCTAATGTTTGGAAACCGTAATCCCACCATGATATAAAGGCCGGCCTTTCATTGGGAGGATATTGGGCATCTTGGTTTTTGAACCAATCCAATGCTCTCACCCACGGGGAATTTGGTAAATCCAATGATACTCCAAATGCACCTAGATAATATGGAGGTGTATAGTTCTGGGGCCTTAAGAATGAAGGTGTGGCGTTATATATTTCCCTATCATATTGCGTCTTATTGTTATAAGGTATTCCTGAATCAAGGGCATAAAAAGTTGCAGGTACGATCAGCAGGAAAATAACCATTAAAATTACAACAATTTGAGAGAATCTCAGCTCTTTAAGAGAAGCTTTGGAAGTACCGCGCCCCTTAACCTTATCCAATGATTCTTGCCAACCCAATCTCCTAAAGCCTTCCACGATGATGTATGCAGTTAATATTCCTGTTGCAGAAGCTCCGAAATACAAGAACTTCGAAGCAATCATAGAAATAAATATAATACCCGCTGAATAAAACAATATCAACGTGGTCTTGAAATCCTTACTCTTTAACCATTTATATATCAATACGCCTATCGCTACCAGGGATGCAAAGAACATAAACGGATCAAATTCCATTATATCTTCTCCGAGTGGAAGTGCTTGAGCTTCTGCAATTGTGTCATAAATTTTGTTTTTTATGAAATAGTGTTGTCCTGAAATAATGTTCTGCAGTAAGGTATTATCCTTGAAGTAGATGATTACAATTGCTGCAGCCAAAAGTAAAGCATAGCTTCCTATTGTTACTATCCAAGTCCTTCTTTCCATTATTATTACGAATAGGGATGTTATAATGAGCAATAACCAAACCAAAAATACTGGTGTCCATCTGAAAAGGAACCCGGTCTCGTAATACCATGGGAGAGCCAAAATGAATCCTACTGAATAGAACAATGAAGATATCAAGAATGATAAGTTGGATTTCCTCCTGATGGTATTAATTATTAATTGAATTATACCAACTCCAACTATTATCAGTGCTACGGAGATAGTTCCTACCCATGTAAGCATAGAAGCAGTTAAACTGACCCCCCCAAGTATCGAATATAAAATCGATATCCTATTTGCTTTTACTGAATTAACAATCCTCGCCCTAAGATTAGAACCCTCAACTTCTTTGAAAGTATCTACAGATTTTAGGAAGAAATAAATCATCATTATGGCAAACAAAGCTGTAAAGATATCAAAGAGTCCTATGGAAGCTATAGATTTCATTAGTGTTAGAGGGCTAAGTGCTGCCAAAAATGCCCCAATTAAACCTACCTTTTTATTGAATACTTCTTTACCAAGAAGATACGTAGGGAAAACAATAAATGCTCCGCCGATAGCGGTCTCTAATAAAAACATGGTCATTGTTGATTTATAAACTCCTCCTAAGAACGGGGAGAAAGCATATCCTAATAATACGGCCAGCCAGTGAAAGAATGGTGGCCTTGGATTTTCTAATCCGATTGGATAATTTAATAGAGGATCGTAAAGAAGTTGGTGGTGTGTTGCCAGAATATATTGTATAATCCTCATATTGTAATATGCGTCTGAACCTCCTGAAACTGCAAAATTCCCCTTTACTGCTACCCCTATTATGTAAAATGAACTGAGGAATAGGGATAAAAAGAATGACAGTAAGAGGGTGATTCCAATATAATTCTTGGTTAAGTACGATTTTATTCTTGTAAAGCTTGTTGTATTAGTTGCTTCTGCACCACCCATTAAATCCACCTAAATATCAAGGTGTAAAGAAACTACCATTAAAATCTTTACTGATAAATTCAATATATTATTTGGTATTTATAATTAAGAATCATTTCTGGTTTTTCCACTATTTGACACTTGCCATCTCCACAAATTGAAAGTTCAGAATCCTCATCGTAGAACGCAATAAAGTTTAATGGATATCTTAATATTTGCAATGATTTTTTAACTTGATCATCCTTACCCCTTAATTGATAAATTTTACTTGAGAGAAGGGTATATTCAATCTTAGAAATATTGCCTATGGGATTCCTGCTTATGGATTTACTGAACCTGTCCTTTATACCTGTTATATAAGGATCATAATCATTAGTTTCCAATAACATTTTCAATCTTTCCAGGTTCCATATCATCATTGCATTACCGGATGGGTAAACACTATCATACTCATCATGAATTTTCTGTGGTAATTTTCCTTCTCCGTCCTCACTCAGAAAATAGCCTCCTTTTTTATAATCGTAAAATTTTGAATTTATATAATTAGATATCTTTATGGCCTTCGTTAATAGCTCCTTATCCCCTAGGTAATTGTATGAGCTGATTAGAAGATCAAGCATGAATGCATAGTCTTCTAGAACACCTTTTCCTTGTCTTTTACCATTTCTTATGTATCTATACAATCCCCCACCGCCGGAGTCAAAATAACTTAAAAATTTCATAATTTCTTCTCTACTGATATTATTTGGTGAAAGCTCCAACTTCATCTTCAACAAAAGGGAATTGAATCCTAATAAGATTTTATCATCTTTTGTTAATGGTTCCTTTCTATCTCTGTAATTTTTAAGTTCTGAAATCAATTTTAACATATTCTCATCAGATAGATTTATCCCTGGGGCAGGAACTAATAAAGTTCCCTCTCCGACCTCGACAAAATTAAAATAATTTTTTAGAAGATCCTTCTTATCCCCTAAAGCTTCATTTAACTCTTTTGAAGTCCATAAATAATAACCCCCCTCCTTTCCGAGCCAATCAGCATCCAATGCAGAATAATACAAACCGGTCTCTGAATCTTTCATACTGGAGTCAAGAAAATTTTGTATTTCTTTAATGATCATTGTGTAGAAATTGTTGTTTTTGATCTTGTTTAATCTCGATAATGTCCATAAAAGCATGGCTTGGTCGTATAGCATCTTTTCAAAATGGGGGATTTGCCATCTCCTATCAATTGCATATCTAAATAAGCCATAACCAATCTGATCATAAATACCTCCGTACCTGATGTTTCTTATTGTCCTATCAACCATAAAAGTATAATCATTTCCAAGCTGAGAATATGTTATCAGGTAATTTAAAATTGGATAGGAAGGAAACTTTGGTTCCTGCCCGAATCCACCGTACTCCCTATCATAAACATTAGATATTAATTCAATTGTATCAGAATATATATCTTCGGTTGGAACTTCTCTGTCTTCCAGGTTCAGATAACTCATGGCTTTTTCAGCAGATTGTATAAGTCCGTATTTATCCTTCTCCCACATATCCCTAAGGTATGAAATAACATCTATAAACCCTGGGAAATTATCTCTCCTAAATGGTGGGAGATAAGATGAAATGAATACCGGCTCACCGGTTGGAATTGCAATTATATTTAGTGGCCACCCTCCTCCCCCGTTCATGATTTGGGCCATTTTCATATAAAATGCATCAACGTCTGGCCTATCTTCCCTATCTACTAGAATCGGGACATAACTTGTATTCAGAATATCAGCTACTTCAGGATTCATGAAATTCTCTTCTTGAAATACATGACACCAGTGGCAAGTTGCATAGCCTATTGTTATAAAAAGTAGCTTACCGCTTTCTTTTGCTATTCTCAACGATTCATCATTCCAGTATTTCCATTTTACCATGTCCTTTGAATGTATCTCATAATATTTGCTGGCATTCATTGGCTGTGAAAAAAGTATGAATTAATAAATTATTAGTAGCGTTTAAAAATCTTTTAGACTATTTCCCCTGGAAATCATTTTTTTCCAAGGTTGAGAGTGTGAATGATCTTTGACCTCCAAATGGTTTGAACTCTTTACCATTACCTTTGTAAAATTTGCTGAAGAATTCAACATAAATCAACCTCGCTCCCTGGATACCTGGTTCGAATATTGCTATCACTATATTCAATAGCTGACCTATTAGTAGGATGATTATTCCGAAAATGATCATTATACCGTGCCCAATTGTTCCTTCAAATATACTGTCAAAAACAAGAGCTAAAGTTACTGATGCCAAAAGTATACCCACAAGCCTAGTATAGGATAAAATGTGGCTTATTATGGTGGTTACTTCCATTAGGGCTTGTAACTTTTCTGCATAGACTACAATACCCAAACCTGCAATTACCATAATTAGTGAAGCAATTGATGAAACATTAGTGGTAGAAAATTGATGTCTCAATATCTGAAGACCTAAAATAACTATACCCATGGCAATCAAAAGCCATCCTATCTTTCCAAGAGCCTCCCTCATATGACCATTTCTGAAATTCACTATAAAGCCGAATATTAATCCAAGATCAACCATTGCGACTCCTACATACCCCGAGATAAGTAATAATTTAATCAAACCGAATGAACTCAGGACTTCGAAATGTGGATAATTTAATTGGAAACCAAAATAATTGTCGAAGATTATCCCCAAAGCAATTGATATTATTGCACCAGGAAGCATAGCTTTTCCTAGTATCTTAAGGCTTCTCCTACTCATTATGCTTAAAACAAACCTTGATATGGGTTTTGGAATATGTGATTTTTTAGGTGGATGATCTACCCTGTGAATTAGCCATAAAGAGAGAGCTAAGATTATGATACCGTATCCAGCATCACCTATCATAAAACCGAAAAATATAGGGAAAACAAAGGCAAATATTACAGTGGGATCAATCTCATTAGCCTGAGGTAATGAATAAAATCTTATGAAAAATTCAAAAAATGATATTCTTTTAGGGTTATTTAATAAAGTTGGCGGCGTTTCATTGGTATCCACAGGGAATATTACCAAAGAACCATCCGTTATTTTATTCAATACATCCTCTATTTTTTTAATGTTATTTTCTGTTGTCCAGCCCTCTATGATTGCAATTGTACTTGTACCAAGGAGTTTTGAAACGACTTCCAATTTCTTCAATTCAATCTCCAATTGTTCCCTTATTGCGGCCACCAGATTATAATAATCTTCCGAAATTTTTCGTATCTCATTTTTTATATCCCTCAATTGTGATTCAATCTCGTTTGTTTCTTCTTTGATTTTTCTTATATTATTTGTGACTGTGCCCTCTAATTTTATGATTTCGTAAGATTCGACCTTATACTTCTTTAGCAAATCACCCAATTGTGATTCCTTGCCTGATGGGATTACCACAATAGAATAATCCTCTCCTTGGATGATTGATGCCTCTATCTTTCTAACTTCGCTTAAAAATGTATCGTCATTTTTCACGATAATGCTATAAACATTTTTACCCCACAAATAGGATAGATCGTCTTTATAAAAGGATAATTTATTCAAAATATCCAATCTGTCGTTGAGAAATTTCAATTTAGATTTTAAATTTTGTTCCGTCTGTGCAAGCCTTGTTACCGTCTCATAAATGGTCAAATTCTTAGCCTTATCAAGAAGTTCATTTAGGTTTGCAAAATTTATCCTGTTCTTTCTTTCCACAGGGATTAAAATTGATTCCAGGCCCTTTATTCTCCTGTAATATTCGTTTACGGTATTATATAACTGTGAAGCCTCAACATTTTTTAGGCCTTCAACACTAAGAGTTATTGGCTCAATTTGAAGAACTCCAAGATCATGTAAGGCTTCCAATGCCTGAGGAAGCTTTGATTTTGGAACGAATATCCTTATTTTCTTCATTTTGGCTGGAAGTATTATTTTACTCACCCCAGAATTATTTTAATTAGTTCTTCCAACAGCTTCGGCTCTATATTTCTCCTGAGCTTAGATAATTTCTCGTTATTTTCTAAATTTATTTTCTTGATTTCCTCTTCTACCTCTTTTCTGATATTATTTATATATTCATCGTAATAAACCTTGGATTCCTTCTCTGCGTTCTTAATAATTGACTCAGCCTTTTGACTTGCTTCTTCAATAATGTAAGAAGCTTTTTGCCTTGCTTCATTTAACCTTCTCTCAGATTCCTGTTCCTTCAACTTTATGGCTTTTAATGTGTCAATATCACTTCCCAATTAACCACCCCCAAATCAATATCATTGCCACTAAAAAAGTAGCAATATTAATTCCCATTATTATATAATACAAAGCAATAAACTTTGAAACACTATTCAATGCCCTCCCCCCGTTCCTCAATCTTTCCTTTTATCAACTTCAAAGTTATGAACATCTCCCTATCCATTTCATCAAGCCTCATTTTTATATAATTTGAAGTTGATACCAGCCTCGGTATGAGGACGTTTTCTATGGAATTCGTTCTCCTCTTTGTCTTATCAATTTCTAATAGGAGTTTTCTCATGGCTATTTCTTTTTCGGCAATTAATATTAATTCTTCTAAGAGTTTTTCAAATTGCCTTCTTGTCTCTAACAAGGATGAAGGCAATGATACATTCTCATAGAACTTTGTAATAAATGTTTCACCATATTTTACTGAAACCTCTGGTATTCTAACACCCATAACATTCTTGATACCCACATTGACATTGGTTGGCTTTTGAAGTAAGACTAAACTTTCAATTAATACTGTGCTTGACATTATTTCTGCTAGCCTTTCGCTTTTAATCGCTTTCACAACATCGTTGTGCAGATCCAATCTTAGACCCTTAACATCCCTTACTATTTTAAAAAATTCCATTATTAGTGAAGATCTTTTAAGCTTTAATAATTCCAGTCCCCTCCTGGCTAATCTAATTCTTGATTTCGTTCTCAGTAACTCCATTCTGGTGGGTCTAATACTGGAAAGTTCCATCATTTCACCGGTTTTCCGTACTTTTCAATGTACTCCTTCTTTACCCTCTTGAGTTCTCTCTCCGGGAACATCGAAAGGAGTTCCCAACCTATCTCTAGAGTTCTTTCTATACTTCTATCTTCATCATATCCCTGGGAAACGAACATCTCTTCAAACTTGTTGGCGAATTCCAAGTAAAGCCTATCATCTTTACCCAAGGCTTCTTGGCCCACTATTGCTGCCAAGCTTCTTAGGTCTACTCCCCTTCCATATGATGAATAAAGCTGATCTGCCACACCCCTATGATCTTCCCTAGTCCTTCCTTTTCCTATACCTTGATTCATTAACCTTGACAGTGATGGAAGAACATTAACTGGTGGATATATTCCTCTCCTATGTAAATCCCTGGAAAGCACTATTTGACCTTCAGTAATATAACCGGTTAAATCTGGTATTGGGTGAGTCATGTCATCTGATGGCATTGAAAGGATAGGAAGCTGAGTGATAGATCCATTCCTACCCCTTATTTTTCCAGCCCTTTCGTAAATGGTGGATAGATCAGTGTACATATAACCTGGATAACCTCTTCTGCCTGGAACTTCCTCTCTGGCAGCGGATATTTCTCTCAATGCTTCGCAGTAGTTTGTCATATCGCTTAAAATTACAAGAACGTGCATATCCTTCTCATATGCGAGATATTCTGCAGTTGTTAAGGCAACCCTTGGCAGGATAATCCTCTCCATGGAAGGATCTGAAGCTAGATTTAAAAATAGAACTGATCTGTTTAGTGCTCCTGTATTTCTAAACTCTTCTATAAAGAAATTAGCCTCTTCGGATGTTATACCCATGGCACCGAATACCACAGAGAAGCCCTCACTTGAAGACAGGACTTTTGCTTGCCTAGCTATTTGTGCTGCTAGCCTATTATGGGGTAGTCCTGATCCAGAGAAAATAGGTAACTTTTGTCCCCTAACCAGAGTATTCATTCCGTCAATAGTAGATATTCCGGTTTCTATAAATTCCGATGGTTCTTCCCTTGAATAAGGATTTATTGCCTCTCCTACAATTTCTCTTTTTTCAGAGGCAATTATAGGCCCTAGGTTGTCTCTTGGTTCCCCTATACCATTAAATATTCTTCCTAGCATTTCGTCAGAAACTGGAACTCTTGCTGTTTCTCCCAGGAATTTGACGGATGTATTCCCTACATCAAGACCAGTAGTTTGACCAAAAACCTGAACTATAGCTAATCCCCTTCTTGATTCAAGAACCTGTCCTGTTCTCCTTTCCCCATTCTGAAGTCTTATTTCCACAAGTTCGTTGTAACCTACAGAACCTACACCTTCCACAAATAATAAAGGACCTGAAATTCTTGTAACACTCTTATAAATTATATCGCTCATTTCTGCTCAACCCTCCCCGTTATCTCCTTTTGCATTTCATTGATTAGCGAATTGTAGTAATCTTCCACTTGATCATATTTTACTTCTTTAAATCTTGATAGCTTTTCTCTAAATGGCAATGATTGAAGTTCTGATATTGTGATTCCTTTGCTTACTGCATATTTTTCCAGTTCATCCATCTTAATTATTGCGTCGAGCATGAGATATTGTTTCCTTAGTGGGCAATATGTATCAACTTCATCAAAAGCACTCTGCTGCAAGAAATCTTCCCTGATTGACCTTGCAATATCGAGAACTTCTTTTTCGTTCTCGGGAAGCGCATCATAACCAACCAATTGCGCCACTTCTTGTAATTCGCTTTCCTTTTGTAATATTTCCATACTCTTTGCATAAACTTCATACCATCTCGGAGATACTTTTTCTGCAAACCAATTCCTTAATTCTGTTAAATAGAGAGAATAACTTGTGAGCCAATTAATTGATGGGAAGTGCCTTCTTTGTGCCAGGCTTGCATCTAGTCCCCAAAATACCCTTGTAACTCTGAGGGTATTCTGAGATACTGGTTCAGAAATATCACCGCCAGGCGGAGAAACTGCCCCTATTATTGTAACAGATCCCCTCCTCTCCTGACTTGACTGGATTATTGAATTTCCAGCCCTTTCATAGAATTCTGCAAGCTTTCTGCCAAGATAGGCAGGATAGCCCTCTTCACCAGGCATTTCTTCAAGTCTCCCAGATATCTCTCTTAGTGCTTCTGCCCATCTTGATGTGCTGTCTGCCATTAGGGCCACATCATACCCCATATCTCTGAAATATTCGGCTATAGTTACACCTGTATAAATTGATGCTTCCCTCGCAGCAACTGGCATATTTGATGTATTTGCAATCAAGACCGTTCTCTCCATTAATGGCCTTCCGGACTTTGGATCAGTTAGTTCAGGGAAGGTTGTAAGTATCTCGGTCATCTCGTTACCCCTCTCACCGCAACCTACGTAAACCACAACATCTGAATCAGCCCATTTTGCCAATTGATGCTGTACAACTGTTTTTCCGGATCCAAAAGGACCTGGAACAGCAACAGTACCTCCTTTAGCAACTGGGAAAAACGTATCGATTACCCTTTGTCCGGTAATCAGTGGTATATTTGGAGGCAATTTCCCTTTAACAGGCCTTGGCTGTCTAACTGGCCAATAATGGGATAGTTTCAGCTCTACCAATCCGTTCTTCGTTGAAATATATCCTATTGTATCTAAAGCCTTGAATTTCCCCTCCTCTATACTGACAATATCTCCCTCAATTCCAGGAGGAACCATAACTCTATTTTCAATAAGGGACGTTTCCTGAACCTTACCTACGATATCACCACCTAATAGGTGCTGACCCTTTTTAACTGTGGGAACAAATTCCCAGTACTTGTTCATGTCTACTGGATCTGGATATAGACCCCTTCGTATGAAATCACCACCAGAGGATCTTATAACATCTAGAGGCCTCTGAATTCCGTCGTATATGGATTTCATAATACCCGGTCCAAGCAATACTGAAAGTGGCCTGCCTGTAGTATCAACTTTTTCATTAGGCCTCAATCCACTGGTATCCTCATAAACCTGGATTGTGGACTTGTTTCCCTCTATCCTTATAATTTCTCCAACCAAACCTAATTCTCCAACTCTCACAACGTCATACATCTTGGCTCCCTGTATGTCTTCTGCAGTTACAACTGGACCAGCAATTCTAACAATCTTTCCCATTTTTAAATACCCCCTATATTCAATTTCAATCCCAAAACTTTTCTTGCTAAATCTGAAATAGTCTCTTCCTCCTTTAATACATTGACAGGAACAAAAATAACAAGCGGAGATACGCTCGTTTCTATTAAACTTAAAAATCGCTTATCTAAGGAATTGATAAATGAATTTGAAGCAAGTATAAGCCCGTATTCACCACTTCCATATATCATCTTTAGAGTTTCCTGGAAATCCTTTTCGCCAACGGGAAAAACATCCTCTATACCTACTAGTTTAAATCCTATAGCCAATTCCCTTTCGCCTATGAACGCGATTTTACCAAATTTTTGTTTCACATCCAATTAAATCACCTTATTAATCAATAACATGGAAATTTCCTCTTCTGATAGGTTATAAAATTTTCCAGAAGCGATTTTTTTAATGTCTTTCCATTGAGCTTCTGCTCTCATCAGGAAAGCGATTACGTTATTTATGGAGAGTGAGCTCATTTCGAAAATTTCCAAAAATTCCCAATATATATTTCTCTCTATTTCACTCTCAATTCCTACCAGAGAACTTGTATTCTTGTAATAATCTAGACCTGTTGTTATATTAAATATGCTCTTAACTTTCTGAATAACTTCTTCGACTGAATTGCTTTTAATTAAATCGTCTATCTGTTGATCCGTCAATCCCCCTCCTTTAATAATGAAATCCTTTATATCTTCTACATTACCGTATTCTATTCCCTTTAAGATTGTCATCAGGTTTTTGGAGTCAATTATCCTTTTTATATACCTGTAAATAGGACCTTCGGAACCGTTGAAGAACCTAAATTTCTCTCTCATCATTTCATAATAGTATAAGTCAAGGGATAACAAAAGCGATGTAACGTTATTATTCTTCTTATAATCGTCAATAAATGAAAGTAAAGCTTTACCATAACCGTATCTCAGGGTATAAGAAACTATATCCTCAATATTATCCATAGATAAAATGTTCCTATAATCCTCATAGCTTAAAAGTCCTGCATACATTCCTACAGGGAGGTTTTTAGAAGTAATCAAATAAATTTGGGTTTGTTCTATTTTATTATTGGCAGATTTAGCAGCGATTATGGTTTTTAAATTTAGCAGGTCCCATTTACTAAGGTATGAGACAATTAGATCTTTTCCATTATATGGCGTAACACTCAAGGCATACCTATTTAATCTAGCAAAATATGAATTATTTGATATTTCAATTAAATCTAAGCCGGAGTATTGATTGGAATATTGACTTAGATCATCCTTTAGCCCTTTTTCGCTTAGGAGTGAAATAATGTCATTCACGCTGCTTGCCTTAATTAAATCTTCGTAATCCTTCTTTGACAACAGATTTAGCTTTTCAACCTTGAGTGTTCCATAAGGGAGGCCATATAATGATCTCAATTTATCACCCTAAAATATAATCCCTCATAACTTTCCTTAAACTTTCCATCCTGTTCCTAATTATTTCCTCTAGGGTATAATCTATCTCCATTTTTCCATCAGCACTTGTTATTATTACACCACCCAATGGATCAACTTCCTTTTGCACTACATTAAGGGGGAACGAAAATTTATTTATTTTTTCAATATCCCTTTGATTTGCATAAATTATAGCTCCCGGACCAAGTTTCTCCCAACCTTTCTGTATTCTATCATGGAGGAATTTCTCGTATTCTGGTGAATTAACAAACTCCTGAAGTTTTCTATTTAAGTTCTGCAAAATGTTTTCCTGAATTGATTCGATCTCCTTTTCAAACTTATTTCTGTTTTCTAGCAATGCTGCTGAGATTATTTGTCTTTTTAATTTATCTCCATCCATCTTGGCCTTTTTCTTCGAATTTTCGATAATCTGTTGGGCTTTAACCTCTGCGTCTTTTAACAACTGCTGGGCCTTGGAATTCGCTTCTTTCAGTATTTCTTCTTCTTGTCTATTTGTTTCTTCTTCAATCTCTTTTAGTATCTCTTCGAGTGGCATAAGCTCACAGTATGTGCAGCAAGAGAATTAATCCCAGAACGAATCCGATTATCCATAGTGTCTCAGGTATAACGAAGAAGAAAAGCACGGTTCCAAATTTCTCCGGTTTCTCAGCTATAACCCCCATACCAGAAGCACCAATTCCACTCTGCGCCATACCAGTTCCTACTAATCCACCAGCCATGGCGATAGATGCCGCAATGGCATATAATGCATCAACTTGAGTATACATGGGTATCAATGGTGTATAAATACTATCTTAAAAGTATTTCTCGATATTGATTTATATCCAATTTTTAATTATATCTAATTAAAACAAAAATTTGATGAAATTACCTCTATCTGTACGTTATTTTAACCTTCTCAAAGATTACTGCAATTTTCAAATCGAAATTTTGATTCGTAAATAGGATGAAGCATTAATTGGTAAAATTAATGTAGTGCAAATTTATGGCTGTTTTGCGCGAGTGTAGTGTAGCGGTAGCACAGAAGCTTCCCAAGCTTCTAACCCGGGTTCGAATCCCGGCACTCGCATTTTAGGAAATATTTACTCTACATGGGTTATCTCAGAAATTATTGATTCAAACACATTGTCTAATAAAATGCCCAGATCAAATTCTTCCCACTTTTTTAATACATCCGATGGTCTATAATATTCCACAAATGTCATATTATCTTTTTCAAAGATATAAATCCTTAAGGGCGGATCAATACCAGACGCTAGATTTCTAGAAAACATTTGGAATGCAAAATCAGGTCTAAAGATTTCAAATATATAACTGCCAGGAATGTTAAATCCAGCCTTTCTCAAATTTTCTTGAGCATTGATTCTAGAAACAATTATCAAATTTGCCCTAGATATAGCTTCTTCCATATTTTTCAATGTTTCTTGGAAATTATATTTAGACCTCAACGTAATCGGTTTCATTTATGGTGGTATTCAAATCTCGCATAAATGAATTATTTTATATAGTTACAGATATATTAGTAAGAAAATCTAAAAAAGATTTAAATTTAAGCTTTCTAAATGATATTTATGTCATTTAATTCAGAAAATTTTTACACACAACTGTATAGCTTTGTTAAGCAGCATCCGGCCACAAATAATGATTTCATAAATAGGTTTTCTAAGGGACAAGTCAGCCCCAGTGAATTCAATAGATTTTCTATTGAATTTTACCACTTTACACGGGAGTGGCCTTCAATCCTCGCAATACTCCTGGTTAATGAACCAAACGAATCTGATGCTTACAATTTAACTAAAATATTGGTTTCTGAACTTGGTGATGATGACCCTAACAAAAGGCATGAATTATTATATAGAAGGTTTCTTAGATCTGTAGGGTTGAATCCTTCTGAATTAATATTCAGGAAGAAACTTGATACAACAAGGGATTGGCTAGATGCCATGAGAAGGCTTTTCTCATCAAGTCATTTCAGGGCTTTAGGTGCTGAATTTGGCTTAGAAAACATGGCAATCCCAATGTGGGACAAATTGATCCCCGGATTAAATTACATCAAATCAAATTGGAAAGGATATGAGAAAATGGATATTGAATACTTCACATTCCACAGGGAGCTGGAGATACATCATGAAGAAGCTATGGAAAATGTCCTTGGTGAACATATTGATGACGTATCTGCAAGGGAGGAATTTTACAACGGTGCTAAAGAGATTTTGGATTACGAAGAAAAATTCTGGTTAGGACTATCTGATAGGTGAACTTCATGGAGAGGGATATTTACGATTCCATAGATTATATTGAATTTTATGTTGGTTCAGCTTTTCAATGGGCATATTTCCATCAAAAGGCAATGGGTTTTAAGCTTGATGCTTATTCAGGTCCCGAAACAGGAATTAAGGATAGAGTTTCATATGCACTTTCACAAGGCAATGTAAAATTAATATTTACAAGTGCATTGACACCGGCTTCAGAGGTGGCAGAGCATAATTATGTTCATGGAGATGGGGTTAAAGATATTGTTTTGAAAACAGATGATATAGAAGAAGTTAATTTAGATTTAAAAGAAAGGGGAGTAACATCCCTTAATAATCTGGAAAATATAAAGACTGAATTTGGAATTTTAAAGAAAGCCTATATTAATACTTATGGTGTAACTAAACATTCTGTACTCGATTATTCAGAATATGAAAATAAAACATTGCCGGGTTTTCAAGAGATAGATGAAGGAGAATCCTGGGGTTTAATAAATGCAGTTGACCATGTTGTGGGCAATGTGGAAATGAATATGATGGATCGATGGGTTGACTATTATATAAGGGGAATGGGTTTTAGGCAGCTCATCTCGTTTGATGATAAAGATATATCCACTGAATATTCAGCCCTAAAATCAAAGGTAGTTAAATATAAGAACAGAGACATTACATTCCCGATAAATGAACCAGCCTATGGAAAGAAGAAATCTCAGATACAGGAATATCTTGATTATTATAAGACACCTGGGGTTCAGCATATTGCTTTGCGAACAGATAATATAATAGAGACAGTAGAAAAAATGAGGAAAAATGGGGTAAGATTTCTAGAAACTCCAAAGTCTTATTATGACAATCTTGAGGAAAGGGTTGGTAAAATAGACGAGGATATAGAAAAATTAAAAGAATTAAACATATTGGTGGATAGAGACGATAGGGGTTATCTTTTACAAATATTTACCAAGCCAATTGGAGACAGACCAACTTTCTTTTATGAGATAATACAAAGAAAAGGGGCTGAATCCTTCGGAAAAGGAAACTTTAAAGCACTGTTTGAGGCTATAGAGCGAGAACAGGCCAAAAGAGGAAATTTGTAATGAAGTTGGGTACTGCAATAGTCGGAAATGATAGAAAGTTTATTAGGAAAATTAATAGATGGGAATTTACCGATGTCCCCCCCAACAATACTATGTTAATTGACTATAATTATGAGTTCCGTGAGTTAAATGGCGATATAATTTTTGATATACCGGTGCCTGAAATTCAAAATGTAAGAGATTTTTATTCATTTGAAAGCCATGTTAAAAATTCTAGAAAACGCAGAGGCTTGGATATGGAACCCGAGTGGTATAATATACCTGCATATTATTATCAAAACAGGAGCAGTGTTTTACCAACGGAGCGTGAAATAAAATATCCGTCATTTACAAAACAATTGGATTTGGAAGTGGAATTGGCGTTTGTAATAGGAAAATCTGGTATTAATTTATCTCGAGAAAATGCTATTGATAATGTCCTAGGTTTTATGCTGGCAAATGATTGGACGGCCAGAGACATTCAGAAGTCCGAAATGAAGATTGGCTTGGGCCCATCCAAGTCAAAAGATTTCGCTACCTCACTTGGCCCATATATCACTACAATTGATGAACTCTCACATAAAATAGAAAGGGGGAGAATTTACCTTGAAATAGAACTTTTCATAAATGGAGTAAAAATTAGGACCCTCAGCACCGATGATATGTACTGGACAATAAATGATCTTGTTAGTTATGCTTCAAAGGATTGTGAAATTAAATTGGGGGATGTTTTTATGACAGGTACGTTAGCAGGGGGGTCTCAAGCAGAGTTAGACGAAGATTTTCTGAAGAAAGGTGATTTGGTTGAGATCAGGTCTAAAGAACTTGGAATTTTGAAAAATAGGGTGGTATAATGCCTTTTTATGTTAAGATTGGGAATTTACCAAAATACAGGCATACTTTCGATAAAGATGTCTATTTTGAAGAAGTTATAAGTTCGGAAAGTTTCGATGGGCCATATAGCATATTATACCATAATAAGGAGCCAACCAACTTTTTGGAATATGAAATAAGGAACAAAGATGCAAAAATGGAGGAGAAATATATAAGCCAGCATTCCCACATTCTAACTCAAAAAATTAAGGGGAATGGTGACTTTGCATATTCCAGGAAATATTTATTTGGTAATGATTATCTTTCAATAGGAATCTCTAGGGTAAATAAGACAGGAGATTATCTAATGAGGTTCGGTAATAGGCATCTTCTTGCATTCGTACATCAGGGAGATGGACTACTGGAAACAAATATGGGGTCCTTGAATTATTTTGAGCATGATTATATCTTAATTCCAAAAGGCGTACTGTTTAGGTTTATTCCTAAGGGTGAAACGTTTCTCTTTTTTGTAGAATCAGGAGATTCTATTAATTTTCCACAGAGGTATGTTAACGGTTTAGGACAATTAAAGCTTCAATCCCCAATTAGCGATCGTAACATAAGGATCCCAGAATTAAGATATAGTGATTTACCTGTGAAGAAAATTATTGTTGATTCGGGGAATGAATATTTGGAATATATTCCTTCCAGTGATCCTAGAGATCTTGTTGGTTGGGATGGCACATACTACCCATTTGCATTAAATGCTTTGGATCAGATGCCGTGGGTTGGTAAGATACACCTTCCTCCTCCCGTTCATCAGACTTTTGATAGCAAACACTTCATGGTGGCTACATTTCTTCCAAGACCATTTGATTTCCATGAAAGGGCTATACCTATATCCTTCTATCATTCTAACGTTGATGTTGAGGAAATTCTTTTTTATTCCTCTGGAAACTTCATGAGTAGGAAAGGAATAAAAAAGGGATCGATTACCATACATGTTAGGAATCTGACTCACGGACCGCATCCCGGAAAATACAAAGAATCTATAGGTAAAGAATGGACTGACGAACTTGCTGTTATGCTAGAGGTATATGACAGGATAAAATTCTACAAAGGTACAGATGAACTCCTTGACAAAAATTATATGTCTAGCTGGAGGGAAGAATGAAAGTATTCACTTATTTACCTATAAAAAAGGTGTATTATGGAGAAGATGCCAATGAGCACATCATGGATTTTATTCGTGTGAATTCCAAACTTTATATAGTTACAGGAAGAAGAACCTCGGAATCAAATGAATTTAAAAATATTCTTAAAAAATTAGAAAGTAAAAGAATAAATTACGAGATTCTAAATTTCATATCTCAACACTCCCCAGACAATGAAATTGAAATCGCCCTCCAACAAATCGATGACCACCATGAGCATGATATACTAGGATATGGAGGAGGCTCAGTTATAGATGCTTCTAAGATATTAAAATTGAAGTCAAACGCTCAAACACTTATTGCTGTGCCAACTACATTGAGTGCTTCCGAATTTTCACATATTGCTGGTTATTCGGAAAATGGGGAGAAGAAGGGGATAAGGGACATAAATATTACTCCAGATTATATTGTGCTTGACCCAAGAAATACTATTTCTACTCCAAGAGAACTTTATATGGCTTCTGGTATAAGGGCTATTGACCATGCGATTGAATCTGCCCTGGATCTAGGATTGTCTGATCCCAGGCTTTATACCTCAGTAATATCCTATAAGCTTTTAAGGGATAATTTAAGGGGATCAAGTTTGGAGGAAAGAATGCTTTCCCAAATAGGCTCATGGTTCTCATATTTTAATGTCTTTGATTCTCCAATGGGGCTAAGCCATGCCATTGGTAAAATAATTGGAGCAAAATATGGGATACCTCATGGATTCACATCTTGCATAACATTACCCGTGATAATTGACTACTACGAAAAAACTGGAAGGCTGGATAACTTTTTAAATCTCTTATTCCAAAAAGTTGATTACAAGGAACTAAAGAATGAAGTTGTTGATTTGATTAAGTCTATCCCGGCCAAGACTAAGTTGTCCGAATATGGTCTAGGAAAGGAAGATATAGATATTATAATGGAAAAATTGAATGTTAATCATATAGGCATTGAGAATTACTTGGAGCAAATGCTATGATATATAATATAAATAATGAATTCTTAAAATGCATTGGATTAGAAGATTATACTGAAATCTTCCATAAATTCAAAAAATCGGTATATCCGGCAATAGAAAGGATTAAAGGACAAGAACTATGGCAAATTTCTGAATGTGAGGCATTTTCATTGTTTGCTACGGTTTTTATCATTAAACCAAGAATTATAATAGAAACTGGCGTGGGAGCTGGATTGTCAAGCTTATCTATACTTTCTGCGCTTGAGAATGGTAGATTGATAAGTATAGATCCTCTAATAAGCTATGGGAATCCTCCAAGAAAGGATTTTGGTTTTCTTGTTCCTGATTATTTAAGAAAGAATTGGAATATTAGAAGAGGGCTATCAAGAGATATAATGCCTAAATTACTTGATGAAATTGGTTTTATAGATATTTTCCTTCATGATTCAGAGCATTCTTATGATAATATGTATTTCGAATTAAAAACATCTTATTCACACATGAAGAACGGGATTATATTTGTTGATAATTATAACTGGAATAATGCTGCTATTGATTTTGCCAATGAAATGAACCTTAAGCTTTTAGATGTATGCGACGATATGTGTGCCATATTAATTTATTAAAATGTAATGTGTTTGACGGAAATTTTAAATCCCTAACAATAGTGAGAAGATAAATAAACTTCTCTCAATAGATAGATTAAAAAAATGAAAAGTTTACACTATATTGACCGCAGCTGATATTAAAATTTACTACTAATCATTCCTGAGGAGACAACGTTTGAATATAGGCGAACTATCAACAGTTAGGGTTCGGTGGCTCATTATCTATGAAAAGATTCAACCGGTCAATCATTGCCATTCAATGAAACCCTATTTTATCTGTGTTTTGAGATACCCGAAGAAACTTTTAAGTTTTAGTGAAGAAGGGTTGACATAGATTCGTAACTACAAAAATTTTTTTAGGTATGATTAAAATAATTATTGAGAAAATGGAACAATCTTCAAAATTTTCAAGTAAACTTGTATTCACATCAGTATTATTATTTATAATAACGGTCATCGCCCTAATTATTCTAATCACCGACAAGAATTTGCAAACGGATTTTGGAGCTGTCAAGCCCTATTACTATCACTGGTATGGTCTTCTATTTTTAGCCATATTTACATTTGTGTGTGGGATATTAACCCTCTCAAAGAATAGCAGACTTTCTAGATATTCATCCATATTGGGAGGTGTTATTCCATTAATTTTTATAATCATAGATGTGTTCATTCTTTACAAATCAGTTGGATTTTACAGTTACATACAATTTGCACAATATCTCTTTGGCATTTCAAGATACCCCTATTCTCTTCCATACATCCCAGGACTCTTCGATGTATACACTGCCCTATTATTCTTGGAATTAATATTAGCATTGATGATTAAATCTGCTGAATAGTAAAGCTTATTCAAATTGAATCAGAATGTTGACAAAGGTGAAATCGGGCAATTGATTAAATAACTTTCTTCACCTTAAAAATCATTTTATTTTCGTTATGTGAAAGAGAATAAAATTATAGAAGGGTGTCAGTATTCTTTTCTCTGTTTCGCTTATAATATAACTATTGTAAAATTTATTGAATCTGGTTTCTATGAAATTTTCCAATTTCCTTCTATGCATTAGACCGTAATTTATGGTTTCCACTGTTATCTTTTTATTTTCTATTTCTTCCTTAAGCAATTTGTAGATTAATTTTTCATTATGGAAACATATCCTTAACCCATTATCCACCAGGCAATACTTCATACGTGAAGGCGGAATTTCAAATTTATCTTTATTTTTGATGATATCATAAATAATTGTGATATTCATTAAATTGTCGATGTTGAATAATAATCTTCCACCGGGCTTTAAGTAATTTATCCATTCCTTTATAAATACTGGGTTATCATAATGGTGCACAGTCCTGAAACTTATTATTACATCAATAGAATTGTTTTTGAAAAGAGGTTTAGTGAAGTCTGCCCTAATTGCACATGTTGATTTCCCTTTTTTCATTTTCTGGAACTTCGTCAGGTTAGCTTTTGAATAATCAACAAGATAGACTTTATCAAAATCATTATTTATTATAGAACTAAGCCTACCATAACCCCCACCCAGATCAGCAAGGATCTCTCCTTTTAGTTTTAGGGATCTTAGTATCCTAATTTCAATTTGCTCCAGGCTTTCATCCTGGTTTTCAAAAATATAATTTTCAAACACCAGGATTAATATCAATTAAATTTTTAAACTTACTTAAATTATTATTAGCAATGAAAGATTACTTTGAAGTATCTGACATATTTTCAAAAGCCTCTCCAGTTTATGATGATAAAATATCCCAAAATAAAACAAACCTCATAATAAGGGATATAGAAGTGAATACCCTAGAACATTATATCAAAGAATTCAACGGGAATTTAGATAGGATATTGGAAATAGGTTGCGGAACTGGACAGGAAGCACTAAGAATTATGAAAAAATTTGACATTGGAGTTGATTGCATAGACATATCAAATGGAATGCTAAAAATTTCAGTGAATAAGATAAAAAATCATGGTCTATCTGATAAATTTAGACCTATGAGGTTAGCCGCATCTAACTTGGATGTACTAAAGAGAAGGTATAAAATAGTATACAGCTTCAACGGGGCTCTGAATACTGAACCACAATTTAAAAAATTCATAAAATCCATTGAAAGTGTGCTTGATGATGAAGGTGTACTTATTTTTAGCATTAGGAACAGGTACTGTATTAGTGATTTTATATACTCAATGCTCAAATTTAATGGAAGAAGGATAAAGGAAAGGATTAAGGGAGATGTCCAAGTACCGGTAGCTGAATTTTTTGTAGAATCCAGATATTTCTCATATAATGAAATTCTCAATCTATTTAATTCGGATTTTAAATTAATTAGAGCCTATGGATTAGGAATAATAATATTTCCTTATATTTCAAATTTCTTTCCAAATGGGTTTTTCGATAATTTTATGGGAAAATTGGAAAAAAGCCTTTCTAAAGTATTTCCATTTAACATGTTGGGGGATGAAATTTTATATGTTTTTAAGAAACGCTAATTTTGAATATGTTAAGATTCCCCCTCCTTTCTTAAGGAAAGAAAGGGTAATATTATTGAAAAATGATTCAATAATGTTATTATTAGCAAACAGGAAACAGGCTGAAATTTTTAATTTATTACCTTATGTGATTTACAAGAAATCGTATTTTAAGCTTCAAAAATACGAACATGGACAGCTCTATGAGAACAACTTATCTTTAATCAAGGGCGACGTTTTTATTATGAATCTCGTCGAGGATATTGATTATAACTTGGAAGAAATTCTTGCAGAAGTTTTTAACACAGAGAATAAATATTACTTACAAAGCTTGAAGAATAATAAGGTCCAGGTTTATATGAGAGACTTTACTAGGAGATTAATTCTAAAATATGTAAAAAAGGGATCCGATGTTCTAGACCTTGGATCTGGGCCTGAACCAGAGACTTTGGTTTTAGAAGATACCTGCAATTTATATTGCTACGACATATCAGAAATAGCTTTGGAAAATTTAAGGAGAAATCACCCAAAAGTAAAACCAATTAACAGGGCTATCTTGGATTCTTTAGAAATTAAGTTCGATTCAATTTTTACGAGCTTCGGATTTTTAGAACTTGCTGATTTAGATCTGGTAAAGAATATAATCGACAAAAATTTAAAAGATGGAGGAACATTTATTGCATGTTATCTTAACAAATTAGCAATTTCAGACTTGTTACTTAACATTCTCCAGCTAAGATTTGGATATGCAATGCAGAGGCTTTCAGGAATGATTGACGGTAATCATTCAAGATATAGACTAGCGGTGAGATTAATAAATGATGACCTAATCGAGAAATTTGGAATAGAGATCAAAGAAAGCTATTCTATATGCAGCATACTGCCACCATATTATTTTACAAACCTTATAGGTAAATTGGATATCAATAAACTCATACAAATGGATTACTCCTTATCAAATGTGAAGCTTCTTAGGAGCTTAGGAGATTTTAAGTGTATAGTAGGTGTAAAAAATGCATAGTCTCAAAAATTGGAGGGTATTTCTGTTTATTAGTATTCTTTTGCTGATAATAACTTATCTTCTATCCTTGGCACCCTATGGCTATAACACATTTACCATCAATAATGGAAATTTTTCAATTGAAGTATCACCAATAAATTTCACACCCATAGGAAATTTTTTTGGATTTCAATCCATTAAGATAATAATTATAAACAATGGATATGAAAATCTTAGCTCTTCCATTAGTTACGCCAATCATTTATTGAATTTATCTTTAAAACCGCATTCTGGAACTATTCAATACATACAACCCAAGTCTAGCTTTAATCTATTATATATTAATATTACCACGTTAAATTACACGAAAGACATTACAATTAAGATAAATTTCAATTCGCCTCTACTTACCCTTTTATCTGAAATAACTATGCTCTTCTCATTCTATTTTTATTATCTATTCTTGAAATTTTATAATTCTAATTTCAAACTTACATGGTTAATAATACTGCTTGGCTACCTAATATTGGCTCCATTTTTCGGGCAAAGATATGATATGTATTTTGTGCTCACTTCTCCCCTTAGGATTATTAAGCACATAAATCCCTTTATAGGCAATGAAATGATGCCAGGCGGGTTAAAATGGGCCTATCCTCCTTTGTTTCTAATTTATGGTATACTATTTTATACGGTTTTGCATTATTTTGGTTTAAATTTCGATCCATCATTCACATATCTTGTTACATCTGGATATGAATATAGTGCTTGGAGAGGTTTTTACAATCCTGAGCTCCCTTTACTTTTCTTCCTTGAGAAATTACCCCTGATAATTTCAACTTTCATAATTTATTGGTTATTTCTTAAAAAATTTAATTTCCAATATTCAAAGATTGAACTGGAAAAATTCTGGTTACTCAATCCGCTGATTATTCTCATAGGCACCGTTTGGGGTCAGTTTGATATGCTCTCTTTATTAAGTATGATTCTCTCTATCTACTTCTTCCTAAAGAACAGAACCGACTTAGCATCTATATTTGCCACAATCGGTGCTTTTATTAAGATATTTCCAGTCATCTTAATACCTTACATAATATTGAATAGCCAAAGGAAAATAAGAGATATATCTTATGTAATCCTATTTAGCGTTATTTCATTGATTCCTTATTTTATTGCCGGTAATTTTTATATGGACTTAGAGGTTCTAATTTACTCAAGATCGGTTCCTACTGTCAATGGATACTTTTTTGCCAACGGAATGACATGGCAAATATTACCTTTGTACCTTGGAATCAAAAATTTTCCTGGAATATTTCCTTACATTTTAATTCCAATTTATCTGACCTTGCTTATTATGTCAAAAAGGTTGAAAATAAGTATTATAGAGTTTTCTCTGATCTTTATAATTTCTTTCTTTATATTTTTCAACTTTGTGAATCCACAGTATTTTATCATACCTGTTGCGCTTTTTATATTAATGAGGAATAAGCCTTATCTAATTCTATATTCTCTCATTCCAATATTGTATGTTTTCCTAAATTATTCATTCCCTTATTTCGTCAATTACTATTATTCTTACAATTATTTCTCATCAACTCTTGGCTTGGGTGAAAGCTTTAGGCTCTTCTTTACTAATAGCGCCATTACCTTAGGAACCTATGTAGTAATTTGCACTATAATTTACATAATGACGTTATTAGCTATAATAAGAGATATCCTATCTCGAAATAAGTCTCCAGATTCCATACTCCCGTCCTAGCCAGAGGTCTATCCTCGCGAGCAAGCTAGACAATCCCTCCATGAAAATCAACAGAATTAAGCTTGGCAATACGTTAGGATCATCCTTAATAACAAATAGAAGTATGTTGAATGAATGCCTAATATTGGCAAGAGAAATGGTTGACAGAGAGTATGGATCATTACCTTCCAATTTAAGTTCCCAGTGTCCATAGTTTATCCTTCTCCTTTGATTAAGATAATCATTAAGATTTCTTGGTGGGATGCATCTTATTTTGACTTCGTTTGAGTATTTTATCTTGTAACCCATCTTATAGGCAATGTTGCAGAAAAAAGCATCTTCATTTATTTCTCCCTTATAACCAAATAGTAATTCCTTTCTTACAAATAGAATTTCACCTGCATGAGCAGGTAGACCTTTAGATAACTTATACCTTATCTGGTAATCATTAACTATCCATAGCACTCTGAAAATTTTATTGAATAATCCAGTGTCTTTAATAGGTTCTATTCTTGCAAACACAACTCCTGTATCTTCACTGAACTTCGAGGCTAGATAATCCAAGATATCATCATTATCTATTAAGATATCACCGGACACCATGGCAACAACATCTTCCCTTACTATTGAAATTGCTTCTATAACAGATTTTGGTTTACCTAGGCGACTGTTCTGTTTTATAAATTGAAACCTATCATCTTTGATGCCGAATATATAGTCATATGGTAATTTTCCCCCTCCAATAAGTGTAATTCTTCTAGCATTACTGTGTAGGGCGCTATTTAGAACACCTTTTAATAGGTCGGAATCATCGTAACTAAAAATAACAATTTCATAATTCATTTTCGGTCCCATTTACTTTTTTTCTAAGTTCTCCATATTTTCTCGAATCAAAATAAAATTTTCTCCACCCATAGACAATTTTGAAATCTCCTTTTGACTTTTCCAATTTCTTTGATGCGATCATTCCCTTTATTAATACAGGAGGCAAAACGACTATCATGGATATGAGATTTAATAATAAATTTTTGATATGTCTAATTTTAAATTTCTCATTTTTAATCTTATTTGTAGGTACCTTTGGCTCTGTTTCCCTGTTGTTTATTTTTTCTAATAAGGATTCATAAAAATTTTGTCCGAAAATAACAATTGCATGTTTGGCATCAGATATTATCAACTTATCATCTAGTCTTTGAAAATAGTCTACCGAGAAACGCTCGTCCATAAATAGCGACAAACAAATTCTATCATATCGATACAGTTTTCTAACAATGAGAGATTTAAGAAAAACAAACCATAAAAGATCCTTTTTCGTTATAAGGAAAATATCTATATCATCTTCAGGAGATGGTTCATATGAAGTAGATCCTACAATAGCACTTACTCTTATCCCCTTTTCCCCTAGCTCTCTAAGAAATTTTGTGCCTATTTCTATGAACTCTGCTTTAATGGATTTTTGCTCTGTCAACAGCGAATTATTATTTTTTCCATCATTCCAATTGTATGGGGAAAACTTCATTTACATTTCATTAAAAATAAATTTCGAATAATAACTTAACGTTAATTAAAAGTTTTAGGTTTTCCTCATAAGCTACAAAAAGATTAAACATTGAATTTAAAAATTATAATTGAATTAAAAATGTTAGGAGTTAACCCAACCTATTATAATGAAAATTGTAACACATGCTATAGTATGTATTATTTAAATTCATCCCTCTTAATTCTAATTGCTACAGATCATTCGGGTGGTGCAATTATTGCAGGGATGAGGGAAAGTGCCAATGGTTTTTAATAATTCAAAAGACCATCACCTTATTGATTCACTCCAAAGTTATGCTAATCTGGAGATCAATTTGGCATCACAAAGAAGTCCCTCTGAATATTTAAGACCGTTTTCCCTAATTCTTCCTTGTAAAAATGATGCTTACCTATTGGAGAAATTGCTTCATATAATAGAAAATTTAGATAATGAATTTTTTTCAAAAAAATTCGAAGTAATAATAATTGACGAATCCACAGATCAAAAAAGTATAGAAATTATAGATAAACTTCCCTTAATTTTCTCTAATTTAAATATGAAAATCACTAGAGTGCCGCCGGGTACTGGGCTTCTGACATCAGAATTGATAGGGCTTAAAGCGGCAATGTATCCATGGAAAGTCGTTATGGATTGCGATCTCCAGCATTCTCCAAAAGATATCTTTAAATTATTGGAAAAACTTAATTCTCAGGCAGACTTGGTTGTGGGGTCAAGATTCCTGGATGGTAGTGATTTCCAACTATCCATATTCCGCAGGGTTGTAAGTATATTGGCCAACGCATATGTAAAGATCATTCTTCCCTTTGCTATTTATTTAACAGATACCACTTCTGGCTTTTTTGCGATTTCCGAAAAAGTTTCCGTTGAAAATGTCCAAATTAAAGGTAGTAAGACTCTACTGTTCATAATTTCTAAAAATCCAGGCCTAAAAATTGCAGAAGTACCGATCACTTTCAATAGAAGGATTTATGGAAAAAGCAAACTTTTCAATCCTTTATATTTAATGAGATTTCCTTTGGAAATATACGAATATAGGAAGTATTATTTGAAATGCAAAAAAGGTGATTCTAAGAAATCCCTTGATAATCCCTGATTGCTTGAATGGCAATTTTAGCATCAGATGGAGCCGCACCGCCGTAATCATTGTTGAAATAAATAAATAATTTTTCAAATCCATCGCGATAACTAAAAAACTCCCTTATATAATCAATTATTTTTTCTCCATATTCTCCTTTGTATCTCCCATTGGCACCGTGGAGTCTAACATATAATTTTCCATTACTTGGTCTCAATACTCTATTGAGTTTGTCATAGTCTGAGTATACTATATTAACCTCGTTACCGATTTCTTCCAATACTTCTGATTTTAGCCAGGAATTGTCCCTGAATTCTATAGATATTTTATCTATATCTCGAATATTTGATATTTCCAAAAGATTTTCCTTAGAATATTTAAAGCTCGGCGGGAACTGTAATAGATAAAACTCTATCCTATCGTCTATTAATTCAAAATTCGATATGAAGTTTAGCAATTTTTCTCTACTGAATTTTCCAGAATGTGTTACCTCTCTATTAACTTTTATTGAAAATACAAAATCACTACCTACGTTTCTAATCCAATTCTTAATTGTCGTTTGTTTAGGGATTCTATAAAATGTGCTATTAATTTCAACAGTGTTAAAATGCGAAGAATAGAATTTTAAGTATTCTCCCGATGTCATTTTATTTGGATAAAATTTACCTATCCAATGGAAATAGAACCAACCGGAGGTCCCTATATAAACCTTCATCCAATAATTTATATTTTGAGGAAATATTTATTCCATTCGTATGAGTAAAGGAAGAATTTATTGGATATTCTTTAAGACTTTATACCCGCCATATGTTAAAAATTAAATATTAGTTAGTCATATTTTCCTGATTCAATATGGAAACCGATGTTACAAATTTAATTGGCCTTGAAATCTATACTGACAAAGGATATAAACTAGGTGTAGTGGATGATGTGATGCTTGATACAGAATCACAATCAATATATGGTCTTTATGTTGAAAGAACTAACGAAGGATTGGTTGAGGATGGAGTGGCCGTACTCGTACCCTACAGATGGGTAAGGGCAGTGGGTGATGTAATACTCTTAAAAAGGTTCCCAGCATTTGTATCTGTTTCAACCTCTGAGTAAATTAGGGATGGGTATAATACCCTAATTTTTCATTTATTAAATTTGCGTATCCATACCTTTCTAATTGATTTACTTTACCCAAATAATTTAATGCGTTTTTTTCAAGGATTCCTTTGTCGGTAGCCCCATCAGGTTTAATGATCTGATAATCAACAAAATCGCTTTGGATCCAGTGAATAATAGGTATTCCTTGCTTAATCTTTGAAAGGTCGTTGTCAATAAATTTAAGTTTGTCCCTTTCGAGCTTAAAGTTACCGAGATCTTTAAGTCTAACTTCCTGCCCCATGAATTTATTGTAGTCATCTTGCGCTATGAAGATTTCACCTTTTTTGATTTCATATTCTCTGAATAAACCGTTTTCTTTCTTTGGAAAAATAGGCATTTTTACTTTAACAACCTCATCTAATAATAATTCTAATCTAATAGGATTAACGACGAAGAAGTGCCTTGGTGATTCTGAGTCTATAATATGTTTGTTAAAGGCATATAAATTCTCCCATGAGAATTTTATGTCTACGTCTCCTATACCTGTTTCAACCCAATACCTTCTTATTGCTCTTGGGTTGATTCCCCTCATCTTCATTGCAAGCAATGTGCCAAGTCGCGGGTCATCCCAGCCAGTGAAATCCCCATTGGCAATACCTTTCTTGATTATTGATGTCTTCAAGATAGAATTTTCTATTGAAACTTTACCGTAGTGAAGATAAAATGGTAAAGGCCATCTAAAATAGTTAAAAATATACTTCTGCTTTTCCGTGTTAGCCAGATGATCTTTACCCCTAATCACATGAGTCAAACCTAAAAAATGATCGTCTACAGCAACTGAGAAGTTCATCATTGGATAGACTCTATATTTCTTCCCCTTCAATGGGTGCGGAATTTCAATGATTCTGAACGCTATGAAGTCCCTTATGGCAGGATTTGGGTGAGTTAAATCTGTTTTAATTACAGCATATGCCTCTCCCTTCTTAAAATCTCCATTTAGCATCTTTTCCCATCTTCTTAAATTTGCTTCTGATGAATCATTTCTCTCATCAATTGGGATGGATTGTTGTCTTTTAGCTTTAAAAACCTCAGTTGGTGTGGTTGCAACATATGCTTTCTCCATCGAAATCAGTTTTTCCATGGTGTCGTAATACAGTTCAAACCGGTCTGATTGAATTACAACTTCGTGGTAATCAACTTCCAACCATTTTAGGTCATCTTCTATCATTTTATATGCTTCAGGCATTATATTTGCAGGATTTGTATCTTCAATTCTTAAAATTAATTTTCCTTTATATCTCTTCACATATTCATCATTTAATATAGCCATTCTTGCATGACCTATATGGAGTGGACCTGAAGGCGAAGGAGCAAGCCTCATTACTACCTTACCGATTTCTACATTTGGAAGGTCGGGGAGTTTTTTATCTTCTACCACCTTCTTCTTCTCAAGCCATTCAGGGAAAACACTCTGCACAATTTTCAATTGCTCATCCTTGCTTAGTTTATTTATCTCCTCTACTGCACCCTTTATTAATGGCATTAATTCTGATAAACTTGCCTTCTTATCGGGAAATAATCCTAAAAACCTTGAAACTACTGCTTTTAATTCTGCTTTCCCTTCATGTTCATATGCGTTATATGCCGCTATTGCCCTTATTTTTTCCATCATTTATTTCATCACCTACCAATTTTACCAATTGATCGATTCCTTCTCCAGTTAGAGCTGAAATTTTAAGTCTGTGGTTATCTCTCTTAAGTATATCTGATTTATTTTCCACCTCTATGACTTTTTTGCCAATACCCTTTATTTCTGTAAGTAATTTCTCTTGTTCTTCAACCGGATACCCACATGTCTCCGTTGGGTCTATAACGAAAATAACCAAATTTGCAACTTTCTCTATAGCAATTAAAGCTTTTTTTTCTATCACATTTCTTTTTTTCCTGTTAAGTATTCCAGGGACATCTAAAACCTGTATCTTGCCAAATTCAGATTCAAGAATTCCAAGATTAATTCTCTTGGTGGTGAAAGGATAACTTGCTATTTCAGGCTTGAGATTTGTAATTCTAGAAATTAACATTGATTTTCCCACATTTGGAAAACCAGCAATTACGACTACTGGTAATTTTTCATCTATATAAGGAATTTCTCTTAATTTTAGCCTTATCTCCCGTAGGCTATCCAAATATTCTTCCAGATCTTCAATGTAAGAAGAGAACCTTCCATAAAATGACTTTCTAAGAGAATCTACCTTATCAACTTCATTTGCTGATTTGATCTTTCTTATATATTCTGTCGCTAGTTCTGATATTTTAACCATGGTCCATTTCAATCTTCTTAATGTTCTCTCATAACTTTCAAAATCAAACAGTAGGTAAGCCAAGTTCCTTTCGAATCCTGTTAAATCAGTGTTTTGAGGGTAGCCTTGAACTATCCTCTTAAGGGTTGCTCTTGCTACAGCTTCTATAACCTGAATTTTCTGTATGGACTTTATTTTGTCTTTTTCTAGGTAATCTTTCTTATAAAAATCCTGTATTCTATTACTCTGTCTGAAAGCTCTATCTATGATCTCTTGTGATCGTGGGATGGTTGGCAGTCTTGAAGGTATCATAATATTCCACCCGTAATATCTATTTCACCTATTGCAAGTGGCATTTTAAGACCTATTTGTTTCAAAATTTTTGGATGAACTTCACCAAAGAATCCTACCTGTTTTCCCTTAATAAGTATTTTTGCAGCCCGTCCATCAATAAATAATTCGTGCTCAAATTTATCCATTTCATATTCCAATCCTAAATCTTCCAGCAATCCTATAAAGATACCTTTTATTTCGGAAAATGATGCTTGACGGTGACAACTTGCTATACCTAAGCTTTCGTATTGTATTCCATTCCTTAAAACTGTACCAATTTCAAATATTCTTTGTGGATATGGGTTTCTTGTATTATTTAGAAGTGATTGAATTAGCGATATGGAAATCCTTGGCCTTATAACATCTTGCTCAAGTGTCACAGGGTTTAATATCTTTATATATTCGTTGGAAAAACCGAAAATTCTGTTGTAAGACCCGTTTATTAACGCAAAATTTGAAGTTTCCACATAACCATATCCAACCATAAGTTCTCTTAGTTTATATTGTATATCCCTTAATTCGTGCCCCTTTCCGATTGTCGTGAAATCTTCTTTTGATTCCTTTAAATTTTCATATCCGTACCCTTTTAAAACATCTTCTATAAAGTCTATCTCCCCAAAAATATCTATTCTATACTCGGGAGCATAAGCGATTTTATTTTTAACCTCATAACCCATTTTTAACAAGGATCTTTCAATTTCTTCATAGGGTATTTCCATACCACTTATCTCTTTTACCTTCTTTTCATCTATTTTCCAACTTTCTTTAGTTAAAATAGGATATTTGATGCCAGAAACATTAACTTCATAAACTTCACCAGTAGGGTATGATAATGAGCCTATTAAGAGGTTTAATACCTTTTGAACTGTAGACAAGTCAGTTCCTGTCACATCTATGAAGAAATCTTTCACCCCATCTTTCAATGCTGTTATGTTTGAGTTCAAAATTGGTGGAAGTGATATAATATTACCTTCTATATCCAGAATTGCTGTAATATTCTCTCCTACTAGATTTCCATATTCTTTAGCCTTATCATTCGTCTGCATGAATTCTTTAAGACTAATTGCTTGAGTTTCGCCTAAAGGTGTGAATTCGTAATTTCTTGGTACTTCAGTGTAAGTAAGCGGGAACTTTACCATATTTAAATCATGAATCCCAATTGCAGCAATTCTCCTATTTCTTCCAAGTGTAGAATGAAGTTTCTCCTGAAAGTCTATTAAATATTGTAAATTCTTACCTGCTTCAGAATTTTTAACCACTGCTGAAACAATATAAGGGCGATTCTTTGGATTTTTATTCTCTAGGTAATATGATGAGTTGAGCACCTTAGTTTCACGGTAGCTTTCTTTATTCATATATAGCCTAATGGCCCTTGATAAACCCCAGAAAGAATAAAGGTCAGGTCTATCCGGATTAAATTCTGCGATAAATTCGCCATTCTCTAGTCTAGCCTCTCCACCCAGCTTCCATGGTATTTCAATTATTTCTTCGATTTTAGAGTCAACAATTTCTTCCAGATATGCTGGGTTAAATCTAACTAATACCATTATTGGGGCTATAGTGTTCATCTATTTTATATTTGACTGGTATTCCTTATATATCGACAAAGTTTTTATTAAGTTATTAATTCACCTGCAGCGAGATGATAGGTATTGAGTAAAGAAAAGGCCGCTAGGATTGCTGCTAAAAAAGTTAAAGATAAATGGAAAAGTAAGATTTGGTATACCATTCTTGCCACTGAATCATTTGGAAAGAAAGAAATAGGTTCAACACCTGCTTCTGAACCAGGAGAAATTATCGGGCGAATATCAGAAGCCTATCTTTCTAACCTTACAGGTGATTTCAAATTATCTCATGTAAAAGTTTATTTCAGGATAAATAAAGTTGAAGGAGATAAAGCCTACACAGAATTTGAAGGCCATGAAATAAATCAGGATTATATCAGGAGATTAGTTAGAAGAAGAAAAACCAGGATTGATTCTGTTATAGATGTGGTAACAGCAGATGGGGTTAAAATCAGATTAAAACCTTTGATAATCTTGGACAGGAAAGTAATCAAAAATGTGGAAACTAATATAAGGAATGCAATTAATGAATTTTTAAAAGAAAAGGCTTCCTCTTTGCCATTGGATCAATTGGTTGTTTATATGCTTTCTACAAATTATCCCAATGATGCATATGAAAAGATTAAAAATATCTATCCAACAAGAAAGATAGAATTAAGGAAATCTGAAGTCTTGAGAGAAAAGAATAAACAAGAAACAATAGAAGAGGCTCAAGCTGAAGCTGAGGTTTAAAAGCCGGGGTGGCTTAGTCGGTAGAGCGTCGGACTCATAGGGATATATTATAATTTAATTCTGAGAAATCCGAAGGCCGCGGGTTCGATTCCCGTCCCCGGCATACCACGAAAAGCCTGATTTGAGAGTTTAAAGCGAGTCCACACTTTTATTTTAGTGAAAATAACTTGTGATTATTTCGTATTTTCAAACAGGCATTCCCGTAATTTAGAGGAATCCCATTCGAGATACATCACAAGGAAACATTCCCTGGTGTGTTAATTGGAATAAAGTGGATGGGAGACTCTCAACTTTTCGAAAGGAGGGGCTTGATAGAGAGCCAAATGGTATCAGCCACGTTGAAGATTTTTATGCCATTGTGCACTTAGATGAATAAAATGCCAGTCCGCTATCAAAAAATTATCGAGGATTTCTATAATGATGGACGATGATATCAGGGATGTAGAAGGAGCCGAAGGGAAAGGACTTTCAGCGGAAGAAGTTAACAAGAAGCTCCAGGAGTTCGGTTATAATGAAGTGGAAGAGAAGAAGAGTAACCCTGTAAGAGATTTTTGAAGAGGTTCTGGGGTCTTACTCCGTGGATGCTGGAAATAACAATTGTATTTTCATACATTATACATAAGATGCTGGATGTATACATAATTGCAGGGCTCCTCGTGCTTAATGCAATAATAGGATATACGCAGGAGGAAAAAGCATCAAAAGCTGTCGAACTACTCAAAAAAGCCTGCAAATAAATTCCAAGGTGCTAAGGGATGGAAAGTGGACTACTGTCAAGGCACGATACCTTGTGCCAGGGGATATAATAAGGATCAGAGCTGGCGATTTCGTACCTGCGGATGTAGAGTTGTTAAAAGGGGAAGAACTGGAAATAGATCAATCAACCCTTACGGGGGAGTCCCTTCCTGTTTCCAAGAAAACAGGCGATAAAGTATATTCAGGCTCAATTGTGAGAAAAGGGGAATGTAACGCTAAGGTCATTGCCACAGGAAAAAGAACATATTATGGAAAGGCCACTGAACTCGTAAGTGTCGCAAAACCTAAACTTCACATGGAGGAAGTTACAGCAAAGATCGTTAATTACCTTCTGCTTATAGTTGTAGTTCTTCTGGGGTTAATGTTTCACTTCTCCTATATAAGAAGGGAAGATCTTCTGAATGTAATCCCTCTCGCCCTGGTGTTGATAGTTTTCGCCGTGCCCGTTGCATTACCTGCAATGTTCACCGTAAGCCTGGCAATAGGGTCAATGGAGACTGCCAAGAAGGGGGCCCTGTTGACCAGACTTAATGCGATGGAGGATGCGGCAACGATAGATACACTCTGCGCAGACAAGACCGGCACGCTGACCCAGAACAAACTGACAGTTTCTGAAATAGTGCCTCTTAATGGCCACACCACGGAAGAAGTAATACTGTACGGTTACCTGGCATCGGAGGAATCAGATAACGATCCAATTGATTTGGCATTCATAAACCAGGCCAGGAATATGAATATCAAAAGAAAGGAATAATAATGAAGGATTTTAGGGGATTTGATCCAGCCACGAGAAGGACAGGGGCAACCGTATCAATAAATGGAGAGGAAATCATTGTGACTAAGGGAGCTGTGGAGACAATCTTGATATTGTGCGGAAATCAGGATAACGGAAGTTTAAAGGAAAAAGAAGAGGAAATTGGATCCCGCGATCACAGAATAATGGCAGTTGCTGTCTCAAAGGACAGAGGTTACAGATTTGTTGGGCTTGTAGGCCTTTCAGATCCCCCCCAGACCTGAGACCAGGGAATCCGTTAGGGAACTAAAATCACTTGGAATTAACATTAAGATGTTGACGGGGGACGCAGAGCCGATTGCCAAGGAGATATCAAAGGAAATAGGTTTAGGGGAGAGAGTTGTAACGGGGTCAAACCTGAAGGAGCTCAAGGTTAAAGACCCGGTCACGGCAGCAAATATTGCAGAAGAGAGTGATATATTCGCTGAAATCTACCTTGAGGATAAATACACCATTGTTAAGGGTTTGCAGGAGAATGAACATATAGTTGGTATGACGGGAGACGGAATCAATGATGCACCCGCCCTGAAAAGGGCAGAGGTAGGAATTGCAGTTAGCAATGCGACAGATGTTGCCAAGGGAGCGGCTAGTGTGATATTGACAACGGAAGGGTTGAGGAACATTGTGGATCTTGTAAAAACGGGAAGAACCACCTATCAGAGAATAGTCACCTGGGTTTTGAACAAGATAGTTAAGATATTCCAGGTGGCGGTATTTCTCACACTGGGGTTCATAGTAACCGGCTATTATCTGCTCTCGGCCCTCGATATAATCCTGTTCCTGTTTCTCATAGATTTCGTAACCATATTCCTCTCAACGGACAGTATGCACGGTTCTAAAAAACCCGAGAAATGGGATATCAGAAATCTTGTTAAGATAGGGATTTCCGTGGGAGCAATTCAAGTCGTAGAAATGTTCATACTTCTCTTTGTGGGAATCAGGTATCTCGATCTTGGAAATAACATAGGCGTCATGAATACATTCTTTTTCACGGAGATAATGTTTTTTGGTCTCCTTACACCCATAATAGTGAGTGAAAACGACTTCTTCTGGAAATCTGCACCGGGAAGAACTCTTATGATATCAATAATCGGAGACATGGTTGTTGTTTCAATTCTTTCACTCTTCGGCTTCGGGATAATGGCACCTGTAACGCTGATTGATTTCGTATTTATCCTCTCATACGGACTTTTCATGAATCTTCTAGTAAATGATGTTCTTCAAGGTACTGCTCAAGAAGGTCAGACTGTCCAGATAAAGCTCAACTCCAGTTTAAACCCATCTTTTTAAGGACCAAATATGCCGAAGCTATATCCTCCAGTCCAATACCCATGGATTTGAACACGCTCTTTCTGATCTTCTCCTCACCTGCGGAAACAAGGAAATCCTTGAGTTCAATGATTTTCTCCTTTCCATGGGATGTAAAATAATCTCTAATTTCGGACGATTCTTTCATAGCCTGGTCAAAGTGTTCCACTATGATGATATCGCTACCTTCCAGCACATCCTTTTCAACCTCCCTCCTGAATGGGAGATTTGCCCCAGCAAGATTAACGTGAAACTCACCCCTCAAATCTTTCAGGGAAAATATAGGGTCACTTGAATTAGTTATAGTGTTTATGATTCTTGCACCTGAAACAGCTTCTTTTGCGGTGGATGCGACGTGAATATCAACCCCGAATTTTGAAGACATTTTCTTAGAGAATGCTTCTGCATTCTTTCTGTTTCTTGAATACACGGTGATACTCTCTGGATTGTATACATTCAAAAGACCCTCAAGCTGGGTCTCCGCCTGATAACCTGAGCCAATGATGGACACCGGCGGGGATTTTTCCTTCACGATTTTTCGCGAAACCATGGCGGTAAGGGCTCCTGTCCTTACCTGGCCCAATTTATTTGCTTCGATGATCGCCTCAAGGTCGTTAGTTTCTGTATTAAAGACAAGAACGACAAACCTGGCGCCGGTCCTTGAGGCGAAATACACCTTAAGGCCAGCTATCTTGTACTTTGAAAATATGGCCGGCATGGAGTTCAGTATTTTCCCGTCTATAGTTGTCCTCACCCTGGGATCAGCGATAGCATTACCCCTTCCATACTCGACGAAAGCCTCTTCAAGAATATTTATAACATCTTTCATTTCAAGATATCTTTCTACCTCCCCCTCATTTATGTATTTCATAATTTAAGATGGAATCCACCTAAAAAATATTGATGGATGCCTCCATACTCACACGGTCTACTATTGAATTTATCCTTTCCCGATGGCGAATGAAAATGAGGGGTGCTTAATAGAGGGAATGTTTAGGAGAAGTGTACTGGGGAAAAAGATTGAAAGGAAGGGCATATCGGGAAGAAAAAATCGAACAAAGCGTTACGGGCTTGTATAATCTTGTGCCCTCATTGTGTTTGTCATAAATTCGGTATATGCAAGCGCCGGGTTATCCCGGTTTCTTATCAAGATAATTGATGCTGGCAATTATTAAGACAATCTCAAATATGAACTAAATGTTGTAAAGAAAATCGTAAAGTGCATTTGTCCATTTCCAGAGAATCATCTGCTGTGGACTCTTGCTGCAATCTATGACTTGAAAGCAAATCAGGGATGGAGCACGACTGACCAATTCTTTATGATTATGTAAATAGCAACTGCAATCACTATGAAAGCAAAAACTTCGGTCAAAGTCCTCCTCGGAAGTCTGTTGGCAATTCTAGCTCCTCCCCAGCCTCCCGCTATTCCACCTAAAATAAAAAAAGCGCTCAAGACGATGTTGAGTTCACCGTTAAGCGCGTATCTTATCGCGGTAGTGACACCAAATGTGCCAACTGAGATCAAAGATGTTCCTACCGCCTGTATTATATTCAACCCTCCTCCGAATAGAAGACCGGGTACTATGAGAAATCCACCTCCTATACCAAAATATCCAGATGCAAATCCTACCGCGAGACCGACAGGAATTATCTTCTTGTAAGATAGTCCGCCTTTGATATCTTTACCATCTTGACCGGGTTTGTGGACGAGCATGTAAATAGCTATGGCTATCATCAGGAAACCGAAGAAGAAAAGCAGGAATTTTCCAGGTGTCAGAAGACCCAGTTCAGACCCTCCAAGTACGCCTGCAACACCTGGTATGGTGAAAATTATCCCCTCCCTGTACTTTACGTTCTTCTTCAGGGCATGGGGAATGAGATTAAGATAGGCGTTTATTCCCACTGCCAGAGCTGTTGTCCCTATGGCAAGATGAGGATGATGGTATCCGACGAAATATATAAGGAGTGGAATAGCAAGGATGGAGCCACCTCCACCTATCAGTCCAAGGGAAAATCCAACCAGGATGCCTGAAATAACTGATAATATTGCCTGAAGAATGATCATATAACACACCTTCTCTCAAAATAAGTATAAGTCCCTCTAATTATACCAGATGCGCAGGAAAAGGACCTTGAAAAAAATAACAGGATACCACGCAGAGAACCATTTCTTTCATATTTAAAAGAAAGGCAAAGGGATAAAATGTTTTTAGAGGAAGCAGGGAATATGGCATCTCTTCCTCTTAAAAATAGGACAGACTTGCGATCTTCTACCCCGTATACCCCCAAGAATTTATTTTCATGTGCATGAAGAACCTCAGCACCAGTCATAGGAAGTCGTTTGATCAATGCGGACTAATATATATTTTTTATGACAATATGTCATATATATGACAAAAGTAACATTTCTTAGCAAAGTAAATATCCAAAATTCAATTTCAAGATTATGGAAAGAAATGAAATCTCCTCGATCATAAATGGTCTGATAAGTCAGGACATAATCTACAGAATAGCCATTGCAAGGGGGATAGTCAATTATTCATCACTAGGGAAAAAGATTAAGAAATCGGTGGACAGTATAGCTGGCAGAGACATTCCGTTAAACACCATAGTTAAGGCGCTCACGAGGATCAGGCTTGGCAGTGATGTCCTGGAACCATACGATGCTCTCTCCCAACTCGAAATATCACTGGAATATGGTGTGGTAAGAAAGACAGTGAACTCTCTGACAGCAGTCGATCAGTTTCTTATAGCTTTTAAAACACAGAATGGATACGAAGTACTATACAAGGACGAAGGGAGTGAGGGGTTTGCATTATTGAAGTTGAGAATGAAGGAAAGATTCAATGAGATACCCGGGATAACAGTCCTGATAATATCGATCCTTGAAATGTACAGAATTGAGATAGGATACATTTATAGATTTGGACACGAAATCTGGTTTTTGATTCCTAAACCGCAGGGGGCACTTGCACTCGAAAAGCTGGCCTCCGTTGCCGGGAACCT
>JAFMDN010000004.1 GCA_017857235.1 Methanobacteriota archaeon
GTTACGCCAATTATCTTGTATTATATTTTTCAGGGACAGGAACAGTCAATGTGAGCATAGGTACTTCGTTATGGGGGTCTCAAATTCTCAGTAATATAACTGTCCAGATTAATCCGAACCAGAATTGGTACAACATAACACTACCAAATATTTACTTGAGCAATACTACATACTATTATCTCAATGTATTCAACGTTTCTGGGCAGGTACAATGGGGATATACTTCCAGTCCAGCATCATCATCTGTGGGTTATGTCCAGGATTACTATTATGTTTCTGGAACACTTTACAACGATAACAGCTATCCAGATATATTTACCATTGGGTTCTACTAACTCTTATATTTTTTAATTTATTTTACATATTTTTCAAATTTTTGTTTCACTTATTTAGATTGTTTAAAATTTCATTTGCTTGTTGCCCACCTAAATCTTGAAAATCCCTGGAGACCCTTTCCAGAAATCTGTCATCATTGAAAATGTTAAAGTGGGCCATTACTGCATTTCTCCTTACACCTTGAATTTTTGCCCTCTTAATAGGAGTATCTCCAAATTTTTCTAGAAAATTCTCCTCGTCAATATAAACAAGATCTTCAACCTTCAAATTTTCAAATTCTTTTTTCCTGTTCTTAAATATGGTTAATCCTTTCTTAGACCTGTTCCATGGACAAACATCATTGCAAATATCGCATCCGAAAACCATATTTTCCATTTTCCTGCCTATTTCCATTGGTATAACTTTCCTTGATTCAATTGTGTGATAGCTGATGCATTTATTGGAGTCAACCTTTCTATTATTATCGATGGCATTTACGGGACAAGACCTAATACAAAGGTCACATTTACCGCACATGTCAGGTGTTATTTCAAGGTTTCTATCCAGTTTAATATCTACCAAGGCTTCACCAAGAAAAGTATAACTCCCCAATCTCCTGTTTATAAGCATTGAATTTTTACCAATCCAACCCAATCCAGCAACCCTTCCTATTTCCCTCTCCATTATGGGGCCAGTGTCCACATAAATCATCTTTTTATTCAAAAATAGACCATATTCGGTCAAGAAGTTTTCAATATATTCTTTTAAGATTCGATGATAGTCCCTGAGCATGGAATACATGGCAAACCTTGCATAAGGTGGTTGGACTTTTCCCTTTTCAAACTTGTAAAGGATTTTGAAAACAATAATGCTTTTGGCCCACCCTGCAATGAGGTATGGGGACTCCCTCTTCATTATAGAATCTTTTCTGCTTAAATAGTTCATATCAGCGGCATAACCAATATTTAAATAATCTAAGTAGGGTTGTATGTCGAAATCCCTTATACCAATAGATGATACTTCAATCCCCTCACCAGATTTATAGTCGATGATCAATAGGATGATAAATAAAAATAGATTAAAAGAAATTACGTCAGGAAATAGATGGGAAAGATAGCATTGGATAAATTGAGTTATCTATTGAGGAAATACAAGACTACGATGGTTAAGGATAACGGAATCGGATGGGACTATTCCCACGCTGTGAGAAACAATATCGATATAATAGCGAAAATAGAACCCATGATGTTCTATAAATTCCTTAGGCCCGAAGAGAATGCTCAACTGTCATTTATATTCGCCCATAATGACTTTCTAACCTCAGGAGTAAGGCCAGAGTATGCATTAGTAGATTTTGAAAAAGTGAAAGATGCAGGCATTGATTTTGAATATTTCTTGGAATCTATGTTAGGGATCTTCAATGAAAGAGGAATAAAATTACTATCAGCGCATACTGGGGACTATGGAAATGCAGAAGAGGGAATTTCTGGTTCACTGGCGCTCTTAACTATCGCAAAAAAACCTAAATTCGGATTAAAAAGAATAAAAAAGCCATACAAGATTATATTGATAGGAGAATTAGGTTTGGAATACAAGTTTTTCAATGAAAGGATAAATAAGCAAAATAGCACTGTTAAAATCTCCGATCTAAGTGTTGAAAATTATATTTCACTGTTAGATAAAAGAGTTTATTACGTCCACGATTTGGCCGAGGGTGGATTGCTAAGAGCACTATATGAGCTAAAGTATGTATTGCGGCATGGCTTCGAAATAAATTCGGTCAATATTGAAAAAATTTTGGCTCCTGATTTACCAATTGAAAGTGCCCTGGAAGTTAGTTCTTCAGGTGCCATTATAATAATAACGGAAAATAAATTCGAACTACCTTCTCATATCCCACACATTCCAATTCTAGCTAGTGATCATGAAATTTTATTGGACGGTAAACCAATAGAGCCAAAGGGAGACATTATCCAGGAATTATTCAAAAATAAATAATATGTGAATGTCATTGTGAATTATGAAAATTGGTGATTATGAAATTCTCATGGCTGACGACGGGACATTCAAATTGGATGGCGGTGCAATGTTCGGTGTTGTTCCTAAGACCATATGGCAAAAATTTTTCAAGCCGGATGATCAAAACAGAATTGAATTGAGCACAAATACCTTAATTATTAGATACAAAAAATTTACAGCGTTGGTTGACCTAGGAATGGGAGATAAATTTGACGAAAAACAATTGGCCATATATGATATAAAAAGAGAAAAAAATTTAATTCAAAATTTGGAAGGCATGGGAATTCATAGAGATGATGTCACGCATGTAATTATTACACACGGGCATCTAGATCATACAGGATGGGCCACAATGAGAGTTAAAAATTCTATTATCCCAACATTTCCGAATGCCAAATATTATTTTCAGGAGGATACATACGAGGAGATAAAGTTCCCAAATGAAAAAACAAGGCCAAATTACAATTACTTGAACTTTGAAAATTTGGACGATCAACTCGAAATTATTAGAGGGGATGAAGAGATATTTCCAGGTCTGGAACTAATGAAGACCGGTGGACATACAAAGGGTCATCAGGTTCCAATATTAAGGGCTGGAAACAGAACTGTAATATACTTTGGAGATCTTCTCCCAACAGCCAGTCATATAAAACCTGCTTACATTATGGCTTACGATCTCTATCCCATGGATACTTTTTATAAAAAGAAGGAGCTATTAGAAAAAGCCAATGAAGAGCAATGGATAATAACACTGGAGCATGAACCTGTGAAGAAGGTGGTAAAACTATTGGATGTAGAGAAATACAATTTAGAACAATTAAGTCTCTAGGAAACTTTCTTTATTTCTAATTAATTCTCTTGCGATGACAAGCCTCTGAATTTCATTTGTTCCTTCATATATTTGAGTTATTTTTGCTTCTCTGAATCTTCTCTCTGTTGGGTATTGTGCATCAAAACTCTTCACACCCAAAATGCTCAAGGCGGTAGTAGTCACATCAACTGCATTATCTCCGGCAGAAAGTTTTGATACAGAACTTAGAGTCGGTGAATTCTTACCGGATTCAGAATATTCTACGGCGGCCTCATAATTCCTGACAGAAGACATTACCTTGTTAATCATATCTGCTATTTTGAACTGGTTGTACTCCCTTATCTTAGGATTGGTTTTAACATATTCGATAATATCTTTAAGGGCCCCCTCTGAAATACCAATGGCCTGAGAAGCAATTCCTATTCTTCCCACATTTAATGTTTCCATTTCAATTCTAAAACCTTCCCCCTCTTTGTAGAGGAGATTTTCCTCAGGCACCTCTACATTTTCGAAAATTACCTCTGTTGTACTTGAGCCCCTGATCCCTAATTTATGGAACTCAGCCCCTATTCTTACTCCCGGGAAATTTCTTTCCACCACAAATAGGCTCATACCTTTGTGCCTCATTGATGGGTTTGTCATTGCGCTGACTAGGTAATATCTCGCTTCCTTTCCATTAGTTATAAAAGTCTTCATACCATCAATTATGTAGTTGGAGCCTTTCTTTTTTGCCGTGGTTTTAATCGCAACTGCATCTGAACCTGTACTAGGTTCTGTTATTGCAAGTGCTCCTATATGGCCCTTCGCTATATTGGCCAGATATTTGGATTTTAACTCGGGTGAGCCGAACTGAATAATTGGCTCAGCGAATAGAGATACCGTGACATCCAGAATTAATGAGGTAGAGGCACAATATCTCGAGATTATCCTAACAGTTTCCATCAACGATGAGAGTGAGTAACCCAGACCCCCATATTCTTTGGGAATGTACATTGCAAATAATCCCATGTTTATCATATCATTTACAAGATCAGATGGAAATTCAGCACGAATATCTATTTCTTCGGCCCTCTTCTTAACCTTGTTTTCTGAAAATTTCTTAACCTCTTCTAATAACTTTTTCTCATTTTCATTAAGCTTCATTCAATAGTGTATACTTTTTTGAATTTATTTTTTTGTAGGAGTTTGTATTTATTTACAAAGGGTTCGTATGACGAAAATCTTAAATTCGTCATATAATTTATTATATTAATATGACAGACCAACAACTACTACAGGCTGATATTGTGGAAAAGTTCAAAAACAGGATGCTTGCAAATGGAAAGAGCAAAAATACTGTCAAAATGTATTCATATGTTTCTGAAAAATTTTTAGAATTTATAGGCTATGACAAATCAAGAATAAATTTGGAAACAGTGGAAAGATACAAGGAGTATTTGGTTATAGAAAGAGGCTATTCAAAGTCTTCTGTTTACTTACATATAAGGGCACTAGAGTCGTTCTTCTCATTTTTGGGTTTAAACGAGCTTTCTAAACTAAAACCTCCTAAGCGTCCTCAAAGGGTTCCAACATATTTGACAGATGAGGATGTAAGGGCTTTGATTAGGAATGCAGAATCACTTAGAGACAAAGTAATAATAGAAATGCTAGCTTACACTGGAGTCAGAGTTTCAGAGCTGTGCCACCTGAGGATAAGTGACATTGATCTTACTAGAAAATCTATAAGAATAAGGTCAGGAAAAGGAGACAAAGATAGGATAGTGTTATTTAAAGATAATATTCTCACAGATCTCAATCTATACATACATGAAATAAAGTCACAGAATCCTAAGGCAGAATTTCTTTTTCCCACAAAGAAGAGTAAATACATATCACCCATATCTGTGGAGAGAATTATAAGAAAATTGGCAAAATCAGCAGGAATGGACAAAAAGGTTACGCCACATGTCTTAAGGCACACTTTTGCTACATCTCTTCTTAGGAACGGCGCAGATATAAGGATCATTCAGGTACTACTGGGGCACTCGAGTATAAGTACTACCCAGATATATACTCATGTAGATAACAATGACCTCAGAAAAAGTTACGAAAAATATGCGCCAGATTACTGACGTAATGGAATTCATTGGGTATGATGAAGAGCTGTTGAAAGAGCAAGTTCTACCACTCTTATTCAGCTATATTTCTCTCGTTCCAGGTAGGACCGATATCGGGATAGGTAAGTTAACAGGTACTGATGCTAAGATCGTGGATTGGCATTCGAGAAAATTGGTTGAAAATAGATTAATAGAGTATGATCACGAGTTTAATGGATACTTTGAATATGCCACTTTTGACAGGGAGATGAAAAGATTGCTATCTTATGCCTCTAAGGGAGCATCTTTCTTTATATTGAAGAAGGTTGTAACTGATAAAAAGATTAATTTAAAGGAGATTAAAAACTTCACAAAAATAACTTTGGAAAGGAGAATAATTCCCTTAGTTGAAATGAATGTTTTAGAAAATGTCAGAGACGATATTTATGAACTTACAGATCATGGCCATAATCTTTTTGCAAGTATAAAGCACAACCAATTGGATTACAATGTGGCCCTGCTAACAAGATTAAGGCAAGAAAAGATCGAATTGGATATAAGCCAAAAAGAAATTGAGCTTTTGGTGGCCCCCTCCATAGGTTATCCTTTTATGCTTTCTCTAGATCCAGTTAAGACGTTGATTCAATATGGAGAACCCTAAAGAAATTGTTGCAAAATCAGCTTTAAGGTATATTACGTCCGGAGATGTAGTAGGTCTTGGAACAGGCACTACCGCATCTGAATTTATAAAAGCCCTTGGAGCCTCTCCACTCTCTAAGGAAGTTACTTGCGTTCCCACATCACTTGAGACTGAAAGTCTCGCCAAAAGACTAGGTTTAAATCTAGTAAGTTTAAACAGTGTTGAAAGAATAGATATAACTGTTGATGGTGCGGATGAAGTAGACAATAATAAGAACCTTTTAAAGGGTGGTGGTGGAGCCTTAACAAGGGAGAAGATAGTTGCTCACTATTCAAAAAGATACGTTATTGTGATTACAGAAGAAAAATTGGTAGAGAATTTAGGATCGAGGATGCCAATTCCGATAGAGGTTCTTCCTTTTTCATATGTTCAAATCATTAGAGAGCTCAATCAAATGGGTTTAAGTTGCCAATTGAGGAAAAATTTTACAACAGACAATGGAAATTACATAATTGATTGCAAGCCTAATCAAAAGGTATTAAAGGGATCCTTGCAAGATCTAAACAAAGCAATAAAGCTCTTACCGGGTGTGGTAGAGACTGGTATATTTATAAACTTCAATCCAGAAATTCTTTACCATAAAAACGGACAGGTATTAGAAATCAAATAATAAAATTAAACTAAATTTTGTAGTTGCCCAAGGACATTCTGCATATCTTCGATTTTCTTCTTCTGCTCCTCCTCAAGTTCTTTTATTATTTCATTAAAGGGTTTAGCAAGTCTATAACCGTGAATAGGTCTCCCTTTGCCCTCTTTTTTAATATCCCTTTTCATTATCCAGCCATGTTCCTTTAGTATTCTCATGGCTATCGATACCTCTGGTTGCCTTAAATTCGCATTCTTTTCAATTTCAACTGAGGTAACTTCTTCCTTCCCTTTCAAATATACTAAAGCCTTAGCAACATTTCTTGGAACTCCCATTTGAATTAACAAGGCAGATAATTTTTCATCTTCTGGTGTAAATCCAACTGACATAGAGTTCATAATATAAATTTTATACTTATATTTTATCTTAATTATTTTGATAAAAAATATTCCTTAAGGTTTAGAATTAAGCCGGTATATGAATTCAGTTAGCCTGATACGTTTACTCGGGAAATTTTATATCTAAATTACCAAATCTGGTAATTAAATTACTCTCATAATATTAATAGAGGAGTTATAATAAAGTAAACAATAAATACCCTGATAATTTATGTAATTAAATTATCTGTAAATCTATATTCATAGTTTGATAGAAAAATATGTTTATAATGGATAATGCATAAGCTAAACTTACCTAGGGATGGTTGATTGAATATGTCTGATGAGAATGCTGAGCTAAGGATTGAGAAATTGCCTGAGGAAACTCTAGCATGGTTTGGCGGAGATGAATTGAGGGCAAGGATATTTATTGATAAGTATGCTATGAAAGATCGTGAGGGTAACCTTATAGAAAAATTGCCTGAGGAAATGTGGGAAAGGGTTGCTAATGAAATTTCTTCTGTTGAACCAGAGAACATTAGAGGCGAATGGAAAAAGAATTTCTATTGGTTATTGGAAGATTTCAAAATGGTACCGGGTGGAAGGATACTTTTTGGAGCCGGACAAGAAAAATATGGTAGGAGAGCCACTCTGAATAATTGTTATGTAATACCAGTGAAGGACGACTCTTTAGAAGCCATATTCGAATGGACTAAGGAAGCTGCGAGAACATATTCACTGGGTGGAGGTGTAGGCACTGATATATCAATTTTGAGGCCAAAAGGTGCACCTGTCAATAATGCCGCTTTAAAGTCAACTGGTTCAGTATCTTTCATGAATATTATGTCAGAAACCACGGGCACAATAGGCCAGGCAGGCAGAAGGGGGGCCTTAATGATTACCATAAGAGTTGATCATCCAGACATATTTGATTTCATCAAGGTAAAAAGAGATCTTAAGACAGTAAGATATGCCAACATTTCCGTAAAGATAACAGACGAGTTCATGAATGCAGTCATTAATGATGAAGATTTCACATTAAGATTTGAAAATGATAAAGTGGGAAAGATTGAAAGGAAGGTAAGAGCTAGGGAATTATGGAATGAACTTATTAAATCAGCTAGGGACTGGGCCGAACCAGGTTTAATATTCTGGGACACTATGAAAAGAGAAAGCACATCAGAATACAACGGAATGGAAATATTAACAACGAATCCTTGCTCAGAAATACCATTGGAACCATACGGTGCATGCAATCTTGGTAATGTAAACCTTTCTTATTTCGTAAAAAATCCATTCGAAAATCCAGAAATAGATTGGACCTCTTTGGAAAAGGCTCTTAGATATACTGTTAGATTCTTGGATGATGTGGTTGATTACAACTTGTATAAACATCCATTAAAACAGCAAACTGAAGAGGCAAAAAAGAGCAGGAGGATTGGTGTTGGTTTTACTGGCCTGGGTGACATGCTAGCTAAAATGAGGATAAAGTATGATAGTGAGGAGGCATTGGCTTTTGTTGATAATCTATTCAGAAACATAATGATAATTGTGTATGACGAGGGTACCGAACTGGCTAAGGAAAAGGGTACTTTTCCAGCATTTGATCTAGAAAAGCACATGAAAAGTCCATTTATACAGAGACTACCCGAAGAGTTAAAGAAGAAAATTGAAAAGTACGGGTTGAGAAATGTTGCTATGTTGACGATTCCGCCAGTGGGTAGCGGATCAATATTGGCTGGAACATCTTCTGGAATAGAGCCCATATTTGCTTTCTCATACAAAAGGAGGTCAGAATCATTAAGTAAAGCTGAATTCAAAGTATACCATCCATTGGTAAAGCAGTATATGGAACTTTATGGTATAAAAGATGAGAAAGACCTTCCTGATTACTTCATAGAAGCCCATAAGATAGACCCATTTTTCAGAGTCAAGTTGCAGGGGGTAATACAGAGATATATAGATCATTCAATATCATCTACAGTTAATTTACCGAGTGAAACAACAGTTGAAGAAGTTGCTAATATTTATCTTGAAGCATGGAAACAGGGATGCAAGGGTATAACAGTATACAGAGAAGGTTCCAGGGAAGGCATACTGATAACAGAAAAGAATGAAGCTAAGAAAGAAACTAAGGCACAGGTAGAATATGAGAGACCAGTGGTTCTAACAGGGAAAACTATTGTTTATAACTTAGTAGACATTGGGAAAGTATACATTACAGTTAATTTTGATGAGAAAGGAAAACCTGTTGAAGTATTTGTCAATGTCGGCAAATCCGGATCTGAAGAAAAAGCATATTCTGAGGCAATTGGTAGGCTGATATCTTTATATCTACAGCAGGGTGGAGATATTTCAAAGATAGTAAAGGCTCTCTCAGGTATAAAAGGAAAAAGTACCACTTTTGTGGAGGGTGCCAAGATAACATCAGTACCTGACGGTGTAGCAAAGGCCATTGAGTTCGCCATGAAGGGATATTCACCCCAAACTACATTAACTCAAGAAATATTCTTCGGTGTACAACAGGAAAAAGAGGAAAAGAAACCTAAATTAATGACCTGTCCAAAGTGTGGTAATGATACTTTGGTGAACGAAAATGGTTGCCTGACTTGTAAAAGCTGCGGATATTCAAAATGCGAATGAGGCAAAAATTTTTATGGACTCTAAGGAATTTCTAATTTCAAATATAATTTTTTTATTGAACAAACACTTAGAAATACATGATTATTTAAACGATGTTACCGAAGGTAACGAAAATTATCTCAAAATATTGGAGGCATATAAAAAATTGCTTTATGAATACAATAATTCAGACCTTTTAAGATACAGGGATTATCTTGAAAAGTCCCTGAATGACATCCTAAATTACAGGGAACAATGGCAAAAAAACATAAGGAAGCAATTCCCCCATATCTTTCCAGATCCAATAACTAAAATGTATGTCCATAAAAGGTAACTTAAATCAAGAAAAGGATATAACTTTAAAATTAAAATATAAATTCTTCTTTTTCATGATCTCTATTTTCTATGGTTAAAGCATCACTCCTAACGTATTCCCCCCCATACAATTCGGTTATTTTCTCACCTGTGATCAACGAAGAAGCAATTCTTCCAATGGCATCTGCCTTCATAATACCACTGCCTGATGATCCAGACACGATGTAAATCCCATTGTCCCCAAATATTATGGGTTGTAAATCTATATAGTTCATTGAGTACTGTCCAGCCCACATGCCTGAGAGTTCGAAATTGTTTACACCAAAGTATTGTCTGAGTATGGGAGCAAGATTATATTCAAAATACTCTTTTTCAGGTAAGGGATCATCTTCAACTTCTATTGCTCTATTTAGTTCATCAGATCCTCCAACCCATATAGAATTTTCAGTAAATGAAGGTCTCACATAAAACTCCACCATAGGTAAAAAGGTAAACGGAATCCCCGGATAGTTATTTAATTTATTTTTTCTAAAGAATTTTGATATCTGATCACCCTTAAGTTGGAAGATCTGCCTTTTCTTTGGACTTACAAAGCTCTCTATGCCCGCAGGTCTAGCAAGCTTGTTTACCCATACATCATTGGCAAGTATAACATTCCCATTCAATTCCAAATCGTTCGCTATTACACCGGAAATCTTAACGTCTTGCCAAGTAAAGGGCTCTCCTTCAATCCCCAGTTCAGGGTAACCCTTAATTACCAGTTTTTTCACCTCTGTATTGAATTTAAATTCAACGCCCCGTTTTAATGCCTCTTCATAATAATGTTGTGCAATTAATTCCGGATCCATAACACCGCAATTTCGTCCAAAAATACCACGGACAATATGTGGAAGTTCCATCATTCTAGCTTCATCATCGGAGGGGTTTGTATTAAGGCCTGTCTCTATTAGGTCGGACTCATCAACTAAGTCAACGCCAGTATGGGACTTTAACTTGGGGATAATTTTATCATGCCTTCTAGCTGATTGTTCATCCTCCAATATCAGATACCCTATCTTTTCTAAACCGAGATTCTTTAAATTCTTATGAACATACTCGTAATAAGCTATAGAGGATTTACTAACCTTAATGTTTAATTCACTTGTGAATAGGTCTCTGAATCCCGCGGCACTTTTGCTGGTATTACCCTGACCAATAGATCCATGCTTCTCCAGTACCAGTATCTTAAAATTCCCTTTTCTTGATAGATAATTTGCAACTGAAAGACCTAAAACTCCGGCACCAACTATTATGTAATCATATGTATGGGCCATTGGGATGAATAAATTTTCCACTATTATAGGTTACTGTATTAATCTCCATTAAATGAGCTTGGATAATGGTTTATGGATCATAAATAAATCTGTTTTCATATGATAGGTTTATATAAGATTATGTGTTATCAGGTAAGCATTAGCCTCACGTCTATGGGCCTATAATGCCCGTTAGTCGGTGCTTAATGATTAAACCGACTGAAGACGCAACGGCTATGCAATCGGTGATAATATATGGCGACACCTAATCATTCGAGACATGGGTCTATGGGATACTATCCCAGGAAGAGGGCAGCGTCTTTAATACCGCATGTTAGGTCATGGCCTGAAATTAAGGATGGTCCGAAACTATTGGGTTTCGTTGGTTTCAAGGCAGGTATGACGCATGCTCTATTTGTTGATTATAGGAAATACAGCAACACAGCGGGAACTGAGGTAGCTTCTGCTGTAACGGTGGTTGAGGTTCCACCAATAAAAATAGTCGGAATTCGATATTACGGAGAAGGTACGTACGGTGAGTATGTTGTTGGCGAAGAAGTTGATAAGAATTCGCTAAAAGATCTCAAAGGCATAATGCCAATCCCGAAAGAATTGAAGGAAAAGCAGATTGATTTTTCGAAAGTGTTTCAAGTTAATGTTATTGCACTTATTCAGAATAGGAAAGTTAAAGGCCTTGGAAAAAAGAAAGGTGATATAACAGAAATAAGAATAGGCGGAGGAAGCGTAAAGGAAAGAATAGATTATGCTAAGTCAATTCTTGGTAAGGAGGTAACATTCGAACAGTTTTCTGGCGCAGGAAAATTCGTAGATATCATTGCCGTAACTAAAGGTAAAGGATTCCAGGGTCACGTTAAGAGATGGGGTGTAAAATTACTTCCAAGGAAAAACAGGAAACATAGAAGAATGATAGGTACTTTAGGACCATGGCACCCGGATTGGGTTAGGAATACTGTTCCGCAGGCAGGTCAAACAGGTTTCCACCAGAGAACTGAGTTTAATAAGAGAATATTACTTATTGCAGATCCAAGGGAGAAACCAATAACTCCCAAAGGTGGGTTTGTTAATTACGGGGAAGTCACAAATCAGTACGTAGTTTTGCACGGATCTATTCCAGGTCCCGTTAAAAGAATCGTAAAGTTCAGATATCCAGTTAGGCAAACTGTACCTGATGTGGAAGATATAAAGATAACTTATCTCTCCACAGAAAGCAAACAGGGGGTGTGATTGAATGGTTGCAGTAGTAAATGTAAATGGGGAAAAGATTAAAAATGTGGATTTACCACCTGCATTCTCTTATCCAATAAGGAGGGATTTGATAAATCTATTTGTAAACGCATATATGTCAAATTCAAGAACTCCTTATGGTACATATTGGTTCGCAGGCAACAGAAGAGTAGGCCATAATTTAGGACCTAATCACGGTATAGCTAGATACCCGAGGGTTGCTGGGACAACAAGGGGAGTAATGTTAGCAAATGCAAGGGGAGGTAGGAGTGCCCATCATCCTGTCGTAGAAAAAGTATGGGAAATGAAAATTAATGAAAAACAGAAAAAGCTAGCTAAATTATCTGCACTATCAGCAACTTCCATGATAGAATTAGTTAGGGGAAGAGGTCACAGATTCAAGGCTGAGGAGGTTCCTGTAGTTGTTGAGAATAAAATTGAAGAGGTAGAGAAGGCTGAGTATTTAACAGAAATTCTCAAGAAAATTGGAGTTTATGATGATGTGATAAGGGCCAAGGAGGGAACAAAGATTAGGGCAGGAAGGGGAAAAAGCAGGAACAGACCATATAGAACACCCAAAAGCATCCTCCTAGTAGTTAAGGATAAGTCAAAAATTGGGAAAGCTGCAAGGAACTTGGCCGGGGTTGACGTTAAAACTCCAAATCAGCTAAATGCATACGTATTGGCCCCTGGAGCACATCCAGGCAGGCTTATGGTAATAACTGAGGGCGCGCTTGATGAAATAAGGGGGTGGAACTTTTGAATCCATATGACATTCTTATAAAACCCTATGTAACTGAAAAAACAATGCTCCAAATTGAAAGAGAGAATAAGATATGGTTCATAGTAAGTGAAAAAAGCTCGAAGCCCGAAATTAAGAAAGCTGTTGAGGAAATTTCGGGGATGAAGGTTGATAAGATAAATGTTATGAGAGATAAGGAAGGAAAAAAGGCCGTGGTTAAGCTCAAATCGGATTACTCAGCAGAAGAGCTTGCCACAAAGCTGGGGATATTCTGAGGTGATATAATGGGAAAGAGAATTATTCCACAAAGGAGAGGTCGTGGCGGATTAGTTTATAGAAGTCCGAGTCATAGATATTACACAGATCTAAAGTACCCTGAATTAGAATCCTGGGAAGGTAAAGTGATAGACTTCGTAAAAGACCCAGGGCATTATACTCCATTGGCATTGGTAGAAATGAATGACAATAAAAAGGCATTATTTTTAGCCCATAGTGGTATGTTTATTGGGCAGAAGGTAAAGGGTGGAATTAATGCTGAACCAATAGAGGGAAATACTTTACCTTTAGGTTCAATACCCGATGGAATGCTAGTTTATAATGTAGAGTTAAGACCAGGCACTGGTGGGAACATTGCAAGAACACCCGGGTCTTTCTGTACAGTCGTAGCCCATGGTGAAAAGGTGACTTTAAAACTTCCTTCAGGTGAGTTAAAGGATTTCATTCCTTCGTGCAGAGCAACTATCGGTATAGCTGGAGGGGGAGGAAGGAATACAAGACCATTTATGAAGGCAGGTAAAAAAATCCATGCATATCAATCAAGGGCAAAGAGGCCTTACACTGTTAGGGGAGTAGCCATGAATGCAGCAAATCATCCTCACGGGGGTGGCAATCACCAGCATGTGGGTAGGCCATCTACCGTAGGTAGGAATACTCCTCCTGGTAGGAAGGTAGGAAGATTATCTCCTAAAAAGAAGAAGGTGAAATGAAATGGCAGAGGATAAAAAGTTAAAATCCACTAAAGCTATTAAAAGAACAAAAAGGAAGAGTGCGAAAAGTATAACAGAGAGAGGGAAGGAATTATTATTCAAGGGTAAAACTCTGGAAGAACTTCTAGAGATGAAGATGGAGGACCTCCTTAAAATTCTTCCCGCAAGGGCAAGGAGATCATTGAAGAGAGGTTACAATTCAGAGCAGAAAAAATTGCATGAGAAATTGTTGGAGAGGGATCAGGTTAAGACGAGAGTAAGGGACTTAATCATACTCCCCCAATACGTAGGAAAAGTTGTTTCTGTGTATGACGGTAAACAATATCAGACGTTTACGATTAAAGAGGAAATGATAGGTCATTATCTTGGTGAATTCGTTATGACCAGGAAGGAAGTTAAACACTCTGGCCCTGGAGTTGGAGCAACAAGAGGCTCAAAGTTCCTGCCACTTAAGTAAGGTGATAAGATGAAGTATGTAATTGAAGTTGATGAAAAGAAATCCGCGAAAGCAACTTACCCAAACTCTCCCATATCACCAAGGGATGCGCTTGAGGTTGCCAGGACTATAAAGGGTATGAAACTTGAAGATGCAAAGGAATTCTTGGAGGATGTAATTGCAAAAAAGAGGGCAGTCCCTTACAGAAAATTCCTTGATTCGGTTTCCCATAGAAAGGGTGTTGGTTCTGGTAGATACCCGGTAAAAGCAGCTAAATATTTCCTGGAGACATTAAAAAATGCTGAAAACAATGCCGAATTTAAACAGCTTGATGTTGATAAACTAGTAATTAAAAGTGCAGTGGCCAATTTAGCACCTCCTATTAAATATTATACTTTCAAAGCCTTTGGATCTAGTGGAAAATTCTATAGGGAAAGGGTCCACATTCAAATAATATTGGAGGAGTTAGAATGAAGGAATTAAAATTTTTAAAAGAAAATATACGAAACCAGCTGATAAAGGAATATTTAATAAAGGAAATAGGGGATGCTGGGTTTGGAGGTCTTGAAATACAGAGAACTCCACAGAATACCATTGTACTGCTAAAAGTTGAGAAACCGGGGCTTGTAATTGGAAGAAGGGGTCAAAAGATAAGGAGTATGGAAGAGTATCTTGAAAGAACTTTCAATTTGAATAGTCCATTAATTAAGGTTGAACCAGCAGAACAACCAGCGCTAAATGCCCAAATTATGGCGGAAAGACTTGCCAGATCAATAGAAAAAGGTTGGCACTATAGGAGGGCAGGGCACAGTATATTGAAGAGGATTATGGATGCAGGTGCAAGGGGCGGTCAGGTTAGGATAGGGGGAAAATTGAGTGGTGAAAGAGCTAGAGCTGTGAAATATACCGCCGGAAAAATAATATCATCTGGCTATCCATCAGAATACATAGATGAGGGAAGGGCAACCGCAATGACAAAACCCGGTATAATTGGAGTTACTGTTAAAATATTGAGGAATGATATTAAGCTACCTGACGACATTGTTATTAGGGAATTGGAGGGGGGTGAATCCAATGGCGGAAATCAAGATCAAACAACTTAGGGCCATGAACAAGGATGATCTTCTAAAAAAGTACAATGAACTCAAGGAGGAGTTGATGAGGGAAAGAGGGATATCCGCTATGGGCGGTGCTCCACCTAGTCCTGGAAAGATCGAATCTCTTAGGAGGCAGATCGCCAGGATTGAGACAATAATGAGGGAGAAGAAAAATGAGGGATGATAGATTCCTTAAGGATCTGACGCCTATTGATGAAATCGCAAGAGAAACACAGACAATAAAGATAGAGTTAGATAAGAGAAGGTATGGGAAATTTGTCACCATAGTTTCAGGATTTGATACTAAAGCAGAAGATATATATGAATTGGCTAAGACATTGAAGAAAAAAACTGCTGCAGGAGGCACAGTCAAAGATAATAAAATTGAATTACAGGGGGATCAGAGAGAAAGAGTTAAAAAGGTTCTTGAAGAAATGGGATTTAGGGTAGAGGTGGTTCAATGAATCCCTTATTCACAGATATAATAGGTGAGAATGTAAAGGTGGTCAGATCTAAAGATCCTACCATGTTAAATAGGAAAGGTGTGGTTGTAGAGGAGTCGAAGAATATGATATATATAATTGAGAACGACAGGGAAATTGCATTACCTAAGAAAATAATTGATTTAGAAATCAAGGGCAAAATCTATGATATGTCCAGGCTGATGATCAGGCCTGAGGATAAAATTAGAAAAATGAGGAGGAAGGGTAAAATATGAAGAACATAGGTATAGATGTTAAGGCACCGGAAGAAGTCTGTCATGATAAGAAATGTCCATTCCACGGTGAACTAAATGTGAAATCACCAATAATAGAGGGAGAAGTTGTAGCCGTAAACATGAAAGGAACTGTTACCGTTAAGAGGGAATATGTTAGAAAAATCCCGAAATATGAGAGATATGAAAAGAGGTTCAGAAAGTACCATGCACATCTCCCAGGTTGCATCCATGTAAAAGTGGGGGATAAGGTTAGAATTGCTTATTCCAGGCCTTTGGCTAAATCAGTTTCCTTTGTCGTTATAGAGAGGGTGGGATCAGAATGAAGGGCTTGGCAGGTAGACAGATTAGAGGTTTACCATTAGGAGCTAAACTTGAGTGTGCAGATAACACTGGAGCTAAGGTAATTTCGCTAATTAATGTAAAGGCATACCATAATACCAAGGATAGAGTGCCGGTAGCTTCAGTAGGGGATATGATCATAGCCTCCGTAAAAAAGGGAACTCCTGAAATGAGGAGGAAAGTTGTATATGCAGTTGTAATAAGGCAAAGGAAAGCCTTTAGAAGACCTGATGGCCTAATGGTAGAATTCGAGGATAATGCCGCCGTCCTGGTTCAGGATAATGGAGAAACCAGAGGAACCGAAATTAAAGGGCCTGTAGCCAAAGAAGCTGCAGAAAGGTGGCCCAGGGTTGCTGCATTGGCAAGTACTATTATATGAGGTGATATGGTGCAGAAAATAAATGTTCATTTGTCCAAGGAATTGTATGAGAAATATGGAATAAAGAAATTCCCCGTTCGTAAGGGGGATGTGGTTAGGATTGTCAGGGGGGACTCAAAGAAAGATGATAAAAACAATGTTAAAGGGAAAGAAGGGAAGGTCCTTCAGGTTCTAAGAGAGGAAGGTAAATTGATAATTGAGAACATAAACATCTCTAAGGCCGATGGTAAAATGAAACCAAGGAAAATTGATGCCTCTAATACCATATTAGTAAAATTAAATCTTGATGATAAGCTTAGAAAGGAAAAAATCCTTCAATTGGCAAGGTCAAAGAACAAGGAAGTGGAGGATTTGGATGAAGAATCTATTGAAGAAGAGAATCAAGATAAAAATCAGGAATCCAAAGAAAATAAAAATGCTGGGGAAGAGGTGAAGGAGGATGAGTAATCACCTGAAGAGATTGGCAGCACCTAAGACATGGAAGCAGCCCAGGAAAACCTATTATTGGGCGGTAAAAGCTGCACCGGGCCCACATCCGATAGAGCGCTCTATACCACTGCTAGTTTTCATCAGAGATATTATGAATTTAGCAGATAATTCCAAGGAAGCCAAATCAATAATAATGGCCGGTAAGGTTCTTGTGGATGGGAGAATAGTAAAGAATTATAAATTCCCGGTCGGGTTTATGGATGTAATTACGGTTCCATCTGCAAACATTTACATGAGAGTTCTCATAGATAATAATGGAATATTAAGGTTAAAAGAAATTAAACCTGAGGAATCCACCTGGAAGCTTGTCAAAGTAACATCTAAGAAAATTACTGAAGGTGGAAAGATACAGATAGGAACACATGATGGTAGAACAATAATTACAGAACAAAAAAATATTAAGAGAGGAGATACGCTGAAGATTTCTATACCGGACCAGAAAATTATAGACCATCACCCCTTAGTAAAGGATACAAAAGTTTACATAACGGGAGGTGCGCACATAGGAACAATAACCGAAATTGAGGACATAGAAATAAGCAGAAGTTACCAAGAAAATACAGTGGACACAAAAGACAATTTCACTACAACAGTTTCTAATGTTTTCGTTCTGGGAAGGTCAGCTAATGAGATAGGGGGTGTAGCATAATGTCGATGGAAGATGTTGTAATTGATAAGGTTACAATAAACATAGGTGTAGGGGAAGCCGGTGAAAAGATTGAAAAAGCCAAGAAAGTAATTGAATTGCTTACAGGTAGAACACCTACGGTAACCCTTGTGAAAGCAACAAATAGGGAATTTGGCATTAGAAAAGGTCAAGCTATAGGTGTAAAGGTCACTTTGAGGGGTGAAGAAGCTGATAAATTCCTGAGGGAAGCACTTTGGGTGAAAAATAATAAGGCATTGAGCTATTCCTTTTCTAATCAGGCTACTTTCAGTTTCGGCATTTCAGATTATACAGACTTCAAGGGAATGAAATATAACCCAGAAATCGGAATATTTGGTATGGACATTAATGTTACTTTTAAGAGAAGAGGTGGGTTCAGGGTTAGCAGGAGGAGAATTAATAGAAGACCTATCCCTAAGAAGATCAGGATAAGGAGAGAAGAAATGATGGATTACATGAGAAAAAATTATGGACTGGAAATTGTGGAGGCTGATTAACAATGGCTCAACCTGTGCTTAGACCGAAAAAGAATTACGGCAGAAACAAGGGCTGCGAAAGATGCGGAAGGAAAAGAGGGATTGTAAGAAGGTATGGCCTCAGATTATGCAGGCAGTGTTTTAGAGAAGTTGCACCTGAATTAGGATTCAAGAAGTTCTCGTGAGGTGGAAAAAATGGGAGACACATTAAATGAGGCCTTAATTAAGATAAAAAATGCAGCAAAACTTGGAAAGCCATACGTAGAAGTGAGAACATCCAATCTAGTAGGGAATGTCCTTAAAGTATTTCAGAAGTATGGATACATTGAAGAATTTGAGTTCAGTGAAAATGGAAAGGGTGGAATATTCAGGGTTAAACTGGCGAAGACAATCAATGACTGCGGAATCATAGTACCAAGATTTTCTATTAAAAAGGATGAGATTGAAAAGTGGGAAGCTAGATACCTACCGGCCCAGGATATCGGTATTATTGTGATGACAACAACAGAGGGAGTTATAAGCGATATTGAGGCCAAGTCAAAAGGTTTAGGTGGAAGGGCATTGGCGTATATTTATTGAGGTGGAATAAATGGAAACAGTTATTGAGGTTCCAGAAAAGGTTTCGGTTTCTTTAGATCCCAACAGCAATATACTTAATGTCAAGGGACCAAGGGGAGAAGTTAAGAAAAAGTTCCTATATGAATTTGTGAAACTGGAACTTACAGATGGCGGTAAGAGTATCAGGATATACACTCTTAGGGATAAAAGGAACGATAAGGCTGTAGTCGGAACATGGGAATCGATAATCAAGAGTTTATTTATAGGAGTAACAAAAGGATTTGTATATACAATGAAGATTGTATACGCTCACTTCCCAGTTAAGGTAACAGTAAAAGGAGATGAAGTAACACTTGATAATTTCCTTGGTGAAAAGTCTCCAAGGAAAATTAAAATTGATCCCAGTGTAAAGGTGACGGTTAAAGGAGATACAGTTACGCTTGAAGGGAATGATCTAGAACTCTTAGGTAACACCGCAGCCAAGATAGAGAGACTTAGCAAGATCAAAAACTTTGATCCCAGGGTATTCCAGGATGGAATTTACATTGTGAGGAAAGGTGATGTACTTGAAGCCTGAAATGAGTAAGGAGATGTTACGTTTATTGGAATTAAGGAATGAAATGAACAGAAAAAGACCTGAATTTCATAGACAGGAGTGGTTCAGATATAAGAAGCTCGGTGATGCCTGGAGGAAGCCCCGTGGAAAACATTCTAAATTGAGGGAGAAAAGAGGATATAGGCATGCATTTGTTGAATCTGGATACAGGGGACCAAAGCTTGTAAGGTATCTGCACCCGAGTGGTTTCAGGGAGGTTTATGTAACTAACATATCTCAATTAGATAAAGTAGATCCAAAAACTCAAGCTATACGGATTTCTGCAACAGTGGGAAAGAAAAAGAAGTTGGAGATACTGGAAAAGGCTAAATCTATGGGAATTAAGGTTCTTAACGGGGGGATTTAATTGGTAACGCTAGCAACCCAGAAGAGGATAGCTGCAGACCTATTAAAAGTTGGTCAAACTAGAGTATGGATCGATCCAAAAAGCTATGAGGAAGTTTCTGAAGCTGTAACCAGAGAAGATATTAGAAAGCTAATAAAGAGAAATGTAATTCAAAAGAAACCTAAAAAAGGTAATTCCAGGGGCCGCTATAAAAGATTGAAAGCCCAAAAGGATAAAGGAAGGAGAAGGGGTCCTGGATCAAGAAAGGGAACTAGAAATGCCAGGGAACCATCTAAAGAAAGGTGGATCAAGAACGTAAGATCAATGAGAAGGAAACTCAGGGAGTTAAGAGATACCGGAAAAATTGAGAAAAAAGTATATAGAGAGTACTACAGGAAGATAAAAGGAGGAGTTTTCAGGAATACTTCTCAGCTATTAACCCACTTAAAAGATTACGGTTTGATAAAGGGTGATTAAATGCATTCAAGATATATTATGCCATTGAAAAGGAGGAGGCTTAATAAGACAAATTATAGAAAAAGATTGGCCTTAGTAAAAACTGGAGTTCCAAGGGCTGTTATAAGAAAGTCTTTAAAGCATACCAGAGTAGATATAGTAGAGTACAGGCCATCTGGTGACAGGGTTGTCTCTCACGGATGCACCATCGAACTTAAGAAATTTGGATGGAAGGCTCCAACGGGAAATTTGCCTTCTGCGTATCTGGCAGGCTACATGTCGGGTCTAAGAGCTAGGAAAAAGGGTATTACAAAGGTATATGCGGACCTCGGATTGCAGAAGGTTGTAAAAGGAGGAAGGTTAATGGCAGCCATAAAAGGTCTGCTTGATGCGGGCATTGAAATCCCAGTAGATGAGGATTTACTGCCTGATGAATCTCATCTTAAAGGAGAGCATCTGGAATCTGTTGATAATAAATCAATTGAAATAGTTAAAAAGGCTATGGAGGAATTGCTATGAGTGACAGTTTAACGGATTGGACACCTAAGACAAAACTTGGGAGGATGGTCAAAGAAGGAAAATTAAAAACCATATCTGAAGTGCTTGCCACTAGGATGCCCATAAGAGAACCGCAAATAGTGGATATGCTACTTCCAAATCTGGAAGATGAAGTAATTGATATTAAGATGGTTCAGAAAATGTCAGATTCAGGCAGGAAATCAAAATTTGCAGCTACGGTAGTGGTGGGGAATAGGAACGGTTATGTAGGAATAGGCCACGGTAAGGCAAGGGAAACAGGAGATGCAATCGAAAAGGCGCTAGAGAATGCCAAATTGAACATAATAGAAATAAAAAGAGGATGTGGCTCATGGGAATGCGGTTGTGGAAGAAGCCATACCGTGCCTTTCGAAGTTGTTGGCAAATCGGGATCGGTTAGGGTTTATTTGAAACCTGCTCCACAAGGTGTAGGACTGGCAATAGGTGATATACCAAAGAAAGTGCTTGAATTAGCAGGAATTTCAGATACGTGGGGTTTCTCAGAAGGACATACCAAGACATCGGTAAATTTTGCCTATGCTACTTTCAATGCCCTTAAGGAGACTGCTAGATTCAAGATAAATGATAAGCTGGTACTCTCAACCCCAATATATAAAGGTGGTGTTATGCATGTACGCAGTGGTAAAGATTAGAGGTTCAAACCATACGAAGGTTGATATAAAATATGCATTAAGAGAGCTAAGACTTCATAGGGTAAACCATCTTGTGCTAATACCAGAAGATATGATTGGCCAGCTAAAAAAGGTTAAAGACTATGTAACATGGGGAGAAATTGATAAGGAGCATCTCATAAAACTTTTGAAAGAAAGGGGCAAGTTGTTGGGCGATAAGCCAATTACTGAAGAATGGCTTAAGCAGAACGGGTTCAACAGTTTCCAGGAATTTGCAGAAAAGCTATTGGATGGAAAGATAAAACTTAAAGATTATCCAGATATTAAGCCAGTATTCAGGATGAATCCTCCTAAGAAGGGTTATGGAAAAACCAAAGAGCCATTTAAACTCGGTGGAAACCTTGGCTACAGGGGTATAGAAATAAATAAATTGATAGATAGAATGATTGAGGGTGGTAAAATTGGTCAGGCAAAAAACTAAGAAATATAGGGGTACTCTTTACGGAAGGGGAAAAAAGGCCGGCAGAGGAAAAGGCAAGAGGGGAGGTAGTGGAATGGCTGGCCTTGGCAAGCACAGATGGATATGGATGGTCAAATACGAACCGGACCACTATGGATCACATGGATTTGTGAGGCACGCTGTTGAAAGGGAAATTAAGGCAATCAACGTGGGTGAATTAGACAGGAATTATGAGAAGTTCATTTCACAAGGTCTCGTCGAAATAAAAAATGATAAGCTATATTTTGATTTAAACAAAATGGGCTATGATGTTCTACTTGGCGGAGGCCAGGTAGGGAGGCCCATGGTAATAAAAGTTGCTAAGGCCACAGAGAAGGCTGTAGAGAAAATAAAAAATGCGGGCGGCGAGGTAGAAATAGATGGAGATAAAGAGGAATAGGGCAACCGCTATACCGGTACTGGTCATATTCCTCTTTAACGTTTATCTATTTTATAGGGCTTTCCATTACGATAAAGTATATACAACGGTACTCTCGCTTTCAGTAGCTCCTTTATATTATCTTACATACCTGCTTATAAGTTACAATGGACCCGGATCTAAATTATATGGCTGGAAGAATTTGGTTAACCATCTTCCTGCTGTAAAGAAGCCAGGCAGGCATGTGAGATTTAAAGAGAAGTTTCTGTGGACTTCCATTATATTAATAATTTACTTTGCACTGTCAAACATCTATATATATGGTCTAGATAGATCGCAAATTATTGATGTGTTTGCATCCTTCAGGAGCATATTCGCAGGTCAGGCTGGATCCATAATGGATCTTGGTATTGGGCCTATAGTAACAGCATCAATAATAATGCAATTGTTTGTGGGTGCAAAGATAATAAATATTGACTTAACAAAATCTGAGGATAAGGCTCTTTACCAGGGGGCACAAAAGCTCCTGGTTATTCTAATGATATTTGTTGAGGCAATTCCACAGGTTTTTGGTTATTTGCCCCCAGATCCAGCATTTATTTCAGCCATGAATGGCTTCCTCCCAGGATATGGATTGATGCTTGCCAGGATGTTCATAATATTCCAGTTGTTCATGGGGTCATATCTTGTATTCCTTATGGATGAGGTTGTATCCAAATGGGGTATAGGTTCAGGTATATCCTTGTTCATAGCAGCTGGTGTTTCACAGGCCCTGATTACAGGTACACTAAATTGGGTGCCTACCAATACCAATCAGCCTTTGTCCTTGACCAACCCTCCAGTTGGTACAATACCTAAAACCTTCTATCTCCTATCGCAATCCAATGCACAAGAACTATTTTCGGTTAGCCTTGAGAGGATATTGTTCGCCCAGCCAAATCCAGTAATAGCATTAATTGGAACAATATTCGTATTCTATCTGGTCGTATGGGTCCAATCTGTTAAAGTAGAGCTTCCTCTTGCACATGAAAGGGCTAGGGGAGCAAGGGGAAGATATCCTATACAGTTGATGTATGCTTCAAATATACCTGTAATATTGGCTTCAGCCGTTTTGGCTAATCTTGCCATGTGGTCTCTTCTATTCTGGACAAACCCCACATTGCAGAAAGTACCTATACTAGGGCACAACTGGTATTTAGGTGCCTATCCATCTCAGAGTCTAGCCCAGCAACTTAATATCCAACCCACAACTCCCATAGGAGGACTGGCGTGGTATCTCAGCAATCCTAATGGAATAGCAAATTGGCTTTTCCCACTTCTTGATCCCCAGGCATATACTCTTGAACTGTTCAACCACCCACCATGGGCCATGGGTGTCCATGTTTTGGCATACGTTGCCTTCATGGTAGGAGCTTCTGTATTATTTGCTAAATTCTGGATCGAGACAACTGGTATGAATTCAGAAGGTGTAGCAAAGCAGATACAGAGCTCCGGTATGCAGATACCCGGTTTCAGAAGGGACCCGAGGGTCCTTAAGAAAGTTCTTGATAAATATATACCAGCTATAACCATATTCAGCGGAGCAGCAGTGGGAGCTCTCGCTGCAATGGCAGATTTGATAGGTACAGTCGGTAATGCTTCTGGTACAGGTGTATTGCTAACAGTCGGAATCATAATACAATTCTATCAGGCAATGGGCAAAGAACAGCTTTCGGAAATGTATCCTTTCATGAGGGATCTATTTGGAGGTATGTAAATGAGGGTAATAATCGGAGGAATTCCAGGGGTTGGAAAAACCACCGTTCTCAACGAGCTCTCAAAGGCTGGATTCAGAGTTGAGAACTATGGCGATGTGATGTTAAAGATTGCCACTGAAAAGGGATATGCAAAATCCAGGGATGAGATGAGGAAACTACCTATAGAAATTCAAACGGAAATTCAGACAGGTGCAGCAATGTATTTTTCAAAAATCAAGGATGTAATAATAGATACACATTTCTCCATAAAAACACCATCCGGATATCTTCCGGGCCTACCTCCTCATGTTTTAAAAGCTATAAACCCTGACCTCCTTGTTTCAATTGAAGCAGATGCTCTCGAGATATTTGAAAGAAGGAAAAAAGACTTGCAGAGGAGCAGAGATGAAGAATCACAGTCAGAGATAAGGATGCATCTTGAAGTCAATAGGACATTCGGCATTGCATATGCATCTTCTATGGGAATACCATTTATGATCGTAAATAATGAAAATAATAAACCAGAGGAGGCTGCGAAAATAATAATGGAGGTTTTGAAAAGGACATGACTCAAAATACCATGACTAAAGAGCAGCAGGAAGCAATGCGAAAGTCTGTCAGGACACAGATGACATATTTATTTATAATGATATTACTTTTATTTGTTTATACAACCCCCATCATCAGATATTACTTTTCACTTCCCATGTTTTATATCCTCCAACCAGTAATAGGCTTTAATTACCAGAATCCAATTATTACCATATTTCTGGCAGCTCTAATTACCGCATTAATAAACTCGGGAGCAAGACATTTCTTCATGGATTATTTTAAGATGGCGGAGATTCAGCATAGGAACAGGAAATTTTCTCAGCAAATGAGGGAAGCTATCAGGAGAAATGATAAAAAGGAAATTGAGAGAATAAGGGGAGAACAGATGAAGTATCTACCAGAAACCATGAACCTAACGCAACAGCAAATGAAGCCTACTTATATAACACTCTTAATTTCAGTTCTCATTTTTGCATGGCTCATTAACTTTATGTTTGTAGCACACCAGCAGGGAACATCTATAGTGAAATCACCCTTTGGTGTTGGTGACCTGATGAAAGCCTATTATGGTTTTTACCTATGGATATTGCTCTACATGATTTTCAGTTTTGTTCTTTCATACCCAATCCAGTATGTTTTCCGTTTGCTATACTTGAAGAGAAGTGTTAGTTCATGAGAATTACTATTTCTGGTCCACCGGGCAGCGGTAAAACTACTATTGCCAACAGTTTGGCAAGGGAATACAATTTAGAGGTTATCACCGGAGGTCTCATATTTAGACGCTATGCAAAGTCTCTGGGGATAAGCCTGGAGGAGCTTGGAAAGATGGCTGAAAAGGATCCAAAAATAGATATGGAGCTCGATAGGTATCTACTGGAGGAGATGAGAAACAAAGACAATATAATTGTTGAATCAAGGCTTGCAGGCTGGTTAGCATATAAAAATGGAATTCCGGCATTTAAAATATTCATAACAGCTGATGAGGAAACGCGGGTGCAGAGAATAATAGGATCGATGAGAACTAGAGAGGGTGAATCTTCTTCAGATGTTTTGAAGGCCATGAGGACAAGGGAAAAATCTGAATCTGAGAGGTATAAAAAATACTATGGAGCAGATTACAATGACTTAACTATATACGATCTAATCATTGATTCTACAGATTTGACCACAGAGCAGGTTTTGAAGGTGATTAAAGATGCCCTGGATATTCGGCAAAAAACCGTCTGAACGCACCATAGAAGAAAGGCTCAATTTTGGGTTCGTAGTTATTGATAAACCAAGAGGTCCAACTAGCCATCAAGTATCTTCCTGGGTCAAGGAAATAGTTAGAGCCAAGAAGGCAGGACACGTAGGTACCCTGGACCCAAATGTAACAGGAGTTCTGCCTGTTGGTTTGGAGAAGGCTACCAGATTAGCAGATTACTTGCATGAAGAAGGTAAAGAGTATGTGGGCATAATGATACTTCATAAGGATGTTCCTGAAGATGTAGTAAGGGAAATTTTTAGAGAGTTTACCGGGGAGATATTTCAGTATCCACCCGTTAGGTCTGCAGTGGCAAGGACACTTAGAAAAAGGAAAATATACAAATTAACTCTTTTGGAAAAGAAAGATAGATTGGTTCTATTTAGGGCTAGTGTGGAGTCTGGAGTATATATAAGGACTCTCTGCAGGGACATAGGTGATGCTTTATTAGTTGGTGCGAATATGCTTGAATTGAGAAGAATAAGGAGCGGTCCTGTAGATGAAAATAAAATGGTTACGCTCCAGAAACTTAAAGATGCATATGAATTGTATAAGCAAGGTGATCCAGAACTTCTTAACAAAATTATAATCGATCCAGAAGAAATAACGAGGGATTTTCCATTTGTAAGGATTAAGGACAGTGCTGTGGATGCTATGGCCCACGGATCTAAGATCTATAGGTCAGGCATATTGGAGGATTATGGCGAGGGTAATATTGTAAGAATACTCTCAACCAAGGATGAACTGCTTGCGATGGGCAAAAGGGAAGGAAATGAGATAAAGCCAGAAACGGTTTTCATAGAGAGAGGTATCTATCCCAAAGCCTGGAAAAATAGATAAAAAGATTAATGGGTTTTTTATAGACTTTTAATGTATTCACTCCTCCTCTACCTAGCAATCTCCTTACTCATAGGTTATCTGGCCATAGTAATTGCAAGAGTAACTGGAACTGTTTATATTCCTTATTTATTAATACTCGGTTTAATATTTGGCCCAATACTTGGAATATTTGAAAGGGAACAAATTGAATATCTATTTTTCAATTACATTGGCCCAATTGGTGCCATGTTCATAATACTTGCAGAATCATCTAAATTATCTAGAGTTACTTTGAAAAGAGTCTTAAAGCCTACATTAGCATTGATAACCTTTGTTCTTTTCGTAACCGGGATCGGTGTGGCCATAATTTCAATATATGTTGTTAAACTCCCTCTTTGGGCAGGGTTTGGACTAGGGGCAATACTATCATCAACGGATCCAGCGTCTATAATACCATCATTGAAAAAGGCCAGGGTAAAGGAAATCCCCTCAACTCTGCTAATTACTGAAGCAGTATTCAACGATCCTTTCTCATACATGATGTTAATAATCGTGATTGCATTGTTGTTGCCCCAATATTTACCCTATATTGAGTCAAGCGAATTTACAATTTCCAATCCGATTATTTACATAATCCTGTCACAATTTGTTTCACCAATTCTGATATCACTGGGATTGTTCTTTATTTCTTATGAATTGAGGCAATTATTCCCCACAGATTTCAAAAGTTACTATACTGAAATTTTAATTCTTTTTGGTATAAGCAGCTATACATTAACCATATTCTTTGGAGGTTCCGGATACATGGCAGTAGCTATCTTCGGAATACTGGCAGGTAACTACATGCCAAAGGACAAAGAGAAGCAGGAGTATCAAGAATTTATGGATAAGCTCTCTTCATTTGTTGTTATATTTGTCTTTGTATTTTTGGGAGCGACAGCTTCCTTGGTTTACTTGAAAAATTTTCTATTACCTGGTATAATTATTGGATTGGCGCTAATATTCGTAATTAGGCCACTAGCTACTATTCTGGCAGTAAGCATTGATAGGAATATAACATTTCAAGAGGGGATATTAATTGGCCTAGAAGGGACACGCGGTGTATTTCCTGCTATACTAAGCACAACTTTCCTATATCTTGGATTTGTGTCCAAAGATCAAACATTAATAACTTACGGTGAAGTCGTACAAGCACTAGTGACTATTATAATATTCCTATCTTTAACCATTCAACCCCTTATGCTAAAGAGAATAGCGAAAATAACACAAAAATTTTGAGAAAAGAAGATATTAATAAATATGGAATTCGGCATTGTTTCATTGGGAAATCATGCAATAAATAGAGTAATCCCAGCCATTGTGAGCACCGACAACAAGATAACAGCAATATACTCCACAGATAAGCAGAAAGGGACAAAATTTGCCAGGGAGTTAGGAGCCCATTATTACGATGATCTGGAAAAAATGATGCATGAAAGTTTCCAGGCAGTTTATATATCCTCCCCAAACTACCTCCACTATAAATATACGAAAATAGCCCTAACGCATGACAAACACGTACTATTGGAAAAACCAATGACACTTAGCGTAAGGGAATCAAGAGAACTTCATGATATAGCTAACCAGAAGGGTCTTAGATTGTCTATAGGGTTCCATCTAAGGTTCCATCCATCTCTTGATTATATTAAGGACGTATTATCAAAAGGAGGATTAGGTGAAATTAGATTAGTGAGTGGGCAGTGGTCTCATTTTTCATCCAGAAATCTTGATAATTCATGGTGGGGTGTGGACTATATGGTCGGTGGTGGATCCATTGTTGGAACGGGTGTACACGTTATGGACACAATTTATAACATTTATCATGAACTCCCCAGAGGATTAATCGCTATAAGTTATCCAAATGGAAAAACCATTGATGAACATTTCAACATTATTTTTGATTATGGGGAGTCAAAAACAGGGATCGCCATTAGCAGCAGGAAGATACCTGATGGAAACAATGACCTTTTGATACAGGGTGAAAGCGGATACATAAGAGTTAAAAATTTCTTTTCAACGAGTGTGGATTCAAGGATAGAAACAGGTGAAAAAACCTTAGATGTCCCCAAAGTAGACATGTATAGGGAAGAAATAAGGGACTTCGTAGGAAAGGGAATAAAGATAGCAAACTCATATGACGGGGTTGTTTCAACTGCTATGCACCTGGGAGCTCAATTTTCATCAAAAGAAGGGAGGTACATCACTTTGAAAGAGATTCTGGGCATATAGATTTCCTGAAGCATCCAGCACATTTACCCTCATTGTTGTGGTTGCGGTGCGCTACATCTGTTTCTACCATTTTATCCATATCTTTAAGAATTTTCTTCAGCAGGAATTTTAAATGTTCGGTAATTTCAATTCTATATGTCCCATTTGGATAATTTAGAATTCCGTATTTAACCTCATAATTATAATTGTCCTCTATTAAAACAGCGTAACTTACAAGCTGCATTAGGTGTGAAAATGGGATTGAGGATGGCTTTTTACTACTCTTGATCTCCACTGGTATGAGCTGGGAATCTTCTTTCAGTATTAAATCCGGAACTCCCCTGAGCCTCCATTTTTCACTTATGAGAACTGGATTATCTCCATCTTCCATATAATATATCTTATCGGGATCGATTTCATTTACAATTATAATTTCAGATGAGGTCAATATCTTGTAAAAGTTATAGGTGTCTAAGAGTATTATGATGTTCGAGAGAGCTATAGTAAAAAATGCAAAATCATTCCTAAAGGAATAATAAAAATAGAGGATTAGAGTCAAAATTAAGCTCGATATGCTCAGATAAAGAATAAGATCTTCAAGTTTTTTAGATTCTTTAAGCTTCCTGATCAAAGAAGTTGCCAGATAGATTGCTGTCCCGAATAGCAAAGACGAAAGGGAAGCAATTAAAATAATGAGAACTAAAATACTGGAACCGATAAACATTAAGGGAATTGTGGCTCCCACTAAAACTATAGTGGCAATATATAGGGCTAGGAATAACCTATTGTAAATTTTAAAAAGTTTCTTATTATTTATGGCATGTTTTATTCTTTTGAAAAAATTATTTTGGTATTCAATTCCCTGAGAAATTTCTACCTTGCTTCCTTTAAGTGCTAAATATAGATTTAGGGGGCAGTATGCGAATTTTTCCACATCCCCCGCTGACCAATATCTTTTATCATTATAAATTTTCAAGTTCTTCCAATATATCTAATGCAACTATCTCCATAAGTTTTTCTAGTGTTTTCGCAGAGTATTCCCTAAGTCCGCCAAGCTCGCTTTTAACCTTGGCATAATATTTTTTATTATCTTTATAGACATCAAAATGAACCAGGAGCTCCTCCATATGCCTGCAATTGTATTAAATATATAATTTTTGAGTAAGAATTAATAGAGCTATAATCATCTAAATCGAAGACCATAAATATATCGGAATGATTCACCCTGCATGCCATTCAAGGAAGCTATGGATAGAATATTCAACAAGAAAATATGCATGAAATGTGGAGCATCGAATCCAATAAGGGCAGAAAAATGCAGAAAATGTGGGAGCAAGCAATTAAGATTGAAGGTCAGGGAGAGGAAGAGTGGTCAATAAAATTTAAATTTATTAATCTTGAGATTATAGTTTCAAGAAATTTTATTTCCAATTCAAGACACATAGTCGGATTATTACCATCGAGATCGAATTCTGGAAGCTTTGGAATGATTAATTTTATTTTTTCCGTTTTAACAGTTGATTGGTAAGTACATGGTATTGATTGGGACTTGGCTGAATGGCAAAGGTCTCTTGCTAATTCATCCAAAGATTCAATTGTAGGTGCATTTACATTCCCGCTTGAAATTTCTATACAATTATTGGAGAAATTATTTTTGGCTTCAATTTTATAACCTCTGATTACAATTCCATTTAATATTCTAATTAATTTTTTGGCAGTTTCATCGTTTTCACTATAACACAAACTTATAGTTCGAACCATTTTAGTTGCTCCAAAACATACGTTCTCGTGGATTTGAGGTCTTCCTTGTAGATAACTTCGCCATTATCAACTACTTTCTCAAGTAAACTTTCCATTATCTCTTGATCCCTAGGACATTTTTCAATTCTTTCGGTACTGACCTTAAAAAGATGGCATTTTGGACATCTAAAGACATTTTTCTTGCCAGAAAATTTCCCTCTCTTGGTAACCGGGAGGCCATCCATCTCTACAATATCCATGGCAAAATCTATTGAAGGGGCGCTTGAAATTGAAGTACCGATACCAAATCCCGTAGCTCCTGCCTCTTTAAGTGTTTCAATATCTTCCTCTTTTATGCCTCCGCTCACTATTATTCCCACATGATTAAAACCGTTACGATCTAATTCCCAACGAACTTCCCTAATAATATCAGCAAAGTTACCCCTTCTTGAAGATGGAGTATCCAGCCTAACTGCAGATAACTTTTTAATAACTTTAGCTGCTCTTACCGCTGCCTCCTTTTCATCACAGAAAGTATCTACCAGGGCAATTCTGGGGGCATTTTTATCTAATATTTCATCGTACATTCTCCATCCATTCTCTTCGCCCATAATAATCAGGAGAGAATGGGGCATTGTACCTTCCGGTTTAATTCCTACTCTTTCGGCTCCAATAATACTGGACACCTTATCGCACCCTCCAATGTATGCATTCCTATCTATAAATGGTGCAAGGCTAGGGTGCATCCTTCTTACGCCGAAGGATGAAAGTGGCAAATCACCTATCCTTTTCTTGAATCTTGCAGCCTTGGTGGCAATACCAGATGCTTGGGATATTGATCCTAATAAAGGAGTTTCATAAAGGCCAAATTCAAGGTATTTTCCAGATACGCTTACTGCAGGTATGGGAATTCCATTTACATCCCGTGGTGGAAAAATTGTTCCTTCCTTTAGGGAATATACATCAACCTTCTTTCCTTCTAAAATCGCTGTAAAATCATCCAGGCCTGAAAGTACTAGCCATGGCAAATCCCTGCTTGACAAGGTTATATCCATTACTACATGGGGATTTTTACCAGCTCTGCTTAGGATTTCATTTACCCTCATAAAATAAATGTCCGTAGTTTTGAGGTTGATTATGTCTTGGAAGGATGCTATATTTTTCATAATGGTAAATTAGGAATAACATTAATTACCTTTCTTATTCACCACCATGCAAACGATTCGTTTCCTCTGTCCTCTATTTTTATACCTAATTTTGACAAATCTGATCTAATTTTATCAGATGTGGCATAGTCACCCTTTGCCCTAGCACTCTTTCTTATCTCAAGAATTGTATTTACAATTGCTTCAGGAATTGGAGCTTTTCTTACTATGCCGAATATTGAATCTAGATCATCAAGTATAGCTTTGATTTCACCATTTTTTCCTTCAGTTTTGTTTAGTTCATTGCTTGCCCATTTTATGAAATCATTTATTGCGACAAGAGAATCAGGGGTGTTCATATTTTTTTCTAGCGGCTCTTTAATTTCTTTCATAAATGCGTCATAATTTTCTTTTTCCTGGGCTTCAGTATCAGCTACTCTTCTATAGATCCAGGTAAGTTTTTCTGCTATAGTTTGAGAACCGTTCAATCCATCCATGATGAAGTTTGAAGTATCCCTATAATTCATTCCGATGAACATCAACCTTACGGATTCCGGCCAATAGCTTTTCAATATTTCCTCCACCGTAATGAAATTTCCAAGACTCTTACTCATTTTAACGTTCTCCACAGACAAATGTCCTGTGTGCACCCAGTAGTCTACAAGAGGTGGTTTTCCGGATATTGCCTCCATTTGTGCTATTTCTGCCTCATGGTGTGGAAATACAAGGTCAATCCCTCCACCATGCAAATCATAGTGGTAACCGAAGAACCTTTCTGTAATAGCGGTATCTTCAATATGCCATCCGGGTCTGCCCTCCCCCCATGGGGAGTTCCAATAAGGTTCGTTCGGCTTCCTTTTTTTCCAAAGTGCAAAATCTAATGGATTTTTCTTGTTTTCATTTGTTTCAACACGTGCCCCAGCCTTTAATTGTGTGATATCTTGATGGGATAATTTACCATAATCCTGGAATTTTTCAACACTGTAATATACTCCGTCAGAAGTTTCATAGGCATACCCTTTTTCCATAAGACGTTCTATCTGGCTTATTATTTCATTTATGAAGTCGGTGGCAAAAGCATAATAGTTTACGCTTTCGTTCCGCAACGCCTTCATTATTTTGAAAAATTCAGTTGAATACCTTCTCGATATTTCATTGTATGGAACATTTTCAGAATTAGCTCTATTTATAATTTTATCATCTATATCCGTGATGTTCATCAGATAAAATGGACGGAGACCTTTATATCTCAAGTATCTGATAAATATATCAAAAAAGATGTAGGTTCTGGCGTGCCCTAGATGAGGCTTGTCATATACAGTGGGCCCGCACACGAAGACGTTTAAGCGCTTCCCATTTACAGTTTTTAATTCCTTAAAGTCTCTACTGAGGGTATCAAATATTTGCATCCATGATGCATATAAACAGCATTAAAATTTTTTATCGTAGACACAATACTAAAACGTGGATTTTGAAAATAATAAAACAGAATTAATTTCAAAAAGCAAACTATTGAGCGGGAAGAGGATCGTTTTAGGGGTCACAGGTTCTATTGCGGCGGTTGAAGATGTAAAGCTTATACATGAATTAAGGAGACATGGAGCAATAGTTTTCCCAGTAATGACACAATCAGCAATGAAGATTATACATCCATATTCACTCCAGTACGCGAGTGAAAACGAAGTTGTTACCGAAATCACAGGTAGGATAGAACACGTAACTTTGGTGAACAATTCGGATTTGATTCTGATCGCTCCTGCTACTGCAAATACGATTTCCAAGGCTGCTAACGGTATCGATGACACAACAGTCACATCGGTTCTTTCAAATGCCATTGGAAGAAAACCCATCATAATGGTTCCGGCTATGCATCAGGGAATGATGGATAATCCAATACTCAAGGAAAATATGCAGAATTTAATAAAAAACGGGGTAGTGTTCTTAGATCCAATAATAGAAGAGAATAAGGCTAAAATGGCTGACATTGAATACATTACTGCCAGCGTTATTAGAGTACTTAACCCACTCTGCATTGGAAAGAAAGTCGCCGTGGTGGGAGGTTCAAGCGCTGAACCCATAGATGATGTTAGGGTTATAACAAACTTATCATCAGGGGAAACAACTGTTAGCTTTATGAAGGCATTCTATTATTTTGGCGCAGAACTGCACAATTATCTTGGATTAATGAGAACTCAGGTTCCAAGCTATTTAAAATATGAAAGCTTTAAAACCGTTGATGATCTAATATCTCTCATACCAAAGATAAGAGAGAACGATCTAGTTATAGTGCCAGCAGCATTATCGGATTTCACTTTAAAGAAGCAATCCGGTAAAATATCATCAGAAGAGGAATTGAATCTCAAACTATTTCCGGCAAAGAAATTCCTAAAGGAATTGGGAAGAAATTACGATGGAATCCTAATAGGTTTTAAGGCTGAATATGGTGTTTCTGAAAAAGATCTTATTAACAGGGCCAAGAAAAGACTCGAAGAATACAATTTAGATTACATCATAGCCAATAGGCTAGAGGATGTTAAACATGCAAATACAATAGTTTATCTTATAGGTGAAAATATTGTTGAAAAATTCAAAGGTGATAAGGATGACGTCTCAATCTCAATCGTCAAAAAGCTATGTGAAAGCCTTTTCCCCAGGTAGCGCCACGCTTTTCTTCATTCCCAACAGGTACAATGATGCATTGAAGAAGGGATCTCAGGGGGTAGCTATTTGCATAGAATCAGGTATGACCACTAGGATTGAACCGTCAGAAGAGCTTGAGGTAAGGTTCAATGGAATCCCTTTGGATAAGTCCATACAGGAGGAAGTAGCGAAAAGGCTTAAATTTAAAGGTAAGATTTATTCAACTTCGGAACTGCCCCCTTCATCCGGTTTTGGATTAAGTGCGGCGGCAGCGTTGACAACTATCGCTGCAATTAAAGGTAATTATACCAGGATAGGAGAAATATATAAGATGGCTCATCAGATTGAAATAAAGAAGGGGACAGGCCTTGGAGACGTCCAGTCTCAGATTAGCGGTGGTCTTCACATAAGGATAAAAGGTGGTAGCTTCCCGTATTCTATAACGGACAGAATATTGGTAAAAGATACTGAGCTTTTGGTTCTTCCATTTAAGAAGAAGGTTCCCACCGGAGAAATAATAAGTTCAGAAAGCATCGTAAAGAAAATAATAAAAAATGGTAAAGAATCATTAAAAGAATTCATTAAAAGGCCAACACTAGAAAATGGCCTTAACATTGGAAGAAAATTCGCTGTAGATTCAGAATTGGTATCTCCTAACTCACTAAAAATTCTTGAAGATTTGGATAAAATTCCATCTAGTGTTTCCCTAATAGGCGATAGCATAATATCCATTTACAATGATGAAGCTTATGAGATATTAAGGAAGTATGGAAATCCAATAATCACAAAAATATCGAGAACAGGGCTAACCATTTATTGAAAATATGGGCCCTTTGGCACAATAAATTTGCCATCAAGTATTTCATATTCAATTTGATAAATTCTGGAAATAGCATCAACAAACTCTTTAGATTTCCCACTGAATATCCCATATAATTGCCCATTTGCCATTATCATTATTTTACTGTATAAATTAAAAGCTGCATTTATATCATGAACAACAGAAATTACTGTTTTTTCCAAATTTATTATTGTTCGATTTAATTCAAACACTGCCTTTGGGTCTAAATGAGATGTAGGTTCGTCAAGCATTATTATTCTAGGATTCTGAGCTAATGCTCTTGCAATGAGCACCTTTTGTAATTCTCCACCGGAAATGGTATTTACATACCTTGCTTTTAAATTCAAAATTCCTACCTCATCGAGATATCTATCTATTCCCTCAGCATTCCACCAATTTCTTATGCTTATGTACTTTCCCATTTTTACAAATTCTTCGACAGTGAAAGTATAAGGAGTGTAAAAAATCTGGGGCACATAGGATATTAGTTTGGCTAAATCTTGCCTCCTGTATTCACTCATTTCTTTTCCATTTATAATTAATTTACCTTCATATGGGAGCATACCGCCCAATACCCTCATAAGTGTTGTTTTGCCAGCTCCATTAGGTCCTATAATGGCAATTTTTTCCCTTTCATGAATTACGAAATTCAGATTTTTCAGTATTTGTTTTTTCCCAATTTTTACAGAAAGGTCAATTGCCTCTATCAAAAAACCTCCTCCTGATCAAAAGGTATATTAATAAAGGTGCTCCCACAAATGATGTTATAATCCCCACGGGTATTTCCCCCCCAGGATTGGACCTCGCTATGGTATCGCTTGCCAGGAGTAGGTTTGCCCCTATTAGTATTGATGCTGGCAACAGGAAACGATGGCTTTCTCCAATTATCTTTCTGCCAATATGGGGGGACACAAGGCCTATAAATCCAATAATTCCAACCATTGAAACCGCAAAGGACGTAACTATGGAGGAAGATAACAATGTGATCAATTTGACTCTCTTGGTATCTACACCCATGGATTTTGCTTGCTCGTCCCCCATTAGCATTAGGTCAAATTCCGGCACAAAATATAAAATTAGAGGAAATAGAATCAGGGATGCAATGGTAAGGTAGAATACATCATTCCAATTTGCTCCATACAATCCTCCGAGCAGCCAGAATAGGACCCCTCTTAAATTTACCTCCTTCAAATAAATAAGATAAGAGGCTAAAGCAGAAAATAGGAATGAAACGGCAATTCCAGCCAGAATCATAATTTCAGGGCTGAATTCACCGTCTACTCTTGAGATTATGAATGTAATAAAGACAGCCAGCATTGCAAATGCAAATGCAAGAGGCTCAACCACGAAAGGTGATATAAGAAATCCTATTGAAGCACCTAGGGCTGCCCCGCTGGCTATACCAGTAAGATATGGATCACCTAATGGATTTCTAAAAATAGTTTGGGTTATAAGACCCGAGATAGCAAGTACTGCTCCAATGAGTACTGCCAAAAAGACCCTAGGCATCCTTATGTAAAATATAATAAGCATGTATATTCTGTTATAAGGATCCCCCATGAAATAATAAAAAATCGTAGAGGTCACAGAATCAAATGGGATCCTGACAGGACCTATACTTATTGAAAATAAAATATTGAGTATCAATAAAATTAAAAGTGAAAATAAAATTAGAAATTTAGGTTTCATTGAATACCTGTGGGTACAGGAACTGGGCAACCATCCTTACAGCATATATGGTTAAGGGGCCTGGTTCATTCATCCAATTGGATTCAGTTTGGTTGAAAATGTATACCCTGTTATTTTGAACGGCAGATATATTCTCCCAAACAGGATTATTCTTGAAATATGAGATGTTGGAAATCCCTGTATCATTGTCCACCAATATAACCTGTGGGTTATCCTGGAGAACTGTTTCATTGTTTATGATGGGCCAGGGGCCTGTTAAGTTTGCAGCCACGTTTATGCCTCCAGCGGTTGTTATTATGTTGTTAATAAATGTGTTATTTCCGGCCGTGTAAATTGGGTCTGGCCATAGCATATAAAGTACTCTTAGTCTTGGCAGATTAGCGATCTTAGATGTAATGTTTCCAATGTAGCTCTTCATATAATTGACTTCGTTAATTGCGCCAGTTTTATGGCCTGTTATGTTACCTAAAAGATACATATCCCTGTATATGCCACTAATATTGTTTGGTTCTAGCACCAGAACAGGGATCCCAAGGCTCTCCAACTGGTCTATGATTTGAGTGCTTTGGATGGTAGTTGCCAATACAAGGTTAGGATTGTAGCTTACTACCTCCTCAACAGAAGCAGTTCCATTATCCATTTCGACTTTCGGCAAGCTTTTAGCCTGCGCTGGCCACCAGTCATAGGATGTATCAGCTACCAGTAAATTTCCTGCCCCAATTGCGTACATCATCTGTGTATTTGACGGATCCATGGAAACGACTCTTTTGATGGGAAGATATATAGTAACGTTTCTTCCTAGATCATCAGTTACCACTATTTTTTGTGGTGCCTGAATTGTGTGATTATTTAGCTGGCCTGCATAGTATCCAATTGACAAGAATACTAGGGCCACTATTATGATGGCTAAAACATTCGACCATTTCATAGTGTACACAAATAAACTTTATTTATTTAAAATTTATTTTACTTAAACTAATATTATTAATAGATGTAGCCTATCCTAAAATATGCAAGTTCATATAATATTCAAGGGGATTGTTCAGGGTGTAGGATTCAGGGAAAGGACCAGAAGAATGGCTAGGTCACTCAATGTTTTTGGATGGATAAGGAACAACCCAGATGGAACCGTTGAAGCCATTTTCAAAGGAAGTCCAGAATCAGTCGAAAAATTAATACAATACTGTGAAAATGGAATCCCCGATGCGATTGTAACTGAAAAAATTATGGAATACCAAGAAGAAGGAAATTTTGAAGATTTTAAAATATTAAAATAAAGTAAGATCGATTAAATTTTGAGTGTTGGCTGGCCAGGTTCCCAATCTACTGGGCAAAGGCCTCCGGACTGGAGTGCTGCGAGAACCCTTTTGGTCTCTTCTGTGCTTCTTCCCACATTGTCATCTGTTACAACCATGTACTTGATTATTCCATGAGGATCTATTATAAATAAGCCTCTCAAAGCATTTCCTGTTTTCTCGTTGTAAACTTGATAGGCCTTTGATATTTGTCCTGTTCTATCCTCAACCATTGGGTATTTAGCTTTGGAAACCCTTGGGTCATGCTCAATCCATGCCTTATGTGTATATACTGTATCTGTGCTTACAGCAATGACTTCAGCTCCCATTTTTTGGAATTCATGGTACTTCTCTGCGAATCCTTCTACTTCCGTCGGACAAACGAATGTAAAGTCTGCAGGGTAGAAGAAAAGCACTACCCACTTCCCGCTCTTATACACGTCAGAAAGCTTCAATGGGTTCTTTGCAATTTCTCCGTTTACTACATAGTTGGCCTCAAAATCAGGTGCTAATTTACCTATCATTTAACCACCCTTAAATTTGATTCGAAATCACGAGGTTTATAATAAATATTACTTAGAAATTCAGTAATAGCTTTCATATCTCAAATTATGAGGATTAATAACTATTCCTTGCCCTCTCTTTACCTCGCCTATCTTAATCAAGTTTTGGTATTCGTTAGATAAATTTCTAGCTTCTTTTGCTTCTAAAATTAGCATAAACCCTATTCCCATGTTGAAAGTCTGGAACGCCTCATTATAATCAATGTTGCCAGCCTTAATGATCTCCTGGAAAATTGGGGGAATTTCGTAATCTATGTTGAATTCATAAAGCATATTCTTAAGTCTAAGGATATTCCTAAATCCTCCTCCTGTTATATGGGCCATACCTTTTATTTCATATTTTTCATTAATTTCCAAGATCAAATCGCGGTAAATTTTTGTACCTTTTAATAAAAGCTTCCATAATTTTTCACCATTCAAAATTTCGTTATCTAATCCCAAATTACTTTCAAGAACTTTTCTAATTAGAGAATATCCATTGGAATGAAAACCAGAACTTTCTATTCCAAGAATTACATCTCCTTCCGCAATCTTAGATCCGTCAACTAACTTAGATTTCTTTACTATGCCAAGAACTGTTCCTGCAATATCAATCCCATTTATAATATCAGGTATAGATGCCGTTTCCCCGCCTATTATAGATATTTTAGATTGTGTTAGAGCTTGATCCAATGATGCCCCCAAATCATTAGCCAAATCAACATCAAATATGGAAGATGATATATAATCTACCATGGCCACGGGTTCTATATTCATAGCGAGAAGATCATTTACATTCATGCCAACAAGGTCAAAACCTAACTCCTTGAAATATCTGTATTTTAATGCCAGCAAAGTTTTAGTTCCAATCCCATCGGTGTGGAGTGCCAGGTAATTATCTCCATACTCAATGAGACCTGCATAATGCCCAATACCTATTGGTACCTTCCAATCTCCATGCAAATTTAACTTCGAAATTAGTGCTCTCCTGAATTTTCCTATTGCATCAAAGTCCACACCTGCATCTTTGTACTTTACCATTCGAATCTATATGTATACCGGATAAATAAATTAATCATAATTTAATGATGCACAGTGCAATATGTTGCCCTTGTTACTGGAGATCAAACTTCTTTGGCTGTATCTGAGTTAAAATCACTTGTGGGACTGACAGGAGGAAAGATAGAAAGTGTTAATGAAAGGGTTGTTATTTTCAGTACCACATCATTAGATGAAATAGTCAAAAGGGTTACTTTCACAAAATACATAGCTGATTTATCTCCAGAGGCCAGCAAAATGAAGAGATATAAAATATTGGAGATAATAATGGATGATTCACCTTCAAAATTGCATGACGTGGCAATGCATATCCCGGGTAGAGTGGATCTGACAAATCCCGAAGAAGTTTATTTATTGTTGACAAATTCAGACGGATTCATTATGGGCAGGTTAATATTTGAAAGGGATGTATCTGAAATAGTTTCCTCTTTTAAAAAAAGGCCATTCAATCACCCATCGAGCATAAATCCTCTATTGGCAAGGGCAATGATAAATATATCGGGTGTAAAAATAGGAGGGACCATCATTGATCCATTTGCAGGAACTGGTACATTCTTAAGTGAAGCACAAAGAATGGGTATAAGGGCTATCGGCATTGATTTGAGCGTTAAAATGGTAAATGGGGCCATTGAAAATATGAAGTACTATGGTTTCAATAATTATACAATTAAGCCGGGAGACTTTTCACAGATTGGCGAGTACAATTTCGATGCCATTGTAACTGATCCCCCGTATGGAAGGGGATCAAAGATTTTTTCAGAAACTAGGATCAAATTATATAGGGATTTATTTAGCATTATAATTAGGGGCAATTACCATTATTCTATGGCATTACCAAACAAGGAAATCTTTGAACTGGCAAACGACTACCTATCCCCTAGGCTGGCGGCTGAAATATTTGTTCACAGGTCGCTCACCAGGTACATAATCACGGACAACCGTTCACTGAATATGTGATTGGTTGATTTGGACTAAAGTTAGTATGCTAATAAATTTAAAAAAGGATTTATAAGAATAGTACATTTACCCGCATGGGGAGAAAAACATATCTAACAATAATATTCAGCTCCGAAGGAGAGCGCCCATCGGAGATACTGACGCGCCTAAGATCCCTAGGTTTCAAACCCATAACCGGAAGCAGAGATATGGTTTATGAATGGGGAAACCACGCAAATGTCGAAGATGCAATATCTCTGCTGGATAAAGTGTATGCAACCTTACAGGGTTATAATGTGCTATTTAGTGCAGAAACCATTGAAGAATGATTGATCTTATACCTTCTTATATATCCACACTTTCCGCACTTAACTATTAGAGCCGACCTTCTAAGTCTAATTGAACCCCCGTTGGGTATTATAGAATATTTGCACTTTCTGCAGACCCAAACTTTAAATCCCTCAGGTCTTCTAACTCTGTATTTGGTAGAATATTTGAAAATCAGTTCATATTTTATGTGAGAATACTCTGTAAGGCCCATTTTATCATCAATAAGCGCCAATTGGAAAAGTTCATTCATTCTGCTCTTAATTATTCTTACTTCTCCCCCTTTTCCCATCTATGAATTCACCCCTGGGTTGTTCCACTATTTCTCTTTCAATCATGATTTCTTCCCCCCTAAGAATTAAGCCATTAGGAAATATGCCATTAAAACCTTCGAAAGCAGTCCATCTGCACTTATAATGAAGATTTTCACTTTTTATGGGTTCCTCTTCAAAATCCACGATGACTAGATCCGCATCATATCCCGGGGCTATTCTTCCCTTTGGAATTCCAATTATTTCCGCTGGATTTGTGGATAATAATTTCACTGCATAATTCAAATTAATAATGCCCCTCTTGAATAGCATTAATATTAAAGGCAACCTGGTTTCAACACCGGGCATCCCGGATGGGGCAGAGTCAAATACCTCCTTTTCTTCAAGTGTATGTGGTGCATGATCCGAGGAGACAACATCTATCAATTCTTTTGATAGGTAATTCATAAGATCTTCTTGTATTATATTCTTCCTTAGAGGCGGATTCACCTTTCCCAGAGATCCTAATTTCATATCTCTGTTCAAAAGTAAATGATGAGGTGTGACCTCAACCCTGAAACCGAATGATTTTGATATTTCGGCCAGTGTTCTTGATGTTGCATGTGCTATAAGTACATTGTTCAGAGAAAGGCGAGAAATAATTTCCACAGCCTCAAGTTCACATTCCAGAGGTCTGGAATTATCATGTGCTTTTAAGTCTTTATCATCTATTTTGTATTTATCCAGACATGATTGATTTTCGGCGTGGAACACTTTAATCTTCTCATTGTTGATTATCTTTGTAAGGTCAGAAATTATTCCGCCAGTGGATTTGCCCATGAATACCTTTTGTCCAATTGCCCCATCAATCTCATATCCCGCAGGGAGCTGATACAATGCAAAGTCTGTAAAACTTCTACCAGTTATTGTTTTTAATTTTTCATTGAACACTTCTTGTGAATTTATGGGTTTAATATTATTGGGCATGTCGGCTACTGTGGAAGTCCCTCCATAAATTGCACTCTTGGATCCAGAATAAAAATCTTCCTTTCTTTCTTCGCCCGGGTCCCTGAAATGTACATGGATGTCCACACCAGCAGGTAAAATGAAACCTTCTAATGTTCTTACGGTTCCATTTCCCCTTTCAACACCAATATTCTTAATTTTGCCGTTTTCAACTTCCAGGTATCTATCCTTGAATTCTCCATCAATGAAGAATTTCCCTCGGAAGTATTCAGTCAATTCTATCCATTCTCCAATAGCTTTCTAAATACCGGACCGTTTGGCTCAACTTCATAGAATATTTCTGCAGTAAAAGTCTTAATTTCTACGTCTTTATCTTTCCAGCATCCCTTTTCCATTCCTGCCTTCCAGCAAACCGCGTCTAGGAATTCCTTAGAATCCATTTTCTCTTCAACAGCTACTTGGGGGAGCAAAAGACCGCTAAAAGGACCTGAACTTGCAATTAATCCATGTATACCCACAATTATCTTTTCTGGAAGTTTTGACCTATCTTCCACATTTACAGGGATAGGTTTTGTTAAAAGGGACACTTCAACAACTATCTCATCTAGCTCCCTTTTAGTAACAGGCGGGAAACGGGGATCCTCTACAGCTGCAGCAATGGCGCTTTTTATTATAGCCTCCCCCAAAGGATATATAGGTTCCGGGAAGCCAATGCACCCACGTAATTCTCCACTGGTTTTATTAATTGTGGTGAAGACACCACGCTTTTCTACGAATTTTCCACCGTAACTGTTCTTGACAACTAGCTTTATATCCACATACTCCTCAATGGCTTTTCTTGCAAGTTTAACAGCTATAGTTCCCTCTTCATCAGTGTACTCGTAAAAATTCATACTCCCCTCCTATCTCCCCAAATTATCTTGTGAAGCTGGGGCAACACTCTTACATTAATTCTTTTATCTAAAACCTTTTCTACCAGCCATTTAAGATTTGTTCCACCTTCAGGTTGAAAAATCACCTCACCTTCAAATGGATATTTCTCCATTATGGCAACCGAAAAGTCGAAGTCTTTTTCATCAGCAATGACAAATTTCAAATAATCCTTGTTTCCGAGAAGTTCTATATTAGAGTATAGGTTATGTTCAACCATTTTTGATGAAGGGGTCTTGATATCCATAGAAATTATCAAGTTATCTTCTGTAGGAACCTCCTCTATGGATATAGATCCACTCGTCTCCAATATTATTTTGAAATCAAGGTCTAAAAGCTTATACATGAGCGGATAAACGTCCTTTTGAATCAACGGTTCTCCTCCTGTTATAGATACATACTTAACCCCTGATCTAACTGCCTCCTGCACAAGGTCGTCAACTTCCATCTTTGTTCCACCATAAAAGGAATACTTTGTATCGCACCATTCACATCTCAAATTGCACCCAGTTAATCTGATGAAAAATGTCGGTATGCCTATAAAAGGCCCTTCACCCTCTATGGATAGAAAAGTTTCGGTAATTGTAAGCATTATAACGTAATGAATTTCTGCGAAATAATCTTTATGAATTAATTGTAAGTGTTAAGTAGATTTTTCATTTTTTTCTCCTATTATTATTTCACAGTCAAACTTTCCTGGTCTCACAGTATCCTTTTTAACGATCTTATAGGAAGGGAAAAGCTTGTTTAATATGGAATCCTCAAAACTTTCACACACCAGGTTCTCACGATCCACAGCTAAATTATAGTATATGCAGTTCTTCCTTTTAATTACAATGTTCCCATTTACCTCTGAAATTGATGCCATACAACCTAGGCTATTATAAAAATTTAAAAGTCCATTTATTCCAGCATTTGGACTTATTCCTGAAACAACATTGGAGCCTGCTCTTTCAAGGAATGATTTTACCCACTCCTTTCCCATTTCCATCTCTAACTGGTCTAGAAAAATCTTTAATAATAGGTCATACCTTTTAGGAAACAGATCAGCTCCTTTCTTTGTAATTTGATAAACCTTTTTTGGCCTTCCCCTTTTAGTATTTACAAAGTTGTAAGTTACCAAATTACCATTTTCTAAAGATGCAAGATGTTCTCTAACAGCATTTATTTGAATTTTTAATTTTTTGGACATCTCCTGGGCAGTCATTGGCCCATCTAACAGCATTTCCAGGATTTCTCTTTTAGTGCCTGTTAGTACATTTTCATCAAGCACATATAATGTATCAATCAAGGGTATATACATTTTATCATTTTAGACAGTAAAAAATGTTTAAATATGAATCATAGATAATCCTGGGATTAAAATGACAGACAAGCAGAACAATGTCCTGAATATAGAGAACCTTTCTGTAAAAGTAGGTGACAAAAATATACTGAAATCCCTAAACTTGACCATTAAAAGTGGAGAAATACACGCATTAATGGGTCCCAATGGCGCAGGGAAAAGCACACTTGCACAGGCAATAATTGGTAATCCTAAATATACGGTAACAACCGGGAAGATACTAATCAATGGAAAAGATATAACCGATCTTCAGCTCTATGAGAGGGCGAGAGAAGGGATATTTCTTGCATTCCAGGAACCGGTATCCGTTCAAGGATTGAAATATATAAATTTCCTGAGAACAGCTTATATGTCACTTCATCCCAATGAAAAATTGGAGTATAAGAAGTTCATAGAACAGGTACAAGAACTCCTGGGATTGTTCAGGCTAGATAAATCCTTTATAGATAGGAGTTTAAACGACGGATTATCTGGCGGAGAGAAAAAAAGAATGGAGGCATTGCAGATGCTTCTGTTCAAGCCTAAATTTGTAATTCTCGATGAGATAGATTCGGGACTTGATGTTGATGCTCTCAAGATTGTAGCGGAAGCAGTAAAAAAGGCTAAGGAGAGCGGTACAGGAATTCTAATTATTACGCATTATAAGAGGATTTTAGATTACGTTTCTCCAGATTTCATTCATGTTCTTGTGGATGGAACTATAGTTGAGAGTGGTAAAGCCGAGATAGCGAAGAAGATAGAAGAGTATGGATATGATTATTACAGAAGGGGGGAGGTAAATGCAAAAGTTGGATGAAAATTTTGAAATAAAAAAGGATAAGTACGATTTTAAGACAAATATTAAGCCTGTATATCAGGTTGGCCAAGGATTAACTAGGTCAGTGGTTGAAGAGATATCAAGGGTAAAAAAGGAACCGGAGTGGATGAAGAACATCAGGCTTAGGGCCCTGGAAATATTTAATTCAAAACCATTGCCAACATGGGGTCCGGATCTTTCGGAATTAAACTTTGATGAAATAACATATTACATAAAACCAGAAGACAGGAAGTCTTCCAGTTGGGATGAGGTTCCAAAGGAGATAAAGGAAACCTTTGATAAACTCGGCGTCCCGGAGATGGAAAGAAAATATCTTGCTGGAACTGTTGCGCAATTTGAGTCCGAAGGTGTATATTCTAAAATAAAAAAGCAGTGGGAAGAAAAGGGTGTTATATTTATGGATATGGACTCAGCCCTACAGAAATATCCTGAAATTATCAGGGAGCATTTTGGAAAAGTAGTTCCTGCTAGCGACAATAAATTTGCCGCGCTAAATACTGCTGTTTGGTCAGGTGGATCATTCCTATACATCCCCAAAGGCGTTCATGTGGACCTTCCAGTTCAAGCTTACTTCAGGATGAATGGAGAGCTTGAAGGACAGTTTGAGAGAACACTGATCGTTGCAGAAGAGGGTGCATCGGTTCATTATATTGAAGGGTGTACCGCTCCTACTTACAGTAGATATGCACTCCATGCAGCTGTAGTTGAAGTCTACGCTAAGAAAAATAGCAAGGTTAGATATACATCAATCCAGAACTGGTCAGATAATGTAATAAACCTCCCAACTAAGAGGGCATGGGTGGAGGAAAATGCAAGAATGGAGTGGGTCCAGGGAAGCTTAGGATCTAAGATTACCATGACATATCCTTCCTCAATACTTAGGGGTGAATATGCGTCCACTTCAAACCTCAATGTGGCTCTGGCCATGGGTGAGGTATGGAAGGACAACGGGGCTAAAGTGGTTCATGCCGCACCAAACACTAGTTCAAAGGTTGTTGCCAAAAGTATATCTGGTAGAGGAGGAATGTCAGTTTACAGGGGACTTTTAAGGATAAACCAGGGTGCTTACAATTCAAAGTCCTCAGTGCAATGTGACGCTCTCATAGTGGATGACATATCAAAGAGCAATACTTATCCACATAACGAGATACTGGATGATACAGCAGTTTTCTCACACGAGGCATCAGTAGGAAAAATATCAGAGGAACAGATAAATTACCTCATGAGCAGAGGCATAAGGGAAGAGGATGCAAGATCGCTCATTGTACTTGGCTTCCTGGATGATGTTCTTAAAGAAATCCCGCTTGAATATTCCATAGAATTCAACAAACTCATTAGGCTAGAAATGAGCAAGATGGGTGCGGTTGGATGAACATCGAACTAATAAAAAAGGAAAGGGAGAAATTACTGGAGAAGCTTCCTCTCAGGGGGGAGCCTGATTCTCCATCATTCAAATACTACACTCCCCTAAGAGAGGATGAAATATTGCCACTATATAGAACAGATCTTAAAAAATGTGCAGGGATGCAAACAAGATATACCCTTCACAACGGGTCACCCTGTAGGTTCCTAGGGTCAGAGAAATTCCAATACGGCAGTATATTGGAACATGAAAGCGATATTGATCCGGATATTTTCTTTCCAAAATCAGACAATAAGCTGGAAATTTTAAATCAGGCAAAATTTAAAGATGGCATGTTTTTGAAAATACCTTCTAATTTTTCCTCTGATAAATTGTATGAGATCATATCAACAAATGAGGAAAACCATGTATCGAGACATTATATGGAAATAGGGGATAATGCCCAGGTTAACTTCATAATAAATCATATAATTTCATTAAATACTACAGTATCTAATTCTTCTGTAATTAAAGTGGGTGAGAACTCCAACCTTACCATTTACCTGCTGGAAGATTCATCCCTTTCATTTTTTAATAATTTGAATTTGCATTTATATTTAGGAAGATATTCAACCGTAAAGATCTTCCACTTAGCAGTTTATGGAAAAAAAGATGTAACAAAAATAATAATGAATCATATTGATCAATACTCCGATTCTAACTATTTTGGATCAGCGATAGGAAAGAAGAGTAATCATCTTGATCTTGAAGTTCTATCAAATCACCAGAGTCCCCTTGAGAGAAATAACATAAATTTCAAGGGAATACTTGGCAATAAGAGTTCAATCATATTCAGGGGCAATATAAAAATATCAGAAGGATCAAGAGGAACGGAATCATTCCTCATGGCAAATTTATTGCTCCTCTCAAAAGATGCGGTGGGAAATGCTATTCCCACACTTGAGATATACAATGGAAATGTACGATCCAAGCATGGAGAAACTGTATCTTCCTTACCGGATGAACAAGTTATGTATCTGGAGTCTAGAGGGATAGAAACAAAGGAGGCTAAAAAACTTATCCTGGAGGGATTCATATATCCCATAATTGAACCGGTACCGGATAACATTAAGGAAAAGTATTTATCGCTTGTTGATGAGATAGTGGAATAACTATGGACATCAACTCCATAAGGAAAGATTTTCCAATATTAAATAGAAATTTTATTTATCTGGATTCTGCAGCAACATCACAAAAGCCTCGTCAGGTGATTGATGCAATAAGGAACTATTATGAGAATTATAACGCAAACGTACATAGATCCATTTATAGCCTGGCGAGCGAAGCCACGGAGATATATGAGAGTTCCAGGAAGAATATAGCCGATTTCATCGGAGCCAGGGATAATGAAATTATTTTTACGAGGAATACCACAGAAGCACTGAACCTCTTATCCTATTCACTACAGAGTAAACTGGAGAAGGGAGATGAAGTATTATTAAGCAGAATGGAGCACCACAGCAATCTGCTACCATGGTTAAGATTAGAATCTCACGGTATCAAAGTAAAATTCATAGAATTAGATAGTGAAGGAAATATGGATGAAGAAGATTTCAAATCTAAACTCACAAAGAATGTAAAACTAGTAAGTATTACTCATGTTTCGAATGTTCTCGGTACCATAAATAATATTGAGTTTTTTGGTAAGATGGCAAAAGAAAATGAGTCACTTTTCGTTGTGGATGGGGCCCAATCCATACCTCATTTACCTTTCAAAATAAATGATTATATAGATTTCTTGGCCTTCTCAGGACATAAAATGCTCGGACCAATGGGTATAGGAGTCCTTTATGGAAAGTATTCCTTGCTAGAAGGGCTCCCTCCATTCATGCAGGGGGGTGAAATGGTAAAGAGCGTATCTTTAGAAAGAGTAATCTATGAAGATCCGCCGGTAAAATTTGAGGCAGGCACTCCAAATGTTGAAGGTGCGGTGGGCCTCTCTGCTGCAGTAGATTATTTGAAAAAAATTGGTATGGATAATATAAGAAAACACGAGTACGAGTTAGGAAAAAGGGCTCTAGAATTAGCAGAATCAAATAAACTTATAGAATATTATGGCCCAAGGGATTCTAGAAAGAGGTCGGGGTTAATATCATTCAACTTAAAGTCAAAAAAGTATGATAGAATAGTCAAAGATCTGCAATCAAAATCCATTATTGCCGGAAAATTAATCCATTCCCACGATGTTGCAGAGTTCCTAGGCGACAAATCAGTTTTTGCCAGGAGTGGATATCATTGTGCTGAGCCTCTATTCAAGTATCTCGGAATCAATGGTTCTGTAAGGTTCTCATGGTATCTCTACAATACTATCCAAGAAATAGAAAAGGCTTTTGAATCTTTGGGTGAGATAAATGTCTAATTGGGATTTTATAAACAATTATGGGGATCTTAGAAACTGGGGTAAATTGGATTCAGCAGATATAAAAATAGAAGGAGCAGGAACGCAATGTGGGGATGTGATAAACCTTTATATAAAACTGGAAAACGGTATTATTAAAGATGCCAAATTTGATGGTGATGCCTGCATTCTTTCAACTATCTCTGCTGACATCTTCCTTTCTAAAATAATTGGCATGAATATTAAAGACGCTGTGAAGATTTCAGAGAACTCATATCTTGAAGAATTCCCCATAAATGTTTCTCCGGGAAGAATAGGATGTGTCCTTTTGCCTTTAAGGACGCTTAAGAGAAGCGAATATGGGAAATATTGTTAAATTTATTCACCATTTTATTGAATATATTAAAGAATATTAAATAAGAACGGATACAACATAAATGACTCAAATTGAAGATCTCATTCAAAAGGCGATTTCCGGGGATCGAAGAGCTATTGGGAAATTGATCACAATATTGGAAAACAGGTTAGAGGGGTACAATGAATTAAGAAGCATTATTGATAAAAATCCCGGAAAATCATTCATTCTGGGAATAACCGGCCCCCCAGGGGCTGGAAAATCCACACTAATATCAAAGTTGGTTAGAGCCTTCTCCGGTGAAGAAAAACTGGCAGTGGTCATGATTGACGCAACCAGTCCTTTCAGTGGGGGCTCCTTACTTGGAAATAGACTGAGGATCATGGATGAGGGTGATGCTTATATTAGAAGCATGTCCACAAGGGGGCAGAGTGGGGGTTTGAATTTCGCTATTGGGGATGTTTTGGACCTTCTGGCTTATCTTGGATACAGCATGATAATTGTTGAATCGGTTGGTGCGGGACAGGATGAAGTTGATATAATGTATTTTTCAGACCTTGTAACTCTGGTTCTGGCACCAGGGCTGGGTGATGAGATACAGGCAATGAAAGCAGGCCAAATGGAAATAGGAGATTTTATTGTTTTAACAAAGTCTGACCGGCCAGAGGCTTATGTTGCTGAAAAGCAATTGATGGAAATACTGAGTATTCCGGATAATGCTAAGTCTCACAAATTTTTCAAGGTTTCATCCATAAACGGCTCGGGAATTCAGAATTTGGTAGATGCCATAAAGGATTTCAAAAAAAACATGTCTCGTGATGAGAGTAGAATAAGGAATAAAGAAAAATTGAAAAATAATATACTTGCAATAATAAATTCCAATGACAAGAAGATAGAAGAACTTGCAGATATGATTACTAGAGGTGAAATTTCATTGACTCAGGCAACCAGATCTTTTCTTAGATCAGTTTCTGATAATCAATGATTTTTGTAACCGTATAAAATTTATTTTCTAGATGAAAAGGTAAATCATTTATGCTTTAATAATTTCGGCTACCATTAATATTAAGTAATAAAACAATTATATGGAAAAGGTGAAAAATTATGAAGGTAACCTTAAGTGTAATTAAAGCCGATGTTGGAGGGCTTGCCGGTCATTCCAGGGTTCATCCCGATCTAAAAAATGAAGCAAGGTTGGTATTGGAGAATGCAAGGGATGAAGGAAAGATAATAGATTTTTACGTTACCGCAGTTGGGGATGATCTCCAGCTAATAATAACGCATAATAAGGGTGAAGGCTCACCTGAAATACACAAAATGGCCTGGGATGCTTTCATAAAAGCCACAGAAGTTGCAAAGAAATTGAAGCTCTATGGTGCGGGACAGGATCTTCTTAAGGATTCATTTTCCGGTAATTTGAAAGGGATGGGTCCTGGAGTTGCTGAAATGGAGTTTGAAGAAAGAAAGAGTGAACCTGTTGCAATTTTTATGATGGATAAGACAGAACCAGGAGCTTTCAACCTACCCATTTACAAGATATTTGCAGATCCTTTCAACACGGCAGGTCTGGTAATTGACCCAAATATGCATCACGGATTTGATTTTGAGATATGGGATGTAATTGGCAAGAAGGCAGTTACTCTTCACAGCCCAGATGAAATTTATGACATTCTTGCCCTTATTGGGTCCAAGGGGAGATATGTAATTAAGAGGGTCTACCCTGGAAAGGAAAATAAGCACCTTCCTCATGAGCCTGTTGCAGTGGTAAGCACCGACAAATTGCAGGAAATAGCTGGCAAATATGTTGGCAAGGATGATCCAGTGGCTATTGTAAGAGCACAGGCAGGACTGCCAGCAATGGGAGAAGTCTTGGAGCCTTTTGCTTATCCTCATCTTGTATCAGGTTGGATGAGAGGAAGCCACAATGGACCTATTATGCCAGTTTCTGAAAAGGATGCAACCCCATCAAGATTTGATGGGCCACCAAGGGTAATTGGGTTGGGATTCCAGCTTTCAGAGGGAAGATTGGTTGGACCAGCCGATTTGTTGGGAGACGTTGCTTTCGATAATGCAAGGAGATTGGCATTGGAAATAACTGACTACATTAGAAGAATGGGCCCATTCGAACCACACAGACTTCCAGATGAAGAAATGGAATATACGACATTGAACGAAGTTAGAAATAAATTGTCGAACAGGTTCAGAGATCTATAATGGAAGACCAAGAACTTCATGGTATTCCCTTGAAAGATCATATCCTCGAAATACTGCGGGGAGATGGGAAGTCAATATCAGGTATCTATAAAGAGCTAAAGAATACCGACAATGCTAAGATTCACAGGCTCGAACTTACAGGCTACCTTAAGGCCATGACTGATTTTGGCCTGCTAAAGGAGAAATATGTGAAGCCATCCAAAATCTATTACCTTAATAAGAAAGACGGGGAAACAATATACGATTTCATAAAGGAAAAACTCCAGAATGAAGAAGACCACAGGGCCGAAAAGACTCTATACGTTCTGTATAAAATATTTGAAAGACCAATTTTTTCTGCAGAGTTAGAAAAGGCAGGAGTAATTTCTATATCAAATGCTAAGAGAATCGATAAGAAGGAAAGGAAGAGAATCCTGGAGAAAATAGAAAATAAGGATGTAAGATTAACCCCGGAAATGGAGGCTTTTATACCACAGGAGCAATATCCGGATCTGGCTATTAAGGTACTTTCGGATATAATAAGCGAAAAATTCAAATTCAAAAAAGGGAGCAACGGAGTCCAGAAGAAATTAGAATTATGAAATTTATTTTATTTTAATAATTCTTCTTTCCTGAAGGAATGCCAGATCGTTTCTATAAATATCCCTTATGTCATCAAGATTCAAAACAAGCATAAGGAGCCTTTCCAGACCAAGCCCCCAGGCAGCAACCTGATACTTTATTCCCCAGGGCTTTAAAACCTCTGGCCTGAAAAGCCCTGCCCCGCCTAACTCCATGTATTTACCCATAAATTTTCCAAAAATCTCTAAAGACGGTTCAGTGTAAGGGAAGAAAGAAGGTTTGAATTTTAAATCATTTATTCCCAGGGAATTGTAGAATTCCCTTAGGGTCCTTATAAGAACTCCGAAATTAACTCCCGGGCCTGATATTACGCCCTCAACCTGTGTAAATTCAGCCAGGTGTTTTGAATCCAGGTTTTCTCTCCTGAATATTCTTTCCACCGAAAATATTTTACAGGGTTCGTGGGGATGCTCAATTAAATACCTTATGGTGTTAACAGTTGTGTGAGTTCTTAATATCTTTCTAGATGCTTCTTCAATTGACCAGCTATAACCCCATCCCTTTCCGTTCCCCAATCCATTTTCATGAACTTCCTTTACTTTCTCAGCCATTTCTTTATCCGGAGTAGCTGAGCCCTCTACGTAGAATGTGTCTTGCATATCCCTTGCTGGATGGTTTTGGGGTATGAATAAGACATCCATATTCCAAAAAGTATTTTCTATGTAATTACCGTAAAGCTCCTGGAATCCCATGGCTATCATTTTCTTTCTTACAATATCAATAAATTCCGATAAAGGATGAATTTTTGCAGGAAGTGCTCTAGGTGCGTATAGCATCACATCATAAGGCCTCAATTTTATGCTTTCATTATACCTTTCTATGAGTTCTGGAGTTATCTGGTTTATTTCCTCAGTTTCAACCAGCTCCTCTTCAGGTATTCTGTATGCTTGTTCCGTAAGCTTTATCTTCCTTCTCATCCTTACTTTTTCTTCCACGAAATCTTTTCTACCTTTAACTGGAGATACATCAATGTCCTGGTTTTTACCATTTGAAATTCCAATTAGTAAATCCTTAACTTTTGTGACGTATTCTTTAAGTGGCTCTGGATTTTCTATGTAAATTTTTCCATTCTGAGTTCTTCCCCCAAATTTATAGAATTGTGCAAGTGCAAATCTAAGATCGTCCCCCATATATTTTTGAAGTTCCTGAAGGTCTACAATTCCTTCATCAATCAATTTTAAAAGTTTTTCCTCAGGTAATCCTTTCTCCAGAACTCTTTTACCTTCCTTTCCCAACGCGTAAATCCTGAAGGGTCTTTCATCAACATTAACCAATTTTTTCTCTTTAAGCCATGATACAGCACTCGCAACTTCGTTCTTATCCATTATCTTAAAAAGTTCCTCCACATCAACAAAGTCTTTGCCTTTAAGGTACTTTATAATTTTCTTTTCAGAATTAGTCAGTTCCATTTATTGCGTAATAAAGTACCGTTCATAAACTTTATTAAAAATTCGCTTGATTAAATATATAGGATTAAATAACCCTAACGATTAAGGGTTGATGGCTAAGGAGGATCCTGAGACCAATTTCTCAGAATGGTACAACGATATTATAGAGAGGACAGGTTTAACGGATAAAAGGTACCCAGTCAAGGGTCTTAATGTATGGCCTCCATATGGATGGAAGTTGATGAGACTTATAGATGAAAGAATAAGAAAACACTTTGAGGATTTCGGTTATCAAGAAGTTTATTTCCCATCCCTCATACCTAAAAGTCAGTTCAATAAGGAAGCAGAACACATAAAGGGATTTACCTCAGAAGTTTATTGGATCACAAAGGGAGGGGACAATGAACTGGATGAGCAATTGGTTCTAAGGCCAACGTCAGAAACTGCCATGTACCCCATATTCTCTTTGTGGATAAGGTCCCATGCAGATTTGCCGCTAAAAACATATCAGATTGTGAATGTTTTCAGATATGAAACTAAGCAGACCAGAACATTCATCAGGGTAAGGGAGATCCACTTCATTGAAGGCCATACAGTTCATGACAGCTATGAAGATGCTGAAAAACAAATAGCAGATGACATAGAGATATGGAAGAGGGTTTCTGAAGATATAGCAGTTCCATACATAATGGGAAAGAGACCGGATTGGGACAAGTTTCCAGGGGCTTACTATACCATAGGTGCAGATACTTTTTTCCCCTCAGGCAGATCACTTCAGATTGCCACAATACATCAATACAAAGACAACTTTGCAAAGCCCTACGAAATAAAGTTTGTCGATGAAAATGGAAATACCAAGTATGCCCATCAGACAACTTTTGGAATATCGGAGAGGTTGATTGCTTCCATAGTGGGAATTCATGGCGACAAAAAGGGATTAATAATACCCCCAAGGGTTGCCCCAATACAGATTGTAATAGTACCGATACCCGGAGAAGGGGTTGCAGAATATTCAAGGGAAATTTTCGAAGAATTGGAATCCATTAAAATAAGGGTAAAACTTGATGAAAGGGATCAGTACACTCCTGGTTGGAAATTTAATGATTGGGAGGAAAAAGGAGTTCCATTAAGGTTAGAAATAGGTAAGCGTGAAGTGTCTGAAGGTAAGATAACTTACGCCAAGAGAACAGGCGGAAAAGCTTCAATGCCGAAGGAAGAATTTATGCATAAGGTGAATTCGTTGCTAGAAGAAATACAATCTGAACTTTATTCCAGGGCTAAGGAAAGAATCAATTCTTACATTAAACCACTTCACAGTCTTGAAGGTGAAATGGACTTCTATCCAAACTACGTTTATTGGTGCGGTGAAAAAAGTTGTGCTGATGTCATAGAGGAAAAAACAGGAAAAAGTATTCTCTCTACTACCGAGGGCTTCGGAAAATGCATAGTATGCGGAAGGGAAGGTCAAAAAACGATTATTTCAAAGAAATATTAGAAATATAAAATTTAATCCTCAATTCCCTGCTTTATTTTCTCATTAAATAGGAAAAAGCCAGTTAATCCAAATCCCCCGAGCACCACAGTTATACTGTATAATCCTATATCAGTCCAATCTCCGTACGCTATACCCCAGGACAGGTAGAAAATTACGGCAACACCGAAAAGCATGAAAGACAGGAGCCGCAGTAAGCTGTTTACGCTCATTTGATCAAAGCTAATGTATCCTTAATATTTATAGTTAATTTCAGGGAAAGCTTCTTGATATAATTTAAACCGGTATAAGTTCTAAATCCCTTACTAAAAGATAGAACAGGCAATCGCAAAAATTAATTATATGTTTTTAATATAGGCTAGCTATTCCAGAGGTTTAATGATGATTGAAATTGATATATGTAAAAAAATTGGTCTGACTAGCTCTGGAATATTGGAAGGGTGTAGGTTATATGGGTAAATATAATATTTTAAAGCACGAATTGGTACCTGCTCATGAACTTCTAAGCAAGGAGGAGGAAGAGGAACTCTTACAGAATCTAGGAATTAAGCGGGAACAGCTTCCCAAGATTCGAAAATCCGATCCTGTTATTAAAATTCTGGAAGAAAAATATGGCCCTATTGAACCAGGAAGGATCATTAAGATTATAAGAAATAACAGCAGGACAAGTGGAATTTATATTGTTTATAGAATGGTGGTAGGTGAATAAATGGTTAAAGAAGTTTTGGATGCTATTTTTAAGGAATTTGATGCCGTTAGCCATCAGTTGACCAGTTACAACGATTTTATTCCTACAGATGATAACCCTAACTCAGGGATGCAAGAGGTCTTAGATACTCTAAGGGTGTCGGAGGATGATCCTCCGGGAGAGATAAAACTTGACAGGTCAAAGACAGGCGGGGCGGATATCAGGATAAGGTTCGGGAGAAAGAAAGGACCAAACGGGTACGATGAACCAACAGTAAGGATAGGGCTTCCTTTGATTAGGGAGCCTACGGGTTCTGAAAATTATATTACACCGATGGAGGCCAGGCTCAGGGATTTAAACTATATGGCACCACTTTATGTGAGATTCACAATAGTGGAAGATGACCAAGTTGTAAGGCCGCCCGAGGAAGTAAAAATTGGGGAATTTCCGGTTATGGTAAGATCCAAGATATGCATTCTCAACAAGAATAATATCGATGAATTCATAAAGAGAATAAACCTCCGAAGGGGAGAGAAAATCAGGGGAAAGACAGAGGAAGAACTTTTGGCCATGAGCTATGAAGACAAACTTAAATTGCTTGGAGAAGATCCAGCAGATCCAGGAGGTTATTTCATAATCGGGGGAACGGAGAGAACACTAATTTCCATGGAAGATCTTGCACCGAATAAGATAATTGTTGAATACGAGGAAAAATACGATACTAAGGTAGAAGTGGCGAAAATTTTCTCCCAGAAAGAGGGATATAGAGCATTAATAACACTTGAGAGGAAAAGCGATGGGCTTTTGATTGTCTCTATTCCATCCATAGCCGGTACAATCCCGTTGGTAATTCTAATGAAGGCCCTGGGAGTCGAAAAGGACAGCGAAATTTATGATGCCATAGTAACAGATGAAAGGATGGTTTCCATAGTGATGGCAAACATTGAAGACGCAAACACCCCGGACCAGTATTTGCCGGAGGGAATTAGAACTACCAAAGATGCAATTGTATATCTGGAAAAGAGGTTTGCAGCCGGACAGGCAAAAGAATTTAGAGAGAAGAAGTTGTCCCAGATACTTGATAAAAACCTTCTTCCGCACTTGGGAGACACTGAGGAAGATAGGTATAAGAAAGGTGTATTTTTGGGTAGAATGGCAAGGGCACTTTTAGAACTGTATCTGGGAATAAGGAAAGAGGACGACAAAGACCACATGGCCAATAAGAGGATAAAGCTTTCAGGGGATCTATTGGAAGAGCTCTTCAGGAGCAGTGTCCAGGCACTGTTAAAGGACCTGAAAAGCCAGTTAGAAAAGACCTATAATAAGAAGAGAGGTATTAGAATTTCAGCTTCCATAAGACAGGATGTTCTAAATGAAAAACTGAAACATGCACTATCCACAGGAAACTGGATAGGAGGAAGAACAGGTGTTTCCCAGCTACTTGAAAGGACCTCTTATATAAGCACCATATCTCACCTGAGGAGAATCTCATCCCCACTTACAAGGTCTCAACCACACTTTGAGGCCAGAGACCTTCACCCAACACAATGGGGAAGGATGTGCCCCAATGAGACTCCTGAAGGCCAGAATTGCGGTCTTGTAAAAAATGCAGCTTTAATAGTCCAGGTAACTGAGGGTGTGCCAGAAGAAGTAATAATTAGTTATCTAAAACAAAAGGGTCTTGAAGAGGTCCTAGGCGAAAAACCTGGTTTTTCAAGGGTATATGTTAATGGAAATCTAGTGGGTTACTATGAAGATGGTGTTGAACTAGTAAATGATATTAGAAAGAAGAGAAGAAGTGGACAGATGCCTGATCAAATCAATGTAAAATATGATGAAACTACCAATGAAGTTGTTATTAATACTGATAAAGGGAGATTAAGAAGGCCTGTCTTTGTGGTTTATGATGGCAAAATAAAAATGAATAGCAAAATCAGGGAAGAAATAGTATCGGGCAAAATGGGAGTTAAAGATATGGTAAGTTCCGGTATCATTGAATGGTTGGATGCTGAAGAAGAGGAAAACGCCTATGTTGCGGTGGAACCATTTGAAAAACCAGATAGGTGTCCTAGGTGTGGAACATACCTCTATTCTGATACCATGGATTGGGTTAATCCAGGTGAAGATACTATAAAGTTAAAATGCCTGAAGTGTGGAGAAATTTTTGAAGCCAAGAAAACCTATGGGGCAGAACATACCCACCTGGAGATTAATCCCCTTTTAATCCTAGGGGCAGTGGTAGGCGTAATTCCTTATCCTGAACACAATCAGAGTCCAAGAGTAACTATGGGTGCTGCCATGACAAAACAATCCCTAGGTCTTTCAGAGAGTAACTTCAGACTTAGGGCAGATACCAGGGGGCATGTACTTCACTATCCACAAAAGCCTATAGTTACAACAAAACAGTCAGACTTCATAAAATATAATAGAAGACCTTCAGGTCAAAATGCTGTAGTTGCTCTCCTTTCTTATCACAATTACAACATCCAGGACGCTGTGATATTAAATAAGGCTTCTGTAGAAAGAGGATTGGGAAGGTCTGCATTCTTTAGAACTTACAAAACCGAAGAAAAGAGATATCCGGGCGGTCAAGAAGATAAATTTGAGGTTCCCCCACACGATGTCTCGGGAGTTAGGCCCGAGGGTGCCTATAGGAATCTAGATGAGAATGGATTTATTTCACCGGAAACCTTTGTGGAAGGTGGAGATGTACTGATTGGAAAAACTTCACCCCCGAGGTTTATGGGTGAAGAGGATCAGCAGTTCATAACAACACAGAGAAGAAGAGAAAGTTCCATAACGAACAGGCCAGGAGAATCTGGCTATGTCGATAGTGTTATTCTGACAGTGTCTGAGAACAACAGCAGGATGATCAAAGTTAAGGTTAGGGGAGACAGAATTCCAGAGCTTGGTGATAAATTCGCTAGCAGGCATGGTCAAAAGGGAGTTGTTGGAGCTATCATACCTCAGGAAGATATGCCATTCACAGAAGATGGGGTAATTCCTGACATTATAATAAATCCTCATTCAATTCCAAGCAGAATGACAGTAGGGCATCTTCTTGAAACATTGGGAGGCAAAGTCGGATCCCTAGAGGGCAGATTTATAAATGGTACAATATTTAATGGAGAACCTGAGGAAAGTTTAAGGGAGGCACTGGAGAGAAACGGCTTCAAATACAGTGGAAGAGAAACAATGTATGATGGAATCACCGGAAGGAAATTTGAAGCTGATATTTTCATTGGAGTTGTTTTCTACCAGAAACTGCACCACATGGTTGCCGGGAAATTCCATGCAAGATCTAGGGGACCGGTACAAATACTCACCAGGCAGCCCACAGAAGGAAGGTCAAGACAGGGTGGTCTTAGATTCGGGGAAATGGAAAGGGATACCCTTATTGGCCATGGAGCAGCCATGACAATAAAGGATAGGCTTCTTGATCAGAGTGATGGTTTTACCATCTGGGTATGTGGAGACCCTGAATGCGGCCATGTGGCAATTAATGATTACAATAAAAAGGAGCTTAGATGCCCAGTATGTGGAAATACAACAAACATTCACCCAATTGAGACCAGCTATGCATTTAAGCTGATGAGGGATGAGCTGATGTCGCTTGGTGTTGTAATGAGATTAAGGTTGGGTGAGCTGAAATGAGTGCTGAAATTTCAAAAGGTATTAAGGAGATTAAATTTGCTCTTTTATCTCCAGATGAAATTAGGAAAATGTCAGCAGTAAAAGTCATAACCCCTGACACTTATGATGACGACGGTTATCCAATTGAGAAGGGGCTCATGGATTTGGCTATGGGGACCATTGAGCCAGGCCTTAAATGCAAGACATGTGGAGGTAAGGTAGATACATGCCCAGGGCACTTTGGCCATATTGAGTTGGCCTTACCGGTTATACACATTGGATTTACAAAGGAGATTTATTCAATCTTAAATGCTACGTGCGCGAACTGCGGTAGAATAAGATTAAATGAGGAGGCTATTAAAGAATACAAGGAAAGGATTAATGCCATTAAATCAAAGCTGGTGGATGTGGAATATGATGATATAGTGAGTGAAGCGGAATCAGAGGCTTCTGACATTTCCATATGCCCCTATTGCCATTTTGAAAATAGGAAGATAACTCTGGAAAAACCCACAACATTCAGGGAAGAGGGGAGAAAGCTCACACCAAAAGAAATCAGGGAAAGATTTGAGAAAATCCTTGATGATGATTTGGTTCTTCTTGGTCTGGAACCAGGGGTTGCCAGGCCTGAATGGATGATACTTACCGTTTTCCCTGTTCCACCGGTAAATGTGAGACCAACAATTACACTCGAAACTGGAGAGAGAAGCGAGGATGATCTGACACACAAATTGGTAGATATTATTAGGATAAATCAGAGATTGAGGGAAAACAGGGATCAGGGAAGCCCTCAACTCATAATTGAGGATCTCTGGGAGCTTTTACAGTACCATGCGACTACATACTTCGACAATCAGACTCCTGGAGTACCACCTGCCAAGCACAGGTCCGGTAGGTCATTGAAAACACTCGTGCAGAGGTTAAAAGGAAAGGAAGGAAGGTTCAGGAGCAATCTTTCAGGCAAAAGGGTAAACTTTTCCGCTAGAACAGTCATAAGCCCAGAGCCTTTCCTTTCTGTCAATCAAGTAGGTGTGCCAATAAAGGCAGCACGGGAATTAACTGTTACCGAAACCGTAACCGAACACAATATAGAAAAAATTAAGGAAATGATAAGAAACTCAGTTAACGCAGACGAATCATCTGAATACAGGCCTGCAGTTAATTATGTTATAAAAGAAGATAATAAAAGGATGAAAGTTACAGATAAGAATGCCAATGAACTTGCAGATAAATTGCAGCTTGGATGGAAAGTAGAAAGGCAACTCCAAGATGGAGATATCGTTCTCTTCAACAGGCAACCATCTTTGCACAGGATGTCTATGATGGCCCACGAAGTAAAAGTTCTTCCTTACAGAACTTTTAGATTTAATGTAGCAGTATGTACACCATATAACGCAGACTTTGATGGAGATGAGATGAACCTTCATGTCCTGCAAAGTCAGGAGGCCAGGGCAGAAGCTGAAATTTTAATGAAAGTTCAAGAGAATTTTCTCTCTCCACGATTTGGCGGTCCCATTATGGGGGCCATACATGACCATATAACCGCAATGTTTCTTCTAACTTTCAGAAATAGAAAGATACCGAAGGAACTTGGTATTCATATACTTTCATATGTTAATGTGGATAAATTACCTCCAGTGCACAAGGATGATAAAGGGAGGGAGTATTTCCTGGGAAGGGAAATATTTTCTGCTATACTTCCCGAGGGTGTAAACATAACATTCAAAGGGAAGATAAACGACAAGACCATTGATCCAGATGGAACAGAAGGCCTTGTGATAATTAAGGATTCCAAGTTGATATCCGGTGCTATAGATGAAAACGCAGTTGGTACAATGAAAGGTATATTGCTGGATTACATCATAAGAAAATATGGAAATGCAAGGGCAGCTAAGTTCTTGGATGATGTTACAAGGTTAGCTGCTGGTGTTATTTCATATATTGGATTTTCGACAGGGATAGATGATGAAGATGTTCCTTTGCAGGCTAAAGCTCAACTTAGGGAAGTAGGTCTGGAAGCGGTAAGAAGGGTGGAAAAACTCATTGAGAATTACAAGGAGGGACTTATAGGACCGGAGCCGGGTAAGACTTTGGAAGACACTTTGGAATCACTTATTATGAAGGAACTTTCGAAGGCAAGGGAGAAGAGCTCAGAAATAGCATCCAATTACCTCGGTATAGAGAACTCCACAGTTAAAATGGCAAAGTCGGGTGCTAGGGCTAACATGACAAATCTGGCACAGATGGCAGGTATTATAGGCCAGCAGAGTATTAGAGGTAAGAGGCAGCACAGAGGATATACAGGCAGAACATTATCACATTTCAAAAAGGGTGACCTTGGTGCCTATGCTAGAGGCTTTGTAACTTCATCATACAAAGAAGGTCTCAAGCCTACAGAATATTTCTTCCACGCTGTTGGCGGAAGGGAAGGCCTGGTAGATACAGCAGTAAGAACAAGCAGATCCGGTTACATGCAGAGGAGGCTTATTAACGCACTTGAAGATTTAAAGGTTTCAGAAGAGAGAAGCGTTGTTGACACTGAAGAATCCATTATACAATTGGTATATGGGGAGGATGGCGTGGATCCATCAAGATCATTTGGAGGGAAGTCAGTGGATGTAGAGTTTGTCCTAAAGGAGAAATTTGGGGACAAGTATGGAGGTGAAAAACAATGACAACACAGCAGATCCTTGTATGGAAAGACACATTAAAGAAGGTTTCTGAAATAATACAGAAGGCAAAGGATTCCACCGTATGCTACTGTGTGGACTATGACATTCCTTCTAATATTAAGGTAAAGGAAGGAATGATTACGGTCAGTGGTAAAACATTCGTTGTAAGATTCAAAATATCATCAATTAAACCCTATGAAAATCAGCAAGGATGTATTTTCAAAAAGAAAGACAACCCTAGAACATGCATAGAGATTTCCAAGGCAGAGGAAATACAAGAAGATATAGTAAAGTATGAAGAGCTTTCGGGGATGTCTATTGAAAAAATTGATACGTATTCCATCCTGAGGCCAAAGGAAGAAATAAAAATTGAGCTTAAAGAAAATCCACTTGACAAGCTTGATCCGGAAGTTAAAAGTACATACGACCTAGCCTTAAAAATTGGTTACAACCTACCAATAAATATATGTAAGGATCTTGTAACAGTTAAGAAAAAATACAATGTTAGCGAGAAAGACTATCATGAACTCATTAAAGCTACTGCAGAGAAATACATGGAGAACCTAGTAGACCCTTACGAAGCTGTGGGTATTGTGGGGGCCCAGAGTATTGGAGAACCAGGTACACAGATGACCATGAGGACCTTCCACTTTGCAGGTATAGCAGAAATGGATGTTACTCTTGGACTTCCCAGGTTGATAGAAATAGTAGACGCCAGAAAAACTCCAAGTACTCCATCCATGACAATCTACCTAGACGAAAAAATAAGAAACAATGAAGAAAAGGCCAGAGAACTGGCAAGCAAAATAGAAACTACTACGATTACGGATATTGCCGATCTGGAAGTGAATACAACTGAAATGTATGTCAAGATAATTCTGGATAAAGAAAAGCTAAAGGAGAGAAACCTCCAGAAAGAGGAAATTACGTCAAAATTGAAGAAGATGAAGCTCCAGAAATACGAAATAGAGGAGGATGGTTACGAAATAAAAATCACCCTTGATGAGCCTTCGTATAAGAAGCTCTACAATCTTTCTGAAAGCTTAAAGTCCCTCCAGGTAAAGGGTGTTCCTAAAATCAGGAGGGCCATAGTTAAATACGATGATAAAAAGAAGGAATGGGTTATTTATACTCAGGGATCCAATCTGCCGGCAGTGCTTGAGATGGACGGAATAGATTTCGCCAGAACAAAAACAAACGATATAATGGAAATTGCAGAAACACTTGGAATTGAGGCTGCCAGGCAGGCCATAATTGATGAATCCATATCCACACTTCAAGAAGCAGGACTGCATACAGATACGCGTCATCTTATGCTGGTTGCTGACATTATGACATACGACGGTACAGTCCAGGCCATAGGCAGGCATGGAGTATCTGGTAAGAAAGCTTCGGTTCTTGCGAGGGCAGCGTTTGAAATAACATCTAAACACCTGCTCAATGCAGGATTAATAGGAGAGGTGGATAAGTTGAATGGTGTAGCGGAAAATATTATAGTAGGGCAACCTATTACCCTAGGAACAGGGGCAGTTAACCTCATATACAAGAGGGGTGATTAAAATTGGACTACAACTGGGAGTTAGGAAGACTTAAAGAAACAGGAAAGTACGTGCTGGGACAGAAGGAAACAATGAAAATGCTGAAGAAGGGTCAAATAAAGGCAGTTGTTTATTCGTCAGAACCTCACTTCAAATTTGAATATGAAAAATTAAATGTCAAGAAGTATGAATCTGAATTGAATTCAATGCAGATGGGAGCCATATTTGGAAAACCTTTCCCTGTTAGCATCGTGGGTATTATTGAACCAGGATCTTCAGCATTAAAAGGGGATTGATGAAATTTGGGAGAAATAACATTGGATACAAGGGCTTTAGAGTTAATACAGCTTTTTGAGTCGAATCTTGGAGTTAAAGTCAAAGATGTTATTGAGGTAGAGGATTTTATCTACCTAATAGTTGAAAAGGGAGAAACCTATAGATTGTTTAAGGATGAAAAGAAGAAGCAGATATTTGAAAACCTCAAGGAATCATTAAAAAAGAAAATAAATGTTCTAGATTACGATGAAGACCCTGAAAAGTTTTTCCGGAACCTATTCTATAGGTACAAAGTTGTATCATTGACCGTTACCTCAGGAGAAAAAGGTTTAATAGTAAATGTCAAGGTTGATCCGGCCTACAAGGCCAGCGCATTAGGAAAAGGTGCTAAGAACCTCCACACAGCCATGAACATTAGCAAGAGGTACTTCAACGTGGCAAGGATTTACATTGAATGAATTTTTTAATTACTTCTTGGTGGTCAAAAGCCATATTTAATTTTATTGCATCTTCTTCTTTAATTAAGAAAACTTCGGAAGCATCATCTCCTGCTTTGGGTTCTTCATAAGCTGTACCTTCAAAAACTATTGATATGGTATGACCTCTGGGGTCTCTCTTAGGATCTGATAGAACTGTGAAAAGTTTCCATTGGTAAATGTCAACTCCAATCTCTTCCTTCATTTCCCTGAGAAAAGCATCTTCAACAGTTTCATTGTAATTGACATACCCACCAGGCAAGGCATATAGCCCCTTATATGGTTCGTTCCCTCTCTTAATTAGAACGAGTTTCCCCTTGTAATAAATAATCCCGTCAACAGTCACAGCCGGCCTTAAATAAGGATGGAAATTATAGAAGTTTAAAACTTCCATCTTATTCTTTAGCTGTTTAATCTTTTCCATGGCTTTATTGGTGGGTTGAATAATACCAGAGGATAACGTAATGTATCCATTTTCAATGAGAAAATTTAACTCCTCTTCACTTACACTTTCCCCTTTTATTATCCTTACAAGCAAATCCAGAAGTCTAGAATTTAGTGAAATATTATCGTTAAATTCATTCTTGTCCATTCTCACCTATTAAATAGAATGGAGTCGAATTAATTATCTTTACCGTTACTTTTTGCCCGAGTTCCGCATCTCTAAGTATTATGGGATGATAGAATTCATCCCTGGCGATGAAGGAATTATCCTTTCCACGTTCAATAACTAGTGATTCCATCTCTCTACCAACATACCTTCTCATTCTCCTCTCCGATATTTCCCTATGGAGTTCAGAGAATATCTGTGACCAGGTTGCTGTCTGGTTGGTGGGAGGAGTTTTCCAGTTGTAGGCTACAGTTCCAGGCCTAGGTGAATATTTGGTTATATTCAATATCTCAGGCTCTGTAGCAAGTATTACCTCCTTTGTCTTAATTAATGATTGAACATTTTCGTACGGGAATCCGACTATTACATCTGTGCTGAGCATGGAATCAGGGAATTTTTCTCTAAATTTCTTTACACCTTCCACAAAGTCTTCAATCCTATACTTTCTTCCCATCTTTTTCAGAATCATGGGATCGCCACTCTGGAATGGAAGATGGAGGAATTTATAGAATCTCTTATCCTTCATTACATCCAGCAGTTCTTCCTGAATTTCTACAAAATGCTCTGGCTCCATCATTCCAATTCTAACAGTAAAATCCCCTTTCATGTTCTTTATATCTTTTAAAAGCTCCGGCAGATTTGAGCCAATGTCATATCCATAACTACCAGTATCTAGGGCAGTCAGCCTAACTTCCTTGGCACCTTTCTGAACAGCCCCTTCAATAGTGTTTAAAATTTCTTCTCTAGAAAAGGACTTTAATCTCCCCCTGGCCAGTCTAGAGATACAGAAGCTGCAGCCTCCATCACATCCCTCAGCTATAGGTATACCCACAGAAAGATCGTTGGGCTTAATTAAAGGGAGATTCCCCCTTGAAACTTCAAATGGAATATTTTTTACATTTGGAAGTTTGTAATGAGTTAAGCATCCAGATACTAAAACATCCTTACCCATTTTTTTGAATTCATCTATCCTCTTCAACATCTTTTTTTCTGTATGATCTATAACAATGCATGTGGAAATAAGCACTGAATCTGCTTCATTCAAATCATCTACCAGTGAATTACCCTGGGATATGAGGGAAGAAGCTATCATTTCCCCCTGTGCCTGATTAAGAGTGCATCCGTATTTTTCGAGGTAGAATTTCATTGCTACTGTAATTTAATCGACTTAAAAAATTATTGTAGATCATCAATTGACTATTAAAATTCCAGTACTACACAAGGATATGATATGTAATTTAACATTCTCAAACATAGACAATTTAAGAATCCAGAAATTTTCCTTATCTTATATTCCTTAAATAGCATGATTAAATCGAGAAATTTGATAAAATAATTCCTCATAAAGATAAAATAATATGTTCCATTAATCACTCATGCCAGTAGTTGTAAAACTAACCCCAAAGAAGGAAGTAACAGTAGAGGGGGGAAAAACTGCAGAGAAAATATTTGAAGAGTTGGGTTTAGGAAAAGATATAATTGCAGCTAAATTAAATGGTAAATTAATAGATTTGACCGATATCATATTGGAAGGTACATTAGAACCGGTATCAATTCACAGTAAAGATGGCATAGAGATACTGAGGCATTCGGCGGCACACCTTCTGGCTCATGCTGTATCAGAACTTTATCCTGATGCCAAGCCGACTATTGGACCACCTGTTGAAGATCCACCTGGTTTTTATTATGATATTGAAATGCCTCCAATTTCATCAGATGATTTAAAGAAAATAGAGGAAAAAATGAGAGAGATATCAAACAGGAATTACAAGATAGAAAAAATGGTGCTAAAGAAAGAAGAATTGCTTCAAATGTTCAGGGATAATCCTTTCAAAAGCGAACTTATAAAGGAAGAAGTAGAAGATGGAGGTAAATCAACAGCTTACAAACAGGGAAACTATGTAGAATTTTGCACTGGCCCACACGTACCATCCACCGGGTACATTAAGGCATTTAAACTGTTAAATGTTTCAACTGCATTCTGGCGGGGTAAAGAAGATAATCCAAAACTCATCAGGATTTATGGTACGGCCTTCCCTACGAAAGAAGAACTTGAACAATATTTGAACATGGTAGAAGAAGCTAAGAAAAGAGATCACAGGAAAATAGGTGCTGAATTGGATCTCTTTATCATGCGTCCAGAGTATGGCCCTGCATTTCCAATATACACACCGAAGGGGGCAATAATAAGAAATGAGTTAATTGATTACATGAGGGAATTAAACGCCAAAGCGGGCTATGAAGAGGTTTGGACTCCCCATGCCTTCAGAACCACACTATGGGAAAAATCAGGGCATATGAGCCATTATCGTGAAAACATGTTTCTTATGGAATTAGAAAATGAAGAGTACGGAATGAAACCAATGAACTGCCCTGGCCATATACTGATATTCCAGAGAAAGGCATGGAGCTATAGAGAAATGCCAGCAAGGTATTCTGAATTTGGAACTGTATATAGGTATGAAAGGTCTGGAGTCACCAACGGTTTATTGAGGGTCAGATCTCTCACACAGGATGATGGTCATGCGTTTGTGAGGATAGATCAAATAGATCAGGAAGTGGGAAAGCTTATAGATATGATTCAGGAAGTTTATTACAAAACCTTTGGTATAAAAGAATTGAGATTTAAATTGAGTACCAGGGATGAAAACAATAGGGAGAAATATGCTGGTTCAGACGAGGTTTGGGCCGTTGCCACCACTAAATTAAAAGAAGTCCTGGAGTCAAGAGGTCTAGCCTATGAAATCAAGGAAGGGGAAGCGGCCTTTTATGGTCCAAAAATAGATGTGGATGTCAGGGATGCAATAGGGAGATATTGGCAATTGAGTACTATTCAGCTGGACTTCTTTATGCCGGATGAGAACCATTTTGACCTTAAATACGTTGATGAAAACAATCAGTATCATCATCCTGTAATGATACATAGAGCCATATACGGTACCTTAGACAGATTTATGGGAATTATAATTGAACACTTTGCAGGAGCCTTCCCACTTTGGCTTTCACCAGTTCAGGTTAGAATATTAACGGTAGGTGAAAATGCTGTACCTTATGCAAACCAGGTTTTCGGCAAACTTAAGGGCGAGGGCATAAGGGTTGATCTGGATACATCAACCAATACCATTAGCAAGAAGATAAGAAATGCACATGATGAAAAGATTCCTTATGTGCTAATACTGGGGGAAAAGGAAGTATCGCAGAACAAGGTATCTGTTAGGGATAGAAAAATGAGACAGAAGAACTTGGTAAACATTGAAGAATTCATTGGCAAAGTTAAAGAGGAAATTTCTACAAGAGCCCTGGAAATTAGTTTTTGCGAAACAAAATAATTTATTATTCTTAATTTATCCAGATGCATGGCAAAATTCACGTGCTATGTTTGCAGTAAGCCTGTAATTACAGGTCAGAAGTTCACATTTACAAAAAATGGTGCAGTGCATTATTACTGTTTTATATCAGAGAAATCAAAAACAGTTGTGGAACAAAATGCTGAAAAACTTTCTGTACTATCGCAACTATTGGAAAGTGAACTTCAGCATCTAATTAATATATTAAACATCAAAGATATGCCAGGAGAACTAAAGGAATTAATCGACAAAAAATACAAGGATATCGAGAAGGCCGTGGTAGAGACAACTAATGCCATAAATTCCTTATAATCATATATTTTTTACCTTAATTTTCCATTTTATCCTATCCTTGATTTCATCGTTTAATTGAGTCAAACCATGCTTGACATAAAGATGCTCAGCAATTTTATATATTAAATCATCAACATAGTTACTTTTTGCCTGAAAATCACAATCGTTTCCAAGATCCCTGCATTCAATGGTAAGCTTCACCATCAGATAGAATACTTTTTACTGCTATTTACATATTTCTAAAAATGCTAGAATTAAGAGCAATTTCCCGAGCGGCAATACTGGCTCTCATCATCAGGTTCTTCCTCTCTTTCCACGAGTATAATGAATTTTCCTATTTTCTTTTCATATTTCATTTTAATAGTTTATAACAACTGAAAATTTAAATGTAATTACATCTTAAAATCTAAAAAATAGAAATTTAAATTATGTTGTTATCATTATTCTCTAATGCCAGTCAAGGAAGACGCATTCAATATTTTTAAATTTGAAGGAAGCCCATATGAAATTGGTCTAGAGCACGGTGAAAAATTGGGAGATGAAATATTAAGAGCTTTGAATAGATTTAAATTTGCTCTGGAAGATGATTACGGAAAAAAATGGGAATGGTTTAGGGAATTCTCAATTAAAAACTTTTACGATAAATTCCATGAGGACATAGTAGAGGAGATTTTAGGGATTATTCATGGAGCCAGAAAAAAGGGTTTCGATATCCACATTGAGGATATTATCACGTTAAATACAATTGCGGAGATAGATAGCTATTTTTCTTGGATTAAAAGCATCCCATCTGATAGCAGATGTACATCCTTTATTGCTAATGGGAAGTATACATCAAATGGTGACTACATTTTAGCGCACACAACATGGTGGCGGTATTACACGGCAAACAGTTTCAAATTCCTCTTCATTTATAATCCAGATAGGGGATATCCATTCGCTATGCAGAGTGCACCAGGTCTTTTGTTTAGCTTTACGGATTTCTATTATAATTCAAAAGGTATTGCAATATCAGAAACCACCATTGATGGAATAAAAACATTTAACATGGATGGTGAACCACTGTTCCAAAGGCTAAGGAATGCGATTCAATATTCGAGCGATATGGAGGGTGTTATATATAATTTAACGCACAACAACAATGGAGCATATGCTAACGATTATCTAATCGGAAGCAGAGATGGAATAGGATTGCTTGAGCTGGGAACATTTAATTACGGTATAATTAAGAAAAGGGAAGGATTTATAGTTTCCAGTAATAGATTCCAGTTTGAGAATCTTAAAGAAGAGGTTAAAATCGAATATGATTCGTATGATGATTCAGACACTAGCAGGTACATTAGGATGGAGCAATTTATCAAAAATAATAAACTTGACATCGAGACCGCTAAGAGATTATTGGCAGATCATTATGATATCTCATTGAAGAAAGAGTTTCCGGGTAAAAACTCCATATGTGGGCACAGGGAGGAGGAACCGCGTCTAGATAAATTTGATAAAAGACCCCCATACTTTGTTACAGGTTCAATTGATGGGAAAATAGTAACCAGCAAGATGGCATCAATTGGAAGCTCTTGGATTAAATGGGGGAAACCATGTAATACTAAATTCTTAGCCAATGAACATATTCAGAAACACCAGGAGTACAAATGGCTAGAGGGTCATTTAGAGGATGTTATACCATCAAATTGGCAAGAAATTCAACACGGATGGAGAATATAAAAATTCTTTTTATTTATTAAGGAATAATAAGATAAATTTCACAACGATTTTTTTATTTTCCAATATA
>JAFMDN010000015.1 GCA_017857235.1 Methanobacteriota archaeon
GGAAATATTAACCAGCTTCCATACATGAGAAAATTGTTGAGACTCCAGGTGATCAATCCAATCATTACAGAGGCGAAAATCATGGTCCCAATCATAAATATGCCGTATTCCTTCCAGGTCATTTCATCCTGGTTAAGATAAATCCATGTTGATACTATAATAGCAATGATAAAAACAATAATTCCCTCTCCGATCTCCGTCCAGGCTTGGCCTGAAACCTGAAGAGTGATGGAAGAGAATAACGAAAGCATATTTTCACCTATCCTTATTATTATATTTAAAAATTTTTTGTATAAGATTATTTGCCACACTGTTGAACGCATCAAACACTTTGAGGTGTTCGTAAATTATGTTTATGCTTGTATCATTTATCCAAGTATCTTTGGCAGCATCAAACATTTGATCCCCTGTACTGAGGCTTCTTATCCTCTAGGGATCATTGTATACCCATTTTCTTTATCCTTTCTATCCTTTTTTCTATTGGTGGATGATCACTGAAGAGATTTTCAATGGGATTAGTTTTAACGGGTTTAACCTGCCATGAATCTGGGTAAGGAGAATATGGTATTCCTTTTGGCAATATTCCGCTATTGGTTTGATGTATTTTAATTAGGGCGCTAATCATGCTGTTTCCCCCTACCAAACGCGCTCCAAACTCGTCAGCTAGATACTCATTAAATCTATCGTGATGCAATGCTATTAAACCTACCAATTTAGATATGAGCATCATCATACCACCTATGGCACTCAGTACTAAACCTACGAGAATATTTGCTGTATTCCTCTCCAGTACTGCCTCTACTGCACCTATTCCGGCTAATATAAAACCTGTGAAAAGTAGAAAACTACCTATGGAATGGAAAATAGATATCCAAGATTGAACGATCCACCTCCTTAAAGTATCCCCATGTTTAATATGACCCAATTCGTGGCCTATAATAGCTTTAAGTTCGTCTTCTGTCACATTTCCTGAATAGAAACCGTTAATAAGGCCTGAGGTTATAGCCAGTCTTGGTCCGAAGATGGATTCGTATACCAATGCGTTGTATTCAGGTGAATTAAATATCATTAATTTTGGGACTCTATTAATGCCTGCCCTCTTAGATAGTTCTTGAATTATCCCCTCTATCCTTAAATCATCAAATTTTTTAAAAGAGCTCCATAATATGAGGGGTCCAATTATATATGCAGATATTAGGCCAATTATAAAGCCTACGATAAGCATGTAAAAAAATATGGCCAGATTAAAGCCTGTCCCAAATAGTACACCACCGAATAAGAGATAAAATATGAATGTAGTAATTATGAATATTGTGATAGTGTAGATCCAATAATATTTCGAAATCGTGGATTCCATGAGGGGAGTTATTAACACCCACTATTAAAATTTAAATTAACCTCCGCAATTTTTTCCATTCATAACATAAAAAATAAATTGGATCTACCCTAGCAAAAAGATTCCAAATCTACTAAAACTCCAAACATACATGCATATGATTCAGCACAAGTTTATTCAAATAATATTATTTATTGGAGATATTTGAAAGCTCACTGTTTAAATCAATATAGGTAGGGATAAAATAATATATTGTGTATTAATCAGCATTTGCTCAAGCCACCGTAGCTCAGTCGGCAGAGCGGCTGACTTGTAATCAGCAGGTCGGGAGTTCAATTCTCCCCGGTGGCTTAAAAAGATGTATTTATATATAAATTAGGCCTTAAATTAAAAGGTTTAAGAGAATATCCTTGAAATGAATAATTTGAGGTTGGCATATTTTAGTAGTTTTTTCTGCTTCTTATTAACTCAATCACTTGGATCTCATTTCACACAATTTCAAAAATGCAAGAACTATTTTGGAAATCGGTTTATACGAAATATTAATTTGGGATTGTGAAAACACTTGAATTCACAGTTAATGGAGTTAAGTGCCCCCTATGTGACCTAGTACATAATTATAAGGTTAAAATTGAATATGATGAATCCCCTAATTTAAACAATTATGAAAAGCCTTACTACAATTTCCTGATAAAGGAGGAGCCATCTGGTACAGGTAAAATAGAAGTTCCAGTTTATGAAGTGGATGCCTATTGTCCTAAGAAATCAACCCCCTTTAGGATCATAGTAGAACCCAAGATACCTGTTAATTCCGTTCCATTCAGCATAATTGTTTCTTTACTATAAGAGAGATATTTTATTTATAGGTAAATTAAATACCCATTCATGAAATTCCTGCTTATATCCGGAAGTCTCAGGAAAGACTCTTATAATACTAAACTTATAAGGCACATTGCTAGAAAATTTTTAAACGATCATGAATATGAAATTGCGGATATATCAAAATTCCCCATTTATATGGAAGATACTGATGTAGTGCCTGACGCAATTGAGAATTTTAAAGAGCAAATAAGGAAAGCTCAAATTATTATCATTTCAACACCTGAATACAACTGGTCAACCAGTGCAGCTTTAAAAAATGCTATAGACTGGGCTTCCAGGCCCCCCAAAGATTCTGCATGGAAGGGTAAAATTGTTATTATTATGAGTGCCTCAACTGGTATGCTTGGAGGTGCCCGAGCCCAGTACCACTTAAGGCAAATTTTGACATCGGTAGATGCTATATTGGTTTCAAAGCCGGAGATTTTTATCAGTTTCGCACAGGAGAAGTTTCAAGATGATGAGTTAAAAGATGAATTTGCTAATAATCTAATAAGAGATGCCATAGAAAATGGAATTAAATTATATCAAATTCATCATAAAGATGCTTGAATGGCTTGTTCAAGACTGGCATACTGGAACCTGTAACCTTTTGAGATCAACTTATCTGGGATAGCTCTCTGGCTAGAAAGTACTAGATAATCCGCTAGTTCGCCCAGTACCATCTTCAAAATGGGTGTGGGTAAACTGAAGTATTGCTTTTTGGCATATGCAGTTGAAAGGATTTTCATAAAATCTTCATTTCTCATAGGATTAGGTGATGAAGCGTTGACCGGCCCTTGCAATTTGTTTTCAATCGAAAATTTGATTATATTTGGAATATCATCAACATGTATCCACGAATACCATTGTTTTCCAGTACCAAGCCTTTTAGCAGACCTAAGCTTTATAGCTTTCAATAAATTCTGCAGCAGCGGTGCGTTTTTTCCGATTACAACCCCAAATCTTAAAATTATAAGGTGGCCGTTGAATTTAGATGCCTCTTCTTCCCATTTTACTGCCAGATTTGCCAAAAAATCATTTCCAGGTGGGGATTCTTCATTAAGCATATCATCTCCTCTATTACCATAATATCCTACAGCAGATGCAGAAACCATTATTGGCACTCCAGCAGAATTTGCGTATTCCACCAGAGATCTGGTTGAATTTAGTCTGCTCTCCAAAAGTTCCTTTTTCAATCTTTCATTCCATCTTCCCTCACCTATGGATTTTCCTGCAAGATTTATTATTATATCCGGCTTTTCCAGATTTTTTTCCCAATCCCTGTTCGGAGGGCCCCATTTTATATATCTAATTCTTCCCTCATTCCCTTCTCTACTTCTCGATAATACGTATATTTCATCCCTGTCAAAAGAATCAATTATATGCTTTCCTATATATCCAGTTCCACCTGAAATTAATATTTTCATAATTGTTCATTCATGACAGATATTTAAATATAAACAGTGAAAATACTATAGAAAACAGTAGCATTAAAATTACGTATAGTTTGGCAGAGTTCAATGACCTTTTAATGGTAGCATTGAGTTTTTCATATTGGGATTCCCCCGCTACCTTCAACCTGTACTCCCTTCTAATATAATCTACAGATAGTCTGTTGTTTGGGTTAAGTCTATCAAATTCCTCAACTATTTTTTCAATCAACTGATCGTGAGAATAATTCCTGCCTACCGGATTGACAGAGAGACCATTAATGTTCACAATGTGGTTGTCTGTGGTACATATTATAGTCTTATCAACCCCAACTAATCTAGATTCCAACTCCTTTCTAAATTGATAATCCATATTGTTACCATCAAATAGGATTATTCCAACAATATTTTCACCCAATTTTAATTTTATTAACTTAATGCCCCCTGGCCCTATATCCTGAGAGGTGTAATCTATGTAAGAATAATCGCCATATATGGGATAGATTCCATCTCTTTGCTCAATGGCATTCTTAAGCTCACCATAAAGGAAGCTTGTATCCATTAATTCCACAGGTTTATCCATGTTATTGTTATGAGCATCCACTACCTCAAGCCATTTTAGTCCATGATGCTTTGCATAAGCTATAAGCTTGTTCCCTTCCTCATACAATATATCGTCAAACCTCACTTTATCCGGAATAATAAACAGGATTCCTCCATCTCCAATGGGTAAAAAAACTGAATTTTCCCCAAAATAAGGCCTGTAACAATATTCGTATGAAACCCAGCCTTCTTCATTGAAAATCTGTGATAGTTTCTTTATTTCATCCTCATCAGAACAGTTATCATCATGTGTCGTACTCGTATGAAAAATGGCCATCTGCTTATCAGGCTGATACTTTGAAAATTTTCCAGTAATATTGGAGCTCCCTATATCTCCTAGAGGGCCTGGATGGACATAGGGAAATACGAAATAAAATTCCTTATGATCTTTGAACCTAAGGACTGAAATTGGCCTGCTTGAGGTGGTTTTATAAATGGTACTGAAGAAATCTTTCAGTATTTCGTTATAACTTTTACCCAGGTAAGAGGCATTCAGCAAGCTAGTTATAATTATTGATGGATCCGTGCTGAACTCTTTTATAAAGGGTGAAAAACTCCTTGAAATAAAAATATCCCCTGCAATAGAATAAATTAGCGACGAAATTAAAAATGCCAATATAAACACATTAAACTGCGGGAGAAAAATAAAAAAGAAGATAGATGTTATAATAGGGAAGCTCATGGATATGCCGTGTGCCAAAATCCTCTTTCTCCCAGTAAAGGTCAGATAGATCATGGCTCTCAAAAAAGTTATAGGGGTAAGGGAAAGCATAAAGGCCGTGGTAGGCGGGAGAAATCTTAATCCCACCAATATGAAATAATAGACGAGGGATGCATAAAGGGAAATTATGAAAAGCAGTAGTATTCTTTTTAAATTAAAAACAAACCCCATTACCTTTTGTATAGAGTAATCAAAAGTTATTGCAATTGAAATTGTTAATGCATATATAACGGTTAGCCTGAGACTGTGTGATGATAAATAAATAAGAATGATGATTGGAACTAAAAACAGTATTGAGGTGAAAGTTTTCGGTGAGCGGAAAACATATTTCCTGAGCTTTTGTGGTTGATTAAAGGACATTCCATCAGTTATATTTGAACCATATTTATGATTTATCCGATTTTTCCTTAAGTACCCAATGCAGATAGAATGAACCGAAAATTATGTTGAAATAGAAAGTTATAAACCTCCACATTATAACAAATATAAGAATCAGCTTTGGGCCCACTATGGAGGTAAATGTAGCGATCATAAGTATTTCCATTATACCCGAGGCCCCCGGTGTTATTGGAGCAAGTGATATCAGAACTAAAATAATCTGAATTAATATTATAAAAAGAATATCCGGTTTGATCCCAAATCCTAAGATCAATATTACAGGAACATAGAAATCTACGGACCACAGAAGGAATGTAGATATCAAAGACAATGAAAATATAATTGGGTCCTTTGAAAATAATTCCTTCATTACCCTTGAATAATTTTCCACTTCTTCCTGTATTTTCCTTTCATTGTGATTTTTTCCTGAGAATTTTGAAACTATGCCGTAAATCCTGCCGACAATTATATTCAAATGCTTTTTCCCGCTAATGGATAATAGTATTATAGCAAAGAATGCCACTATAACTATGCCACCGGCAATTAAATATAATTTTAGCGATGAATAAAAAAAACCTTCCAGTAATAATATGAAAAAGAAGAACCCAAAAAAAATGGAATCAAACCCTCTTTCTCCAACTGTTATAGCTGTGGCCTCCCCTACATTTAGACCGTAATCTACTAACTTCTTTATTCTAATTGGTTCTCCTCCGACATAACCTGGAGTGATGGTAGAAGCAAACAATGAAGCAATCACGGCCCTGATAGCATTCCTTAAGCCAACAGGTTTACCTCTTCCATATGTAAGAAAATATATCCTGAACCCCCAGAACACCTGCGATGCAATATGGAACAAAAGTGCAATTATAAAGAATACAATGTAATCTGGACTTAGTAAAAGTATTGAGTTTATTACGTTGTCTATTCCAAAGTACAGTATAAATGCCAGGATTGTCCCTACGCTCAATGGAATTCCTATGAGCCTAGCTATTCTTATATAATTCAATCAACCCACCGTAAACCTCAAGTAGCTTTTCAACAGTACTTTCTATTCCAAATTCCATGCTAGATTTCAAGGCGTTTCTGGAAATTTCTTTAAGGTCCATATTTTTTACTTGCTTAACCTTTTCCACAATACATGATGGGCATCCAAATTTTACCAGCCATCCATTAACGCCATCCTTCAATATTCCAATTTCCCTTGATTCATTACTGGCGATTACAGGGGTGCCAGAAGCCATGGCCTCCACATAAACAATACCAAATGTTTCGGCCCTGGATGGCAATATTAATAACCTTGCTTTAGATAAAAGTTCCAACTTGGTTTTTTCATCAACATACCCAAGATATTTAATATTTTCATACTTGGATGCATACCTTTTGACTTCTGTAACCAGAGGTCCAACACCAGCCACTATAAACTTTTCCTCTGGCATTTGAGATGCGGCCTCTAGAAAATGGGTTATTCCCTTATCATAGGTCAACCTTCCTAGAAAGAGAAAATAATCATCCTTATCTTCATCATATTTAAAACTTGAAAGATCTATTCCCACATGAATGACCTTTGAATCTATTTTATAATTTCTCAACATCCTGGCTATAGGTTCTGAGGGTGAAACTATCAGGTCAAATTTTTTGTACAGATACATGTTGTATATGAAACCGAGGTTAAGAAGACTCTTAATAAAAGGGAATTTTATAGTGTTATCCATATTGACGAAATCAGTATGATAAGTACCGATTATAGGTATATTCATCCTATTGTGGTAATGATGCCCGAGTGTTCCTAATACAAAAGGGGTGTGCACATGAATTATATCTGGTGAAAATCTATATAAATCTTTATATAAGTCAAAGTTTGGCAATCCCATTCTATATTCCTTGTATAATGGGAACGGTAAAGATGGAAGGCTGTAAACGTCTCCATCCCCTTTTACCAGAGTGTAAATTCTTACCTCATGTCCCCTCTTTTTCAGCTCTTTCTTAAAGTCCACTAGGTGCTTTGAGACTCCGTCAGGGATGGGGTAGTATGTATCGCTGAACAGGGCTATTCTCATCTAGCCCTGGAATCGCTTCGTCTATTATAAAGATATATACCGGCGATTAACTTTGCTTGCTCTATGGGTTTTTTTATCGAAGGCTCTCTGAAACACTGTATGAAACATGCGTTACAGTTATTATCGTAAATTTTCCATTTCCTGGTTTCATTTAATTTAACATCGGTTTTGTAGAAGCAAGGGTAAACGTTCCCCCTGTAATCAGCATAAAAAACCTCCTGCCCCGCCCTGCACCTTGATACTTCTTTATTTTCCAGCCATAGAACAGCTTCTTCATAGAAGGATTTTGTATTTCCAAATTTGTGCTGTTTATAATTTTCACTGGCATACTTGAATGCGGCCTTAATCTGTTCCTTTTCAACCGGTACCCTTTCATAGTAATAGGCCGTGTTATCGGGGAAACACATGGATACCGGCACACCTATCTCTTTGTTTACAAATTCCGCATATTCATTTATCTTATCGTAGTTGAAGTTCGTTACCAGCATGTTTGATGTTAGAACTTTCACTCTCGGCTTCAGGAATTTCATGGTATCTACAACAATATCGAAGATTTTCCTGCCTCTATATTCGTTGTGCAGCTCCGGTATGTGGCTGTCCAAAGATATGGTTGCTGCATCAAGATAGGGGGAGATTTTTTCCAACATATACTTGTTGGTTCCATTGGTTGCTATATGAGTAAAGAACCCTTTTTCCTTTAGAGTTTTCATTATCTTCGGAAGGTCTGGATGGAGTGTTGGTTCGCCACCCGTTACAGAAACAACCTTTACTTTATTGTATTTCATTTCATCTATAAAATCATCGATCTTATCCCTTGGGAATAGTTCGTTTCCTTGAAAAGCATTACATCCTTTGCATAGAAGATTGCACTTGAAATCTATGTTCCATATGACTATTCTCATTTGTAATCACTTAGATTCAATTATGAAGCATAATATAAAACCTTATTCTAATTTTTTAATTTAAGAAATGAAGATTTCCCTATTTTTTGCAATATATTCGGTGAAATATGAAATTACGAGGTCTGCACCTGCTCTAAATATGGACATTATGCTCTCTTTTATAATTGAATCTAGGTCAAAGTAGCGTTGCTTAGATCCATTGATCAACATCGAATATTCTGCACTTACTGAATACGCTGCCAACGGAAGGTCAAACAACCTTCTGGCTTCTTTAACGATATCTAGGTAGAATAATGCTGGCTTGACCATAACTATGTCCGCACCTTCCAGTATATCTTCTTCAATCTCTCTAATGGCCTCTCTTGAATTAGAAAAATTCATCTGATATGTCTTCCTGTCTCCAAACGATGGGGCTGAATATGCTGCATCCCTAAATGGCCCGTACAATGAAGAGGCATATTTTGCGCTATAGGCCATAATCATGATATCATTGAATCCTTCCTTATCTAGAATTTCCCTAATAGCCAATACCTGCCCATCCATCATACCCGAGGGTGCCACCACATCCACTCCACTCTCAGCATAGGTTTTTGCAATCTTTTGATAATATCCTAATGTTTTGTCATTATCTACAGTGCCATCGCGTACAATTCCGCAGTGACCGTGATCTGTATATTCGCACATGCAAAGATCTGCCATCACTACTAAATTTGTTTCCTCTTTAATCTTCCTTATTGACCTCTGCACAATACCATTGGGGTTGTAGGCTTCGCTTCCAAGATTGTCCTTAACTTTTGGTATTCCAAATAATAGCACACTCTTTATTCCAATATCTTCATATAATTTAACCAGGTCTATTAACTCATTTTCAGAATATCTGTAAATACCGGGCATAGATTTGATTTCCTCTTTTGATTTTAGGTTATCATCAATGAATATAGGCATTATCAATTTATTTAAATTTATGTGTGTCTCCGAAAGGATGTCCCTAATTTCCTTTGACTTCCTTAACCTTCTCAACCTTAGACTTGGATAGCTGCTCATCCAATACCCTCTCCAGCTCTGACAATAATGACGAAGATTTAATATCTGCTGTATTTTTTAGTGCTTGGATCAAGGGGCCCAGTATTTTATTTCTGGTGGCTTTGATTCCCATTTCCACCTCTAACATGTATTCCCTTGGTATTTCCTTTGAAAAGATTTCTAATTCTTCATTCAGAATATTATCTGTGTAGGTCACAAATTTTTTAATAATTTTTTGCTTCTCCCTTTCATTCAAATTAGTTATAAATTTCAAATACTCTTCCTCAACAGTTTTTAAGGCTTCCCTAGCCAATGCTTCTCTTCTCTTGTTATTTATTTCAGATATGGAACTGAGCCGCTCCATATTTACAAGTTCAACTTTATTTGAAAGTTCTGGATCTACAGATGGGGGAAATGATAAATCAATAATTTTCTGCACCTTGCCTTTAACAATATCTTCTTTTTTAATAAGATAGCCATTTGATGATGCAGCTATTATTATGGTATGAAAATTAGCCCATTTTTTCACATCGAAATCTACAAAATCAACATTCAATTCCTTTGCTAAATTTTTCCCCTTAATTTCTGTCCTGTTTGATATGGAAAAATTCAAGCCCTTTTCTTTTAACATTTTAGCAATTTGTGTCCCTAACTTTCCGGCTCCAATGATTAAAATCTCTTCCTTGCTGTCTATAAATTCTATGGCTTCAGAGGCAACACTCCTTTTGATTTTATTGAAGCCGTGTAAAGTCCTGACCTTCTTCCCTACCTCTATTGCCTTCCTGAAGACCTGGTTCATGTTCGTTCCTGAATATCCTTTTTTCTGGCTTATCATCCAAGCTTCCTTTACCTGGCCCAATATTTCATTCTCCCCCAATACCATTGAATCCAGGCCAGCAGAAACAAGGAATAAATGCCTTATGGCATCTTCCCCGTGGATTACAGAATATTTGTATACTTTGCCCTTCAAAAATTCATCAAAGAACTGCACTGAATCGTATGAACCTGGATAGAAGTATATTTCAAACCTGTTACACGTCCATAGGACCACTGCTTCCTGAATATTTTCATTTTTTGATATATAGTCGTATACCTCTTCTAATTGGATAGGTTTGACTGTGGAAAAGAACATGGAACCTAGATCGCTATAGGATACTTTTATTAGAAAAATACCACCCTTTTCCAATTTTTCGCACCTTACCGTTATATCAACATAAAATATATCCGTTTTGTCACGATTAAATTTCAGATCCTTTTTTTAAGAATTAAAAATAAATTCCATGGCTTTTCTTATGTCGGGAGATGCGAATGTCATTAAGGGTTTCAAACCGTATGCTTCCATAGTCCTGGCAGTTGGTCCTCCTATGGCGTAAATTTTCTTATTTTTCAATTTATCCAAACCCATCAGTTCCAGAGTAAATAGAAAAGATTTGGATGAACCGAACAAAAGAGAATCGTAGTTGCAGAATTCCTGTGGATTTATATTTTCATTCTTTGATATTTCATAAGCTTCTACTATATTAACATGAATTCCATTTTCATCCAACTTTTTGATCATCTCTCTAGAATACTGGTTGCTTGTAACCAAGGTTATATTCTTAACTCCATCATTTATAATCAGTTCTGCTAAATGAAGGGAATCCTCTATCTCTGGAACCTTACAAGTAAATCCGTAATATTTGAAGAGATTATTTTTAGTGGCTTTGCCTATACAATACAATTCTATTGGTCTCAAAGAAATCCCGTTAAGTTTTAATGAAATAATTCCTCTTTTTGATGTAAAAGCAAAATTACCTTCCATCTTTTTTATATCTATTACATTGTATCTAATCCTCAAAATTGGAATAATTGGATAATCCCTTTTAATCTCCTCGTCCTCTGCACCCACATAGGCCGCTTTCACCATATATTATCACTTATGAATTTTATGTCCTTATCTGTTATTTCTCCCTTTATTAAGTAGTCGAACCTCCTTTCTCCATCTGTAAAGGAGAATTTTGTAGTTTTAGTAGAATATTCAGACTTTATTCCCACTGCGTTATGACATCCCAAACCTAACCTTGACATTAATTCCCTCTCATGGGAAGCCTCCCATAAAACCGCTTCATTTTGGAATGTTCTTGCAATTTTTGAATATTGGCTACCTATCAGAGAGGTTACTGCAATAATTCCTTGGTTCGGTGCAGGTGGAATTATGTTTTCAGGTATAACCTCACCTGGAACTTCTATTCCTAACCTATCTAAACCCGCCTTTGCTACTATAATAGCATCATAGATTCCTTCATTAAATTTCCTTATCCTTGTATCTATGTTCCCCCTTATTATTTTAAAATCCTTAAATCCCATGGATTGCTTTAAGAAAAGTTCCCTTCTTTTTGAACTTGTTCCTATTATTCCTTTAAAATTTTTCATAGGACCCTTTGAAACAAAAAAATCCCTATAATCATCCCTGTCCATAAAGAGGGATATCTCCACGCCATCTTCAAGTTGCGAAGGAAGGTCCTTGGCTGAATGAATTGCGAAATGAGCCTCTCCGTCAATTAACATTTTATTCAATTCTGATGTAAAGATACCAACCTGTTTTAATTCGTAGAGAGGACTTTTCGTGTCATGATCCCCTAAAGTTTTAGCCTTTATAATTTCAACATTTAAACCTGATTGAGTCAGGAGTTTTGCGAATCTTTCGGCCTGGAATATTGCAAGTTTGGAATCCCTTGTGGCTATTCTCAGCTTTTCCAAATCTCTTCTACCCTCCCGGCTATTATATCCATATCCCTTGTAATATCTTTTAACGTATGGGAAAAAGATATGAACATTGTTTCTTCAGGCGATGGTGCAATGAATATTCCAGAATTCAAAACATATGGGAAAAGCTTTGACCAAATTTGGTAGTAAAGTTTCAGGTCAATTCTTGAATAATTAGTAACTTCTTCGCTTGAAAAATGCATGGAAAGCATCCCAGTGACCATATTGACCCTTACACCTGATTTTTCAAGTATGCCGGCTGCTACATTACTCAAATAATTGAGTTTTCCGTAATCTTTTCTGCTGAGTATTCTCAAGGCAGCCAGACCAGCTGTTACAGACAGAGGGTTACCGGAATATGTGCCAGCCTGTTTAAATTCACCCGCTGGCTTCACATTTTTCATAATTTCTTCTTTGCCTCCATATGCTGCCAAAGGAGTTCCACCACCGATAATCTTTCCAAGAGTTACCAAGTCTGGTTCATATTTATCAGAATAAATTCCAAACTTAGTCCTAAATCCCGTTATTACCTCATCAGAAATATATATTGTTCCGAATTTTTCTGTATATTCCCTTACATCTTGCAGATATCCATCCTGAGGCAGTACTACGCCAACGTTTCCCATTACTGGCTCTAATATGAAAGCTGCATACTCTCTGCTTGACAATTCATTTTTCAACGACTGTGAATCGTTAAAATCGATTTCTTTTACAAATTCACCAGGATAATTGAAATCATGGGTCCCGTGATACCCACCTTTTACCTTTAAAATCTTTTTTCTCTTTGTAACAAACCTTGATAATCGCAAAGCGTGATATGTTGCTTCTCCACCTGAGTTAACAAATCTTAACATGTCCAATTTTGCGCTTTTTGATATAATTTCTCCAAGTTTTAATTCTTCTTCAGTTGGTGCACCGAACATTGTTCCTTTTTGTGATCTTTCTGCAATGGCCCTTGAAATGGTTTTATTGGCATGCCCTAATATAAGTGGTCCATAGGCCAAAACGTAATCATCATAAAAATTTCCATCCACATCCCATATTTTTTGCCCTTTTCCTCCCTTTATGAATCTAGGGTACGGGGAATAATACCTCACAGGACTATTAACACCGCCTGGAAAAATTTTGATTGCCTTATTGAAAAGTTTCTCGCTCTTCACCAGAACACCCCCGCGAGAAATACTGCTTCAATAACTATTAGGACCATTAAGAAAACTGTGATGAATGATAATAGATGGGCGATTTTCCTTACCTGCTTTAATTTCTCAAAATTTCCATTTTCTGCAAGCCTGGGTATCAATTTCCCATGCCATATGTTGTTTCCATACATTAATGCATACATAGAGGCCACAGTTACGATCTTTATTGTGAGTATCTGCCCCCATGTTTGTGATATAGCTCCATAAAAATTAGTTATATAAACGGGTCTCACTGAATAAACCATATAAATTCCAGTTATGGTAAGAAATAAAACGGATAAATTAGTATAAAAAGCAAATTTCTTACCCATAACACTCATGAACCTTGTTCTCAATTTTTCATCTGACATAGTATAACTGGCTGGCCATACTACAATCCATACAAAAATCGATGACCCCACCAGGAATACTGCTGATAAGACATGAATTATGAGCGCTATGATAATTAATGCATACATTTAGATCAACAGGGTATTATGAACTTGAATTTTTAGTTTCCAATGCATGCTTATTTTTAATTTCACCTGGAATGTAAGGACACCTGGGGTCCTCCTGGAATATGTCTCCAAAGTATGAGTACGCTCTTGCTCTTGATCCGCCACATATGTCCCTGTATTCACAAACGCCACACCTCCCCTTGAAATTTTCAGGATTTCTGAGTTTAAGTAAAATTTCGTTCCTTCTGTAAATATCAACTATGCTCTGATTCTTTACATTCCCCAGGTAGAAAGGCAAGAATCCACTGGGATTTACTTCCCCGTTATGCGAAACGAAAATTATCCCTTTCCCGTCCCTGGTATTACTTGTGTTTCCCATTATTTTATCCTTTGGTGGTCCTAAAAGTGATATAGTCTTCTCCACAAGTTCTTTGTATAGTTCTCCCCCGTTGTATTCAGTCTTCTGCCTTTCCATTAATATTCTCCTAAACATAGGTGATTCAACAGTTCTTACCACTATACCGTACCTTGATGCAAATGCCAGATAGTTGTTTACATCCTCATAGCCCTTTACATCCAGGTCTTCTCTATCGATACCCCTGCCTGTATGGATCAAAAAGAATACCTCCCATGTTTTAACGCCTTTATCCTTCAATATTTTTAATATCTCTGGCAGTTCCAATACATTTTTCTGAAATACCGCTGTATTTATTTGGAGGGTAAAGCCTCGGGATATTAGGGTATCTATTAATTTTAGGGTTCTGTCAAATGTACCTTCAACACCCCTTAGCCAGTCATGTGTTTCTTTTTTCGAACCATCTAATGATAAAGATAAAGATCTAACTCCGTACTTTTCCATCATTTTCATAGATTCCTCGTTTATCAAGGGTGTTGCGCTTGGAGACATTGATACCGGTATACCCAGCTCTTTAGATTTAGAAAGTATCCTCTCAAGATCTCTCTTTTTCATAATGTCCCCTCCTGTTAGGATAAGAACTGGATAGGGTTTCCCGAAACCTACTATCTGCTCTAAAAAATTTAAAGATTGATCTATATTCATTTCATCGGGTAGGGGATCGGTTATAGCCGAAGCTCTGCAGTGTTTGCATGCAAGGTCGCACGCCTTTGTAGTTTCCCAGAATATAAGTATAGGCTTTGAATTAAAATCAAAACCGCCTGAATTCATTGCCCCTATATCAAGAAATCATATTTAAATGGAATTTAATAATTGATACCATATTTTATCAATTTGGAAATTGAAATAATTTCATATAACTTCATGAATTAATCTTCAATGAATTTCATTCGTGAATATGAAGAAAAATTAGGGCACAGGCCATTTTGGTTCATGAGACAGTCAGGGAGATATTTGAAAGAGTACCATGATATTAGAAACCAATATGGAATCAACTTTGCTTTCAGGAACCCCGAGGCTATAATTAAACTTACAGAACTCCCTTTAAAATACTTCAATCCTGACTTTCTTATCCTTTATACGGATATTCTTCTTTCATTGAACCTTTTGGGTATGGATGTGGATTACGAGGAAAATTTAAAAATAAAAAGTATAGAAAGTGCGGGAACAGAATTAAAGAAAACATTCAAGGAATCTGTGGAAGCTATTAAAAAACATTTCCCTGAAAAGCCTCTAATGGGAATAACAGGTGGGCCCTTTACCCTAATGAGTTACGTATACGATGGGCATGGAAATGATTATTTTAAAACTAAGAAAGAAATAATTGAAAAGGGTGATAAAATAGAAGGTTTTGTCGATGCTTCATATAACTTTGCTAAGTTCCAGCTTGATTCAGGATGCGATATTGTACAGATTTTTGAATCATGGGTTGGAAATATGTCACCGGCTGATTATTTGGATTTTCTTCACCCCTATGAAAACATGCTCATAGAAAAATTAAGGCTGTTAAATAAGCCAATTATTTTTTTCGGCAGGAATACACACCACCTTCTAAAATATATAGTAGATTTGAGATTCCATGTTCTTGGACTGGATTGGAATTATGACCTATATGAACTTTCAAAGGAATATCCGTGGCTCTCAGTTCAGGGTAATCTTGACCCGTCGTACCTCTTCCTTGAAAATAATAATTTGGAAAATAAAGTCATAGAAACGTTGAGATTGGGAAGCAGATTCCAAGGGCACATATTTAATTTGGGCCATGGAGTTCCCCCCAACGCTGATGTAAATAAGCTAATACTAATATCCAAGGTGATTGGAAACTATGAAAAGTAATGTTTCAGTTGCTTTAATGTATTATGGATATCCTGCTGATGTTTCAGAAATGAGGGAATACCTCAAAGACATTATGAATGGGAGGGATCCTCCACAGTGGTTGATTGATGAAAATATAAAGAAATTACAGATGATTGGTGGGGAAACTCCATCAATAAAGACTGTTAATAACATCAGGGACAAATTGGAAAGTCGGTTGGATTTAAAGGTACATTTGCTCACTAAACATTACAGACCTAATATTAAAGATGCTGCTAGAATGATCAACGACCATATCATAATAGAAGTGCCTTTATTTCCAATATATTCCAAGCAGATATTCGATAGCTATTACATTCCTTTTGAAAATTCGTTGAAGGGAAGGAACTTTATCAGAATTGAAAATATAGGTTTCCATCCTCTCATAATTGATTATTACAGGAAAATTCTCGAGAAACACAATGAATTTATCCTTTTTTCCTCTCACAGCCTCCCTGTTAGAGGTTACGACCCTTACCCTAAGCTTCTCGTGGATAATATGAAATTAATTTCACCTCTTAGAAAATACATGTGGTTTTACCACAGTCAGGGACCATTTGGCGGTAAGTGGATTGGTCCGGACATGGACTATATCGTTTCAAGATTAACTGAAATGGGAATAAAAGAAGTTATAGATGTTCCCATAGGATTTCTATATGAGCACATAGAAGTACTTTATGATCTGGATATTTTATTCAAGGAGAAGTTATTATCCAAGGGTATTAGGTATGAAAGAATCAAGCCTGTTTCCGACGGAAATGAAACATTAGATGCAATTTCCCAGTTAATATTGGAAAAACTAGATAGAATTTAAATTTAAAGAATACATATTATTTCATGTCTCAAAATTCTAAACCCTTCGTGCTAAGTGGATATGAAGAAAAATTGGAAAGGGACAAATTCTATGAAATTAAAAAGACCATAATAGACATAAAGCTTGACTTTGAAAACAGAGCCATATTAGGTAAGGTAACGCATAGCATAGTTATGAATTCTTTTTCAGTGGAGAGCATTGAAATGGATGCCACAGATATGATTATTTATAGTGTGAGTATCAATGGGAATAGTTCCAAATTTTTCACATATGGAGAAAAACTCATAATATTTGGGGATTTCAAAGCAGGCAGACATTACAACTTGGTAATCACATACAAATCCGTTCCCAGGAGGGGTGGATATTTCGTTGAAACAGATGATGGGGTACAGTTTTGGACACAGGGGGAGGATATGGATAACCATTCCTGGTTCCCCACTTATGACTATCCCAATATGAGATCCTCTTATGAGATAAGGGTGACTGTTCCCAATGATTATTTTGTTATAAGCAATGGTCATCTAGATTCGAAAATTGAAGGGGAGCATACTACATTCATTTACAAGGAAGATTTTCCATTCCCATCCTATCTTGTGAGTATTATAGCCGGGAAATTCTCTGAAATGAGGCAGGAATGGGAAGGTATACCAATAATCTCGTATTTCCAGAAAAAATATGAAAGCTTGGCCCCAAGGTCATTTCAAAATACTCCAGATATGATGAAGTTCATAAGTGAAAAAACCGGTGTTAAATACCCTTACGAGAAATATTCTCAAACCTGTGTTTCCGAATTTACATTTGGGGGTATGGAAAACCTCAGTGCAACTACCCTTACTGACAGAACTTTACATGATGAGCTTGCACATCTCGATTACCAATCAGATAGTCTGGTTTGCCATGAACTAGCACATCAATGGTTTGGTGATTACGTAACCTGCAAGGACTGGTCTCATGCCTGGCTTAATGAAGGTTTTGCAACCTATATAGCTTTAATTTACATGGAAAAACTAAAAGGAAAGGATGAATTTTTAGTGGAAGTTTTCAAGCATAGGGAAGCTTATCTCAATGAATTTAAATCAAGGTATTCCAGATCTATTGTGGAAAATAGATATATGGACCCTGCAGAACTCTTTGACAGGCATCTTTATCAGAAGGCTTCCCTTGTACTGAGGTATTTAAATTACCTTGTGGGGGAGGAAAATTTCTGGAAAGCAATAAATTATTACCTCAATGAAAATAAAGGAAAAAGTGTTGGAACTGAAGCACTAAGGTCGGCATTTCATAAGATCACTGGCCTCCCTATGGAAAAATTCTTCCACGATTTCATTTACTTGGAAGGCCATCCTGAAATTCACGTCAAAGTCGAGCACTCAAAGGAAAGGGTAAAAGTTATCATAAGTCAGAAAGGCAACATCTATTCCTTAAAGTTACCAATCAGAGTATATAAAAATGATAAAGTAGAAGAAACTGAAATGTTAATAAACAACGCAGAAGAAATTATTAATATTGATGATTCAGGGTACAAAGCTATAAGTGTTGACCCTGAATACAAGGTTTTGAAAGTATTGGAATATGAGAGGCCCAAGGAAGAGGCCTATTATATAATAGGGCAAGGCTTATCACCACTTGAAAGAGCAGATGCTGCTCTTGAAATATCTAAATATGGCCCAAGTGAACTTGAGTTCCTCAACTCTTCATATAAAAATGAGAAGTTTTGGTTTGTCAAAGGGAAGATAGCAGAAAGCATTGCTAAGATAGGAGGTAAAAGAGCAGCTGAGATTTTAATGGAATTTTTGAAAGATCCGGATTACCTTGCCAGGAAAGAAGTAGTTAAAGCATCTGCAAATTTGCAATATACAGAACTCGGAGATTATTTAATGAACATTTATTCAAAAGAAAAGGCATACGGAATCCGTGGAGAAATCCTATTTTCATTGGCGAAAATCAATGGTGAAAAATTCTCAAAATTCATTGTAGAGCATCTTGACGATGAATCATATGATGATATTATTAGAACAACAGGATTAAAAGGGCTTGGGGAGATAGGTGACAGAAATCTCATAGATGTGATCAAAAAATACACGGGAACCAATTATAACTGGCAAACTAGAGCTGCCGCTGTTCTTGCACTGTCCAAGTATTATTGGAAAGATATGAGTTTAGCCGATACATTTCACACCGCTCTAAAAGATAAATATTTCGCTGTTCGGTTGAGTGCCGTTAACGCTATAAGGAATACGGGCGATACTAAATTAATACAGGGTCTCAGGGGCTATCTAGATACAGAGACTGATGGTAGGGTTAGGAGAGCTATTAGAGAAGCATTGGAATACAAGAATTCAACCTCAGAGGAATTGAATGAGTTAAGAAATTTAATAGAAAAACAGAGCAATAAATTAAAGGATCTTGAGGCAAAAGTCAACTCTCTTATTAATAAATTATAACTCTAATATTACATATTATTTATTTAAGTAATTTTAATTTAATATTCAAATGTAAAAATCTATTTATACTTGTCTGACAATTATCATACAGATGTCTTATGGCAAATAAAGGAGTATATAAATGGATGAAGGAACATACAATAGACGATATCGCAGACCTTTCTGAAAAAGATGATGAAGTAGGAAAATTGGCAAAGAAAATTCTTGAAGAGCTCCAGGAACTAACTTCTGAAGCATAATCCTTTAATTTATTTCATTCTTTTTTTCTTATGAGGCAGAAATTTTTGATAAAAGTTTAATATCTTCATGGATTTTCGGATTGTAATATTAATGGGGCCGTAGCTTAGCCTGGTTAGAGCACCCGGCTGATAACCGGGAGGTCGCCGGTCCAAATCCGGTCGGCCCCACTTAGAGTATTAAGATTTGATTAATCTAAAGTCTCCCCTATTTTAGAATTTTATAGTGCTAGCTTATTTGAAACTATTTGTTGTAAGATCAAAAATTTAATAATTGTGAGAACAAAATTTTGAGATCGCGTTTCCTAGGTTTGGAAATAGTATCGTTTACTTAAAACGTTAGGGAATTTTTGAGTGAGTTTTAAGTAATTCTTTCACGAGATTGTCGGTGGTGTTTTATTTAAAAACGAACTATATATTCTATTGAGTAATATGTAGCTTAAATAAAGTACTTTCATAAGCTCTTTCCCTTTTAATCCATTCCAAAACTGATGGCAAATGGATCACATAAGTGAGGATGCAAAAAAGATAGTAGACTCGCTGAACGAAGCAAAACCATCTGGTTTTCACTACAAAACATGGGTCACTGCTGGTCTGGGATTTTTCACTGACGCATACGATCTTTTCATAATAGGAGTGGTGCTATCGATATTGCCACTTGCTGGATGGAACAAATTTACCACAGTTCAGACATCCCTTTTATCATCAACAGCCCTTTTGTCGGCAGTTATAGGTGCCATGATTTTTGGTCGGCTCCTCGACGTATTGGGCAGAAAAGCGGTTTACGGTCTGGAGCTCGTGATACTTGTTATCGGTGCACTTGGAAGCGCATTCCTTGTTCCAGTAAATGGTGTCTACTACCTGATAGCATGGAGATTCATACTTGGTATAGGAATTGGTGGTGACTATGCCACAAGCTCCGTCATAATGAGCGAATATTCCAATACAAAGAACAGGGGAAGATTCGTAGGAATGGTATTCTCAATGCAGAGTTTGGGTCTTGTTGCAGGACCCTTGGTAGCACTGGCTTTTCTTACAACAGGGGTGAATCCGGCATTAACGTGGAAACTTCTCCTTGCAATAGGTGCAATTCCGGCGGCAGTAGTCATCTATTTCAGAAGGAAAATGCCTGAACCACCCAAATACTCTGCAATTGTAAAAGGGAAAATATTGAAAGCTGCTCGTGACCTCAATTCATATACCAAAATAAACATCTCACCTTCGGTCTCAGAGGCAAGGGCAAAGAGCCATCTGACGATGGGAAGGATTCTAACGGATAGAAAACTTCTCGGTCTAGTAATTGTCACAGCAGGAAGTTGGTTCCTTATGGACTGGGCATTGTACGGCAACAGTATTATGTCAAGTGAAATGCTAAGCTTCCTTGTACCTGCCAGCGTAAAAGGGATAGCGCATGTCATAAGAACTACCGAATTATCCGCATTGGTATTCGGGTTAGCAGCCCTCCCAGGTTACTGGCTTGCGACATTCACAATGGATAGAATTGGCAGAAAACCAATCCAGGTTGCTGGATTTGCTATGATGGCTCTTTCCTTCGGAATATTAGGTTTATTCCCCTTCCTGACTACGCCCGCTTATATCCTACAGTTCATGATTCTTTACGGAATAAGCTACTTCTTCATTGAATTCGGTCCAAATGTAACTACCTTCGTAGTCCCGCCTGAAGTTTTTCCAATATCAGCCAGAGGAACAGGTTCTGGAATTGCAGCTGCCGGTGGAAAGCTTGGCGCATTTATAGGAACTTTCCTTAACGTGTTCATATTATCGGATTTCCATCTAAGTGGTCTATTCATATTGCTTTCAATTCTCTCCATCATTGGTCTGGTGATCACAATTATTTTACTGCCTGAACCGAAAGGAAAGGCACTGGAGGAAATTTCAAGAGATGCAGAATACCTCTCTGATGTGTGATGAGAAGCCAGGGTACTGCCGAGAAATAATTGATTTTATCTACTTTTATTCATTTCATTCCTTTCTCCTATAAGGTTATTTAAAGCAGAGAATTTGAAAAGCTTTTTCCTCAAATGCAAGGAAGGCCATTTCAAACGATCGCATCCTTGGCAATTTATGTTGATATCAATGGACTAGGTTGTTTTAAATGGGGGAGAAGGATTCAAATGCTGTATTTTCATAATAGACAGCTTAAAAAATAGAGTACCCATCTGGAAACAGGATGTTTATGAGGATGGAACAAAGAAATGGCATTAATTTTATTGAAGAAATATCATAAAGTATTGATATGAATATTTGATATATTGCTAAACTTATTTTACAACTATTCTCGTCCCCCAAATAGCCTGAGAATACAGTTGAATGCCGTATGCAATTTCAAATGTTTTTTCTGCCATATGGAAGGAACTGTGGAAAACGTGGAACACTCTTCTCCGGAAGAGATTGAAGAAGTGTTTAGGATAGCATCCCCAAGGGTGTCAACAGAATAAAATTCACCGGAGGAGAACCGCTTATCCGCATGGACCTTGAGGAAATTATTTCAAGGACAAGAAAACACATCAAGGGTGGCATATCACTGATCACTAACGGTTTCTTTCTGGAATCAAGGGCCAAATCACTCAGGGAAGAAGGACTTGACAAAATCAACATATCACCGCATTCCTTGCATAAAAACAAATTCGGGATAATTACAGGAAATGAAGGAGGTGTATTATCTGTTGAGAAAGGGATTGGTGCAACACTAGAGGCGTGATTAAAACCGGTTAAGATCAATTTTGTTGTACTGAATGGATCGAATACTGATGAGATAGATAAAATGATGATTTTCGCATCTGAAAAGGGAGGAATTTTACAGCTCATAGAATATGAAACAGATAGGAATGGAGAAAACACAGAAGATTTCAGAAGATATCATTATGACTTAAGGAATATAGAAAAAAGGCTGGAAGATAAAATTGTAGGAGTTTCCTATAATTCACTTCATCACAGAAAAAAATACAGAGTTAATCCTAGAAGCACGGAGGTGGAAGTTGAACTTGTTATGCCAATGCGGAATCCCTATTTCTGCAATAACTGCATTAGGCTAAGAGTAACATCAAAGTGTCAATTCCAGACATGCCTCAACAGGAAGGATCAGGCATTCAGTTTCAGGTGAGAAAAAGATATACAGAAGATTATGGAAGAGGCAGTCAAAGCAAGGGAGCCATACTGGAGGTGAAACATGAAGGTCACGGTGAAATATTATGCTAAATTCAGAGAATTTACAGGAAATATACAGGATGAATTTGAATTTGACAAAATTACTCTTCACGAAATAATAGAAAAGATAGTTGAGATATATCCAAAGATTGGAAAGGAACATAATTTGAATGATATAGAAATCAATGAACTGAAAGAAGATTATAATCTATGGGAAGATCCAATCTGGCAATATTTATAATATGCCTTCTAGGTTGTTGAAAATCACCAAATAATTTGTGCATTTGAATTTAATCCTCCCAATTTTTTGCGTGCAATATCTTTATTTATCCTGCCGGTAGAGGTACTATGACCTTGGAATCAAAATTAGTGAAATTGAGAGACCATCTTGACAGATTTCTAGGAGTTTATGTGGCAATTTCCATTGTCATTGCCTTTATAATTGGTCTTAGATATGCTCAGCCAGTTCACCAGAATATTAATGCAATTAAGTCCCTTGAAATGGTAGCTATAATCATAATGATATTCCCTATGATGGTCATGATGAATGTAAGCGGTCTTGCGAAGGCTGTAAAAAACTGGAAATTACTTCTCATAGTTCTTCTTATGAATTTCGGCTGGGGACCATTGATGGCTATAATACTTGGAGATCTATTTGTTTCAAATCCTCTTATTAGACTAGGAATTTTCCTTGCTTGGCTTGTGCCCTGCTCATCGATGAGCATCGGGTATGTTGGTCTAATGAGAGGAAACATAGAGGCAGCAACTGCACTTGTTGCAATAACATTCATAATAGGCATTCCTATAATTCCATTATTTGCTGGATTATATGGATCAATTTACCATTTAAAAATATCCATGGTTCTTCTCGTTATGACTATAATTGAAGTTATTCTCTTGCCATTAATTTTTGGGGTAATCACACATTATGGCTTAATAAAGTGGATGGGGAAGGATAAATTTATAGAAATAAGCCCGATTTTTCCTACTTTAACAATGCTAGGAATGTTCATGATAGTATTTCTTATATTTCTGCCTAATTCGCCTATGGTCATAAAGAATTTCCATGAAATCATAGGAGTATTTTACACTGCAATGGTTTTCGGGACCGTCTCGCTAATATTCCTCACAGTTTTACTTAAAAAATTAAAAATAAATTATTGGGACAGCATGGCAGCATTATTTCCAAGCATAGGAAAGAATGAGGCGACGGCAATAGCTATTGCTTCAACCGCTTTTTCTCCCCTTGTGGCTATTCCACCTGGAATGTTCCCCATATTTCAGATAATATTCTTAGTCACATACATAAAATTGAGACCTAATATTGCACATTATTTTGGAATTAAGGGTAAAGACGTAAAATTTATGCATGAAGACGAAGTAAGTAAAACAGGTGGCGAGTAAAAATGGAAAATAATTCTATTAAAAATATATTGATACCCGTAGATTTCTCCAAATACTCAGAAAAAGCCGCCAAAGAAGCAGTCAGAATATTCACTGATTCTGAACATTTCAATTTCATCTATGTTCTCCCTCTTTACTATGCAGATATATGGGATTTCGCTGACATAGACAGGATGAATAAGATCAGAAAAGATTCAGAAGAGAAAATGGTCAATTTCATTAAATCCCTAAAAATTCCTGACACCATAAAAGTTGACTACGCTATTATAGATGGGGATCCAGCCCGCAATATTATCGAATTGGCTAACAGTGGAAAATTTGACTTAGTGGTGATGGGCCATAGAGGACATTCGGTAGCAGAAGATTTTATTATTGGAAGTGTAGCAATGAAGGTGATCTCCAAATCAAAGATACCCGTTATGATAATTAAATAAAACTTATATTTTATATTCCATTTTTCAAAGAACTTATAAATTTCCTTTCTTTTTTCATACTAAATAATGCGATTCCTATTCCTGCTATTCCCCCCGCTATTGATATCAGTAGAATGATATGACCAATGTAACCGGTTGTAGATATATATACCAAGACAGACATTATAACTCCTGCTATATTGCCTAGGATAGTATATATAAAATATATCAGAGTTGAAACTCCTGATTCAAGCCTTCTCGCGAGAATAACCTGTTCGAGAGTCATTGTATACACAGTAAAATCCTTTGATAAAATTTCCATTTTATTGTTACCACCATTTTCATCCAAATATCTGTAAATTTCATCTCTTTTTTCTTTGACTATTTTTTCCAGTTCCGAGATATCTTCATTTACATCCAATTGATTTGATATCTTGATCCTCTTCAAGAGAAATCTTTCCAGAAAATTCACATTTGGTCATTTCTGGTTGATATTAATTCCTTATCGGCAGAATTTGCTTACATTAATTATTTATCCCTCTCAGTTATATTATTCTAAATATGAAAGAGTTCAGGTTAGATAAGCTCGATATGGAGATTTTAGAAATTTTGGAAGAAGACTGTTCTCTGACTTATTCAGAGGTTGCCAAGAAAGTCAATGGAAATATGTGGACTGTAAGGGATAGAATAAACCTTCTCAAAAGTAGAGGAGTTCTAGAAAAATGCAAGGGTATTTTAAATTACAATAAGATGGGTTTTTCGTGCAAGGCACTTATTTTCCTCAACGCCAACCCCTTAAAGTTAAATGAGTTAGTTTCATTTTTGAGGGGAGAAAAGAATGTGAAAAGTTTGATGATCATTAGCGGATCTGAAAGAATCATAGTTTCAATCGTTGGCGAAACTTGCATAGATATAAGGAATTACATACAGAAAGAATTAACTAAATTCGATGTCGAAATAAAGCAATTCAATATTGTGCTGGAAGAGCCTATTAAATGATTTTTAGTAAAACAATTATCATGAATAAGCAAATTATTGATTATTTTTCTGTGTTAAGTTAAATATTTGTCTGCAATTTTTAACTACCCTGCTCATATAATATATTATGAGCAGGCGACAGTCATATAGTAAAATAGAGAAACTAAACAATGAAAAATCTCATACAAGAACTTTAAGGATACTAATACCTACAACCTGTGATCAGTACACAGTTTCCAATATATATTCCATTTTGAACATGTTTGACAGTTCTCTAAGAATAACATTTTTCCACGTGGTACCTTTTTCTGTGGATACACTTAATGATTGCATTGATAACGGAGACATAAACTATGCAAAATCAGTAGCCGAAAAGAAAATGTATTCATTTATCAAGATGATGCCAAAAAGAGAGAATGCTGTTTACGATTATAAAATTTCAACTGGTAATTCTAAAGAGGAAATATCTAAGATCATAAATAGAAATGAATATGATATAATTGCATTACAAGTTGGACAAGTGGGTCATTATTCCCATTCTATATTCGATATCCTGGAGATGGTAAATCTCTCGAATATTCCTGTCATTGTTTTTAGAAATAATCACTCTTCTGAAGTAAGAAAGTCTCAAGAAGAAATTATGGAGGCTGATGAACATGAATTATGAAATAAACAAAATCTTTAGGATAAAAATTTTTAGTACAAAAATATATCTAATTAGAAAAGAGGTGATGAGAAATGAGTGATCCTTCCCCCAACAACAATTTTGGGGTCAATTTTTATGGATCAGAAAAACTGCCAGATTCCACAAAACTCGTTGCACAGTTTCAGAAAATTGTTGACAATAAATTCGCAAGATGGATAATGACAAAAATGACCGAACAGAAGAAATTTGAGCACGTGCTTGGCGTCTTTGCAGGAGTGGAGGAACCTGAAG
>JAFMDN010000044.1 GCA_017857235.1 Methanobacteriota archaeon
AAATTTTATATATAATTTTAATCTGATATTTTATGGATAAGCAAATTAAACAGATTTTAAAGTACCCTGTGAAATTATTGCCTCGAGTATATTGTCCATACCTACGTGTAAAAGTCAAAGATACCTTATATCAAAAGTACTCATTTTATCATCTTTATATACAATGAATTCAAGGATGGTCCCTTCACTGAATTTATCATTTTTTCAATCTAAAGAATCTCAAGAATTATAAATAAGTATATATTTATTTTATTTAAAAATTTAAAAAATTTTTATTTTATAAAGCTTTTTATTAAATACGAATAAAAAAAAGAAACTAGCTAAAAATACAATAAATTTTATGTATTTGCTTAAATTCATAAGCAAAAACGGCCGGACCCATTATTATTCACTAGTGAAATAAATAACATAAATCCACATAAGATACCAAAAACGTATCGTCCTGCAATATATAAATATTGAAAATTCATGATATTTAAATGATGCTAAAGAATAAATGGTATATTGTTTTAAGCTCTGAAGAGGTCAAGAGAAATAGAATAACAAGGGCAAGGCGATTTGGAATTGATATAGTTTTTTGGAGAGATAGTAAAAATGAAGTTCATGCCATTGATGCAAAATGCCCACATAGAGGCGCAAACCTGGGCCTGGGGGAAATAGTGAATGATTGCGTTCAATGCCCATACCATGGATTTCTATATGATGGTAATGGAATTGCAGTTTTGATCCCTTCCCTGGGTAAATCTGCAAAAATCAATCCTAATTATATGGTAAGAAGTTCCAAGGTAAAGGAGTTTATGAATTTCATATTCATGTGGTATGATGATAAAAATCCCGAGGAAGATATCAAGTGGCATGAAGGTATTGATAGCTCCTATTCTTTTTCAACCATTAAGGAAACTTGGGAGGTGAATTATACAAGACCAATAGAGAATCAGCTTGATGTATCACATCTTCCATTCGTTCATAGAACAACAATAGGGAGGGGTAACAGAACATTAGTTAACGGTCCAATAGTAGAATTGGAAGGAGATGTATTGAATGTATGGGTCTGCAACGAGGTGGACATGGGACAGATACCAAAAAAACAAAATGAAATAGAGAAGGATTAATGCACAGGTAGGTTGCAGTTGATTTTACCAAACTACTGGCAAAATGTAATTAGTGATAAATTGAGGGTAATGGCGGCATTCGTTCCCGAGGATGAAAATAGAAAAATTTTATATGTTAGGATTTATCAAAAATTCATCAATATACCTCTTATATCTAGTTTAATAAATTGCATTTTCATGAGATTTAACAAGATGATCTTAAAACAGGACAGGAGCGTTGTGACATCGCAAATTCCAAAATATAGCAATATATACAATAAAGAGTTTCTCGTTCCGGCGGATGCTCCAATATTATTGTACAGAAAATATCCCCATGAAAATAGTAAGGATTAGAATTATGAATGTCTTAAAATTGGTGTTTAATATATTCCCATAGAACAAGTTCGATAATTTTTTAACCTGTTAAAAGTTTGATTCGGTAAAATTATAATTTTGTGTCGAACTACCTAAATTCGCATTGAAATTCTATAATTTTTTAAAACTTTTTATTAAACACAATAAAGAAAAGAATGTGCTATAATGCAATTAATTTAAAGGGATTTGCTTTAATTAATAAGAAAAAATGGTTGGGCCAGTATATTAATAAGATTCTTTCCAAGATCTTTGGTATTTTTAAATAATTCAGTATTATAATGAATTTACATAATTCAAAATTGCATTTCCAGAGAATTAGAGATTGTAAAATATTCGAAATATTCAATCAATGCTGGATTCATAGCATCACTATTAACATTCATTTTGAGTTTAAAAAGCTGGAAATGATTTTCTATATCGCTAAATTAATTTAAAAAATATCTAGATTAGCGAGCTTATAGCAATTTTTAATAGAAAATTACCATAAAATTATAATATAACTTATGAATGGAATAGTGATACCGATGTTAAGCAAGAAAATTATAGGTATATCGGTCATCATTTTGGCAATAGCCATAATGATTGCACCAGCCAGCAATGCTAGTTCAATAACAACGCATAATAGCCTTAACGGTTTTGCAACAATTAAAGGCTTTACGGTTACTTCAAAGGCCCAATGGAATATGCCAGTAACTGCAACAATCATCATACCCTTGAAAAATCTAAACCTTCTAAATACAATATTAATGCAGGTTTCCAATCCAAATTCTCCTTACTATAGACACTTCTTAAACAGGTCACAAGCTGAGGAGCTTTTCACAAACTCTAACGAATTTAACTATGTATTAAGCACATTAAAGACAGACGGATTCAAAATTGAATTTACCGCTTTCTCGTCTATAATAGTTGCTAATGGGAATTCCGGCATGTTTAGCAAAATATTTGGAACAAATGTTTACATCTATTCAAATGGAACTGCTTGGTATTACTCAACCCCTAATGTCATAAATTTCCATGGTGCACAAATTTTTGTAACAAACGGTTCATCAATTTTATTCCAGCATCCATCAACATTTGTTTCGCCCCAACTAGTTAAAGCTGAGAAGAATAAATTCCAGTCACTGAATGAAACATTTTCTATTGAACCTTATCCAACAACTTCATTGCAGACTGTTTACAACATAACAGGCTTGCTGAACAGTGGAGTAACAGGGAAGGGAAAGACAATTGGAATACTAGATTTTGCAGGAAATCCATATATAAAATATCAACTTGACTATTATGATAGTATTTATGGTCTTCCAAATCCACCCAATTTTACCATAACCCCCATAGGTCCCTATGATCCTAATATGGGAATAGCAACGGGTTGGGATGGGGAGATAAGTCTAGATGTAGAATCATCTCATACCATGGCACCTGGTGCCAATATAACCCTTTATATAGCCAACTATAATCTAAACCTTGCACCTGTTATAGCATTCATAGATCAACAGGACTCTGTAAATACATTATCGCAAAGCTTCTCAATACCAGAATCGTTAATGGCTGAATTCCCAGCCATGCTTGAATATTTGAATGTACAATTAGCAGATTATTACTATGAAATAGGGTCTGCCATGGGAATAACATTTAGTGCAAGCACAGGAGATGCAGGTGGATCAGGGTACAGTTCAGGTCCGATTGGTACAGTTGGATACCCATCTACTTCGCCATTTGTCACAGCATTGGGAGGAACTACCACATTCTTAACTTTTAATAGCATGGGGCAAGTATCATCATTCTACCAAACAGCTTGGTCAAATTATGGATTTGTACCAAATAATATAAACTATGGTGGAAGTACTGGAGGAATAAGTTCATTAGAACCAAAGCCATGGTATCAATTCTCAATGAGCAACATAAAAGGATATCCAAATGGAAGGATGGTACCTGATGTTTCTCTTGAGGCAAACGTATTTCCAGGGATGGTGTTTGTATTTGGCCAGAATATGACCGGAATTTCTGGTGGTACCAGTGAAGCCAGCCCGTTGTTTGCCGGACTAATAACATTAATTGATTCCGATATAAACGGAAGCCTGGGACTAGTTAATCCTATGTTATATCAATTGGCTTCGAATCTATCTATGTACCAGAAGTTATTCTATCCAATAACGAGCGGCTATAATATACCATGGACAACAAATTATGGATATAATTTGGTTACAGGTTTAGGAGCCTTGAATGCAGGAGAATTTGCAAGTATACTGAGTTCAATGAAGGGGTCTTCAGCACCAATGTTAATGAATAATTTTACTGTGACAAATTCCTCTGGAATGCCAGTATATGAAGTCTATCCTGGTGAAAAGCTTGTATTTACTAGTGTTTTATCAATTTCAAATAAAACAGTTAAAAATGCACAAGTAAACTTCTTGGTGGATTCTCTGAGTGGCATATCAAATTTTAAGGCAATATTCAACAATACCACTGGTCAATATTCCGGATCATATATAGTTCCAAACAATGTTTCAGGAAATGTATTCGTATATTCATTGGCAACATACAATGGTACATATTCAAATTCATATGAAGAATTATACTTCGGTTACTACGTAACTTCATATACAATCATGCCACAGGGATCTTATTACTTTAATGTAGGGGTACAGTTCATTGGGTCAGTTACCACTATAATGGGCCAACCTGTAAATACAACACTTACACTGAACATTTACAGTTATAATATTCTCAACAACACATATTATCTAACAAACTCTCAAACTGATGTAGAAGCTATAAATGGAAGCTTTGACACGATTATTATGGCATCAATACCAGTTGGAGTAACATTAATTGAAGCCAATAATTCCTACCTATATCTACCGCTATTCAATGGTTTCAATTTGCAGAGTTCTCTAATATTGGGTCCAGAAGAAGTTGAACCAGGAGCAGTTGCCCCCGGTCAATATATATATGTTCTACCGGCGATTATTCCTGGATACAACTTATTTGATTTCAATCCAGCGGTTGGTTCAAACGTAACATTCTCTCTACTAAACAGTAATGGAAAGGTAATAAGCTCAGTATTTGCAACTCCAGGGATGCCAACAGGGTTGTATGTCCCAATGGGAACAGCACCAGGACTATACACTATATTAATAAACGCAACCTACAATTCATACTCATATGGTATGAGTTTCTATGGAGAATTCTATGGACAAATACTTGTAACTGGCGGGCTCCTAAATTCTAAGATGTGGCTCTCAAGTTCGAACTTGAGCGAAGGCCAAAATGTCGTACTGTTTGCAAATATAACTTACAACGGTACACCAGTGCAGTACGGTATGTTTTCAGCAGCATTATTCCCAACAGACCTATCTAATTCATACTATTTAATTACCGCAATTGAACAGATACCATTGTACTACGACAGTTCATTAGGTCTATGGGTTGGAGATATTCAGCTTCCTAGCCAGACATCACCTGGAAGCATTAGCATTGAAAATGGCCTTACAGATTGGGCAGGAAATTATACCATATATCTTACAGGAATAAATGCACAAGGGGTTGCCACGAACAATAACTTTACTTCATATCTCCAATTCAATTTGACCAATCCTATAATCGACGGGATACAGGCGGAATTGAAAACTTTACAAAACGAGATAAATAGCAACTCCCAGTTAACACAATCGCAGATAAATTCAATCGAATCTGAATTGACGGGGATACAAAATCAGCTTAACTATTTGAACAAAACAATGAAATTCAATGTTTCATCACTCCAAAGCACTGTATCTTCCTTGCAGAAATCACTTAGCAATGAAAAACTGGCAACACAATCACAGGGAAGCTCTTTGCTCATAGCGGTATTGATTGGATTGGTAGCCTTAATCGTGGCTCTTTTAGCTATTGCCAGGAAAAGAAAGGCCTAAAATTTAATAATATTTTATTTTTATTTTTTAATATAAGAATTGAATTAATATAACAATGTACATTGCGAAATTAGAATGTAATTTTTCAAAACTTTAAAAAATAATAAATGCGAGTGCCGGGATTTGAACCCGGGGCATGAGCTTGGCAAGCTCGCGTGTTACCAGGCTACACCACACTCGCTTACAAGTGAAATAAAGGGTTAAATAAAAATCTAACTAATTTGTAAGAACAATCAAATAGAGCTAGAATTAATAAACTACAAAATATTTTTAAATGTTAATTTAGAAAGTATTGACATGAAGTTTGATGATAAATTATACTATCCTGTCAGTGGAGCAACAG
>JAFMDN010000045.1 GCA_017857235.1 Methanobacteriota archaeon
AAATAGTTTACCGAATTTACGTTTTGCTATTCTTAATTTATAAATCTTCCAATAAATTCTCAATACGAATAGGGAATGAATTTCGAAAAATTTTAATTTGAAAAGATGTTTAAACATTATGCTATCCATGAATGAGCAAGCTATAGGCAGAACAGCTAAAGTTGGTATCGTGGCCCTTATTCTTGTAATTCTGATCATAGGAGCTGTAGTTTATTATACACAATTGGAGAAAACAGGTGGAATTAAATCATCAAAACAGCAATTGGCTGGAAATTTTTATCCCATAACAACTTTGGGACAACAACTAATTTTGCAGATAAATCTTACATCCCCAACTAATATTACTAATGCTAATTCTATAGAATTACAGCTTTCAGGCGGAGGAATCTCGGGCGTAATAACTCTGACCTATTCGTCAACTTCCGCAGAGGTTTCGGGTGTTGTTGTTTATTATTACAATTCGCAGAAAACTGTTGGTGCAAACTTTGTTAACCCAGGAAATAAGGAAGTTGGGTTAAATGGAGTGAATTTCATCGAAAACCATGCATACTTATATATTTATCTATCGCCAGCATCGGGATTCTCGTCATGGGCTGGAGTTCAAATAACATTCATAGATCCAAACTACACAGGTACAATTGTTTATTCAGTTCCGAGTTAGTTTTTAAAATTTTCTATAGTTTATTGCAACAGCAACATTTCTTTATTTATAAATGATAAGGGTGTATGAAAGTTTTCAATAATATACTTGAAACTATAGGGAATACGCCCATAGTTAGGTTAAATAAAATCCCGGAAAAAGATATGAAAATATATGCTAAATTAGAATTCTTTAATCCTAGCGGAAGCATAAAAGATAGAATGGCCTATTATATAATTCGAAAAGCAGAGGAGGAAGGTAAAATTAACGGGATTATCGTTGAAAATAGCTCGGGAAATATGGGAGCATCCCTTGCAATGATTGGAGCTGTTAAGGGGTACAGAATTATAATTACCATTCCAGATAAAATGAGCCAGGAAAAGATCAACTTGATGAAGGCTTTTGGAGCAGACGTTATAGTAACTAAAACAGATGTTCCCTATGATTCACCAGAAAGTTATTATTCCATGGCGAGAAAAATATCGGAAGAATTTGGAGCATATTATCCGGATCAATACAATAATCCATATAACATAGAAGCTCATTATAAGATAACCGGTCCTGAAATTTGGGACCAAATGGATGGGCAAATTGACATTCTAGTTGCGGGAATAGGGACCGGAGGTACAATATCTGGAGTAGGTAAATATTTAAAGGAGAAAAATCCGGAAATCAAGGTTATCGGAGTTGATCCTGAGGGTTCCGTGTTTTATAATTATTTTAAAGAAAAGAAGCTCATTAAACCTCACGTATACAAAGTTGAGGGAATAGGAGAAGATTATCTCGTTAAGGATGTTGATTTTTCAGTAATTGACGATATCATTCAGGTAAATGATAAGGAATCCTTCAATATGGCAAGAAAATTGGCATTTGAAGAGGGAATATTTGCTGGAGGTTCATCAGGGTCTGCAATGGTTGCTGCATTAAAGGTGGCAAAGGAAAATAAAAATAAAAACATCCTGGTAATATTTCCAGATTCGGGAGATAGGTATTTAAGCAAAATATATAATGATGAATGGATGATTAAAAATGGATTCATGGAGGCAGATGAATGAGGTTTACAACAAGGGTTATCCATTATGCAGAGGAGCCTGATTATGGAAGGTCAGGAGATGTAATACATCCCATACACCTATCTACAACATTTGCCAGAACAGATCCGGAGGAACCTACGGGAGGCTTTGAATATACCAGAACTTCAAATCCTACCAGGTTAATGTTCGAATCAAAAATAGCTGCAGCAGAAAATGGTAAGTATGGATTGGCATTTAGTTCAGGGTTAGCTGCTGAAACCACAATTTTAGCATCTCTTCTTGAAAAGGGATCGAAGGTAATAGCGCATGAAGACCTTTACGGTGGTACTTCTCGCTTATTCGAGAAAGTTTTTACTAAATTCGGAATTACATATGAAAAAATTAATTTAAAGGACCCTAGAAATCTAGAATCAATTAAAGGATTATATCAGATGGTTTGGCTAGAAACCCCCTCCAATCCTTTACTGGGAGTAATAGATATTAAGGAGATATCAAGGATCGCGCACGAAAAAGGTGCTTTAGTTGTGGTTGATAACACATTTGCGACGCCTGCCCTCCAAAACCCATTGAATTTTGGGGCAGATATCGTCCTACACAGTACAACAAAATACATAAACGGCCATAGCGATTCATTGGGCGGGGCTTTGGTTTTGAACGATGATACTTTATTTGAAAAATTAAAGTTTCATCAAAATGCCATAGGTTCCGTATTATCGCCATTTGATTCTTATTTGAGTGCCAGAGGACTCAAAACTCTTGAATTGAGAATGAATGTTCATAGCAGTAATGCTATGGAAATTTCAAAGTTTTTAAAAGATCATGAGAAAGTTGAGAAGGTCTATTATCCGGGTTTGGAAGAGCATGAAGGGCATAGGATTGCTAGAATGCAAATGAAAGAATTCGGTGGAATGTTGAGCTTCAGATACAAAGGGGAAACAAAGTCATTCTTGAAGAGATTGAAATATTTCTATTTAGCAGAAAGTCTGGGAGGAATAGAATCATTAATAGAAGTGCCATATTACATGACTCATTCGAGCCTCCCAATGGAAGAAAGAATAAAGCTAGGAATTGACGATAAATTGATCAGGGTTTCTGTTGGAATTGAGAATATTGAGGATTTATTGGAAGATTTACAAAATTCCCTTTAACTTTTTTAATTTATTTTAATTTTAATGTGCCTAGAATAGAAAATGCTTTTATAATCAAAACTATAAACTCTTATGTCCAATGAGCTTAGAAGAAACTCCATAGGTTTTTGGGGAGTTGTTTTTTATGCAGTTTCTGTTATATTCCCGGCCGGTGCCTTTGCAATTACCGGTGTAGCAGCTATGACTTATGCTGGAGAAACAGCCCCATTAGCTTTTTTAATAGGGGGTATTACATTGTTCCTTGCCATCATTCCAGTATACGTATTTTCTTCAAGGATATCCAATGCAGGAGGCTATTATAAGTTCGTTGAAGCCGCAACCCAGGAAAAGTATATTTCAAAAAGCGTCGGTTTTTGGCACGCATTCTGGATAATTGGTGATATGATAGCAGCATCAATAATAGTGGGATGGTTCACTTGGGTAGGACTTAGTAGCCTATTTGGATATAACCTTCCCTTTTATATGGTTATTATTCTTTCGTTTATAGTTCCAATTCTTTATTTAATTGTTGGATATTTTGGAATAAAATTTGCATCATGGACCGCAATACTAATAGGGTTAATACAGATCGTATTCTTTACTTCAGTGGCATTGATGCTCATATTAAAAACTCATTACAACGGGATGCAATATTTCAACGTATCAAATTCAATCAATGGACTTTATGGTTTCTTCCTAGCTATGGTTGTTGGGGCGTTCCTCGCATATGGTGGATATGGATCCGTTGTATCTCTTGGTGAAGAAGCAAGGTTATCAAAAACAAGTATTAAGAAAGCAATAATCGTAGCCTTGGTAATAATGGTTACATTTGATACTTTGGTTGTTTACAGTATAGTTGCTGCCGCAGGACCAAATCTTTCTCAGGCAATTTCAACTTCGGCACCGGGTTTATATGAAGTCACCTTTTATTACGGGACAAATTTAGCTTTGGTGGCATTCTTGCTTGTGGTAATAGCACAGATATTTTCACCGGTTATTTTTGGGAACAGTGGAGCCAGGACACTTTTTTCACTAGCTAGGGACGGTCTGTTGCCGAAAAGCCTTTCTAAGGTCCATGAAAAATATAAGAGTCCGCATATTGCTACATTAGTTGTATTTTTCATTTTGGTTGCTGGGATTCTTTTAACATTAGGACCATTAGTGATGCTTTACGGAGAATCAAATGGGAGCTTTTTCGCGTGGGTAATTTGGGGTACGGCCATTACAATTTTTACACTTCTCTACCACATAGTGGTTAACCAAACACTTCCATTATTCCTGAGAAGGATCAGGGAGAAATTTGACATAATTAAAATACTATATGCCATAATTGGCCCTACGATAGCGTCCGTTATTATGATCATAGCAATATATTATTCACTTGCTGGTCTCACAGCACCATTAAATATAGTTTACATTATGATTCCATCCTGGATAGTTATATCTCTAGTAATAATCTATATAAGAAGGAACAAAACAGCGGTGGAACATTACATGAGGCTAACAGAGTGATAAAATGGTAAAGCCGGAGTTTAGAAGGTTACCCCTGGTGGTAGAGTCCACCGAGGGTAATTATATAATTTCTGGAGGGAAAAAATATCTCGATATATCCGGATCAGCAATGACGGTGGGTTATAATTTTCTAGATAAATTGCCATCACCTGTAAGTCTCCTGGTTTATGACAACGTATATACCAAAGAGTTAACTGATAGATTAACCAAAATTTCTGGATTTGAGAATGTTGCATATGCAACAAGCGGAACTGAGGCTTGTGATGCTGCTTTATCAAGATGGGAAAGACCAATAATTTCATTAGAAGGAAGCTACCATGGTTTATCTCATCTTACCTATAAGGTATCTAATGGGTCTGGTATAGACATTAAAAATTCAATAATACATCTTAAGGTTGACAAAAGGAGAGACCAGGTTGAAGATCCTATAGAATATAATGAAGGACTTTTAAAAGAGGCTAAAGCGAATATGAATTTGGAGGAGGCAATCATAATATTTGAACCCATACAATCAGATGGAGGTATGTTAGTCATTTCTGAGGAATTTCTTAAATACATAAAAGAAAAGGTATGGGAATTCAATTTGAAGGTTATAATTGATGAGGTATACACAGGATTTGGTAGATCAGGTTATATTCTTTATAGCAAGAAACTGGATATAAAACCAGATATGGTATGTTTAGGAAAAGGCATGGCTGCAGGCTTACCCAGCGGAGCAGTATTATATAATGGAGAATGGGGCCTGCCATACCACGGTGCACTCTCTATGCAAGGGGGCAATATGGCAACATCGTTTGCTTCTTTAAAAGTATTGGATTTTCTTACCGAAGAAAAGTTGTTAGGTGTTAGAGAACAAGGTGAAATGGTAATTCGAGAAATAAGAAAAATTAATTCTCCCCATGTTTTTGAAGTAAGGGGTAAAGGATATATGATAGGAATTGAGGTTGGTGATAAGGACAGGTTTGATCATGAAAAAGCAAATGAAATTAGAAAGAAACTTTATGAGAATGGTGTCATAATTACACTAGTCGGAAAACATAACAACATAATAAAAATAACACCACCTTTAACTATCACTCAATCAGAAATACTAACACTTATTGAAAAATTAAAGATTGCAATTTCGTAGACTGAAATTCTTGTCAATCATAAAATTATTCTCATTTAAGTACTATTTAAAGGATTAACATATTCAAAAAATCCGATAATCCCAATAGAAAAAAAGCTTTTGATAGTATAACATAAAAGATGATTTTTTCATAAAATATTAATATATGGAATTATCTCCCCTAATTGGAGGTTATTAATTATGCATAATTACGAAAGGGGGATTATCGTCCTAGCTGT
>JAFMDN010000016.1 GCA_017857235.1 Methanobacteriota archaeon
ATATGGATCAACAATATTATTAAATACTATTATTCTGATTGATATATTTGATATTAATGGTTGTATTTAGTGGCTCTAAAATTACTAAATCTAATAATATTCAGCCATTGTATGAAAACAATGTTCTTGCGTTTTCAGTATCCTTAAATGTCAGCTGGTCATGGTATAGTAAAAAGGATGGAATTGTAATCTGGACATTCACAAATAGATCCTTCCTTCAATCTACTGTAATACTATTTCGTAATGGTTATTATTTCGGAAATGCCTATTTTCCCATATATTTGCAGAATGGTGTGACTAATTGGGCAAAGAAATTAAGTCCATTAATAGATAAAGGGGTAGAGCAAAATTCAATGCCTCTTGCTATTCTTGATTTTGGTAACGGCAATAGAATAGTTGCTTTCATATTCACATTAGCAGGTGGCCAGAAATGGAGTGTTCTAGAGGGGGGATTTTCAGAATTTATGCCACCTTCAAATGTTGCGCTGTTTGATGTAAACTATGAACATTCTGGGCAATTCTGCATCGGTTATGATCCAAAGCAGGTAAGGGATTGGGATGATCAAACAAATTCCGATATGAAAGGTTATTCACCAAATCCTAGCACTTTTGATACCATAGAATTATCTGTTCCATCAACCGCTCCCTATGTGAAATTGTTCAAATTTGACTTTGTTCAGAACTCTCCGTGTACAAATCAAATTAATAATATGGGTTTGGAAAACAAATCTTCTGACGATTTGGAAGAAATTATAGGCAGAATAATTAATAGAATTAGATCCATATAGTTGTCATAGAATCACCAAATATTCGAGATTATATCTTCCTTTCAGAGAAAAATAAGATTTCTGTAAATAAATCTCTAGTTTCCGGGTTTGTTGAATTTGACCCATCTAGTTTCCTAGAGTTTGCTATTTATAAATTCTCTTGATGGATTTACATTATTAAATTTTCTCTCGCTTAGGCTATATAGGAAAATCACTTTCTTAGAATTTCCACAATTAGCTTTTAGCATGGCGAATATCAAGGAATTCCAAGAATGGATTATTTAGCTTTAATTCATCGTGATATTTCTTTAAGATTCTTTCTATTTAGAGATCTCATGATCGTACAATCCTCTAAGTTCTGAAGAGGGGAATATTTCCTTGACCTAGTAATTAATTTCAGTTATGCTAATCCATCTTGACCATAATCCATATACAAAAATTTTAAGACCGGGAAGGATAGATTTGTCATATATTCTATGAATTGTAATACAATATTCGATGTTTACGAAAATAAATATATGACTATTTAAGATTTTAATAATCTTCTGTATATATAACCCTCGCTCCAAATAGTTCAAAAGCAAACGGTTCAACACGGTAGTCTGACAAGGCCTCAATAATCTTTTGCCTTTTATCCTTAGGTATCAAAAATAACATAAATCCTCCACCACCCGCACCCATTAATTTACCACCCAGAGCCCCCGCTTTAAGACCTATTTCATACATGCGGTCAATTTCACTATCAGATATCCCATCAGAAAGCGTTTTCTTTAATTCCCAATTTTCTTTTAGCAATCTTCCGAGTTCAATAAAATTAAGTTCTGTGATTGATTTTGCCGTTTCTAGAGCAATTTTAACCATTTTACCATATTTTTCAAAATGATTGTCAACTTCGTTTATCTGCTTATTATGTATTGAAGAGGAATTTCTTTCCCTTCCTGTATAAAACATAATCAGATTTGATTCTAGTTCCTTTCTTGCAGTCTGATTTATAGGTAATTTATTTACTTCAACATCTTCTGGCGTGAATTTCAATAAATTTATACCGCCAAATGCGGCCATGTACTGATCCTGCATACCCCCTGGTTCCTTCAAAATCTCTCTTTCTATTTTATATGCTTCTTCAGCTAATTGTTTAGGTGTTACATATTCTCCGAGCCATGTGTGCAAAGCTAATAGAAGCCCCACCAGAAATGAACTACTTGAACCTAGACCAGTACCCTTCGAAGGGATTTCAGTTATACTTATAATTTGGATTCCTCCCCTGATATCTAACAATCTCAGAGCTTCCCTCACGGTGGGATGCTGAATATCATCTATATTTCTAATGGCGTTTTCAGTCTTAGAATATGAAATTCTATATTCATTGGAGTAAAAATTTCTAGCTACTGTTATGTAAATATATTTATTAATAGTCGCCGAAACAACAGCGCCTAAACCATTCTTTTTAAAAAATTGTGGGAAATCTGTACCACCGCCAGTGAAAGTTATTCTTATGGGTGTCCTTGTGGTTACGATTCTAAAATCACTTTGAGACATGCAGTTGGAAATAATATTTTAGTTATTTAAATCTTATACCATAAGTATATTCAGTAGCCAAAAAATATAAATTAGGTTATAGTTAATGATTAAGTGCCATGAAAAGCCAAAAGGAATACATTTTGGAATATATTTATGAATCCAATAATGCCAGAAAATCCGTAGACATAGATAAAATCATAAAAATATCAAATCAAATCACAAAATCATTAAAGAATGGTGGCAAATTCATTCTATTTGGCAATGGCGGATCCGCTGCAGAAGCCCAGCACATAGCTGCTGAATTCATTGGGAGGTTTGAAAAGGAAAGAAAGGCTATACCGGCCATGGCATTGAACGTTAATACATCATCCTTAACTGCTATTGCTAATGATTATTCCTACGAGGATGTATTTGCGAGACAACTTGAGGCATTTGGAAAGAAAGGCGATTTTGTCATGGGATTAAGTACATCTGGAAACTCTAAAAATGTAATTAAAGCTCTAATATATGGAAAAGAGAATGGAATGAATATATCCGGAATTACTGGAGAAGGGGGAGGAAAAATGAGAGATATAGTTCCGGAGGATATGTTGATTATGATAAATAGCAAAAGGACATCCTATATACAGGAAGCCAGCTTAATGATAGGCCATATTATATCAAAATTAGTTGAGGATGAATTTTTCTATGAGTAGACCAGCGATTTTCCTTGATAGAGACGGTACAATAAACAAAGATTGCCCCTATTGTGCAAAGAAGGAAGACATAAACTTATATGGAGATATTTTTGAACCTTTAAAATTTTTATCAAAATATTTTTACATTATAATCACAACTAATCAGAGTGGAATCAACAGAGGATATTTTTCCGAATCGAGCTTAAAGGAAATGAATGAATTCATTAAAGACGAAATTTCAAAAAAAGGAGGGAGAATCGACGGAATTTATTATTGCCCGCATAGACCTGAAGAGAACTGCAATTGCAGGAAACCTAAAACAGGACTGGTAATGATGGCTATGCAAGATTTTGATATAGATTTAAGAAATTCCATAGTTATTGGAAATGATGAAAAGGATGTAGGCTTAGCTAAAAATCTAGGGATTAAATCCATATGCGTTAGAAATGATAATGGCATCCATGGAGATTTCGATGCCAAGAATTTTGAAGAAGTAGTGGAAATAATTAAAAAATTATATAATTTGCAATAGTATGAATCGATAAACTTTTCTCAATTGGTGCTATAATGAATTATGAAAATTTCAGAAAACGTAGAACTTATAGATGGTACTTTAGCCAATTCATATGCAGTTTTTGCCAATGATAAAACATTTTTGATTGATGCTGGCACAAAAGGCTCAGGAAAGAAGATAATTTCCTATTTTCAGAAAATAGGAAAGAAACCGGATGTTGTTTTAATAACACATTATCATCCAGATCATATAGGTGGGTTAAGTTTAATTTATCAAAATTTTAAACCTATTGTATATGTTCCAGATTCGGAACTACAGGTTGTAAAAGGTCAGGCCAAGATAATCCCAGCTAAATCTATAATATCCCATATCATAGCCAGATTCTCAAAAATAAATCCTGTTCAAGAGGCTGAACCATTATCAAAATTTTCACATAAGGACTTTACGATTTTACCAACTCCAGGACACACCCCACAGAGTACCAGTTATATTTTCAATTTGGATAAGGTGATTTTTATAGGTGATGCTTTTTCTATTAAAAAAGACGGGAGTTATGTAATAAATAGAACATTCACTTTGAATATAGAAGAAGCCAAAAAATCAATGGAAAGTATATTGGCTTACAAGGGATACACAGTTGCACCTGGACATGGTTCTACGTTCATCATAAAATAGACCTCTTTGGATAATATATCATCTTTATTTTTCCAAAAAGTCAATATTGTAATATAGCTCCAAATTTCAGATAATATTTATGAAATCTGGTAGAATTAGCCCATGTGGTATTGCTCCAATTAGTTATAACAGCATGGATGATATTAATTTCGATAGGATTCCTTATCATTAACTTTTCAAATTTGAAATATCAAGATGAAAGTGAAAAATTAAATTATGGTTATAACCCAAAGGTCCTAGTAATCTTGCCGGTCAAAGGTTTGGACTTTGAATTTGAGAAAAACCTTGAAAGCTTGATAAATCAAGATTATAAGAATTTTAAAATTGTTGCATCAATAGATGATGAAAATGATCCTGCAGCAGAAATTTTAAAAAAATATCATATCCCATATATTATCGCTGATACCGAATGTAATAATTGCAGTGGAAAGGTAAGAGCTATAAAGGCTGTTCTCAACAAATTTAAAGATGCAGATGTTTACGTCATTGCGGATTCTGACATAAGGGTCGCAAAAGATTGGCTAAGGAATCTTATTAATCCGCTGTCGAACAAAGAAATAGGTATCTCCACAACTTTTCCCAGCTTCTATCCAGAAGGTGGATTTTGGACAAAGGTAAAAATGGTATGGGGACTAGTGGGAGAATCCATGATGTCTTCTCAATTGACCCGTTTTGCATGGGGAGGCTCGCTGGCTTTTAGAAAAGATTTGATTGATGACACATTTATGCAAAAATTCGAGGGAAATATTTCGGATGACATAGCCATTTTGAGAATTGCCAAGGATAAAGGCCTTAAAATACACTATGCCAAAAATTCGAGAGTAAATGTTCACTCCGATGACGATTTCAAAAAGTTCTTTGAATGGAGCAATAGGCAAACGGCATTATCTATTAACGGATCAGAGAAAGTGTTCATTTTTGGCATCATATATTATTTTGCCATGATATTCTTAATATTAGCATCTTTAGTTCTTGCTTATAAGGTAAGCTTATGGTACCTTATCTTTCTGGCAATTCCACTTTTGATATCTTTTAATAATTACAGGAAGGTCGTAAAAAGATCGCTAATTGTGATTCCAATATCATTTTTTCTTTTCTTTTTTTACCCTATCAATCTTTTAATCGGCAATAGCAAAAAAGAAATAACATGGAGGGGAAGAACATATAGGTTAAGATAATTTATCTTTAAGCTTTATCAATAAGTCTTTAATTTCTTCATCTAATTTCTTTTCATCAACTCCATTTTTAATAGTGTTTATGATGTGACTTCCAACAATAATTGCATCGGCGCCCATTTCTACAAGCTGTTTTATATGTTCCCCTCTTGATACCCCAAATCCTACACCTATTGGCTTATTAGTAATCGATCTAAGTTTTACAATGACTTCCTTTATGGGGCCATATACTTCCTTAGATTCTCCGGTTACACCGTATCTCTGAACCACATATATGAAACCATTGGAATTTAGTGAAACTAATCTCATTCTCTCTTCCCTTGTATTTGGGGAAACAAGGAAAATATTGTCAATTTTATATTCCCGACACTTTGACACTAACTCACCTGCAAGTTCCACAGGGAGATCAGGAACAAGCAACCCGGTAATACCATATTCATTGATTAATGATACAAATTTATCAATACCAGTTCTATGTATGGGACTGTAGTAAGTCATAATAACCTTTTCTGCCTTAATTTCTGAGGAGAGCGCTATTAGTTCTCTTAGTTTTAATTTCTTCATAAGCACTGCATTGTGAGCCAATTGTATGGTAGGCCCATCAGCTACTGGATCTGAATAAGGAATGCCTATTTCCATGACACGAGAGTATTTGCTAAGCAATCTGCCTGCCTTAATGAAATCCTCTTCACTTGGGAATCCGCTCATCAGATATGGAATGAATGCATAACCTCTTGAATCCTTTTCAACTCTAATTGAATCTTCAATTCTGCTCATATTATCCCCATTTTCATAATGGTGTCAAGGTCCTTATCTCCCCTACCCGAAAGATTTACAATTATGATCCCATCTTTTCCAATATCATTAGCAATCTTTTTCGCATAAGCTAAAGCATGAGATGATTCAAGAGCCGGGATTATCCCTTCCGTCTTTGACAATTCCAGAAATGCCTCAACTGCTTCATTATCCAAAGCATATGTATATTCAGCTCTACCTATTGACTGAAGATATGCGTGTTCTGGTCCAACTGCCGGATAATCTAAGCCCGCACTTATGCTATATGAATCGATGGTATTTCCATTTTCATCTTGAATAACTTTAGTTTTCGCACCGTGCAGTATTCCAGTATTACCGATTATCAGTGGGGCAGAATTATTCCCCAGATCCAATCCTTTTCCTCCCGCTTGAACACCTATAAGTCTTACACTCTTATCATTGATGAAATTGTAGAAGGCTCCCATGGCATTGCTCCCTCCACCTACGCATGCTACCACAGCATCTGGAAGTCTACCCTCGATCTTATTTATCTGCTCCTTAATTTCCCTACTGATCACACTTTGAAAATCCCGGACTATTTCGGGATAGGGATATGGACCAACAACACTTCCAATCAGGTAATGTGTATATTCAACGCTTCCAGCCCAGTCCCTTAATGCTTCGTTTATGGCTTCCTTTAAGGTACCGTTTCCCTTTGAAACTAAGTTAACTTTAGCACCTAAGAGTTTCATTTTTTTCACATTTACAGCCTGCCTTTCACCATCTTTAGATCCCATGTAGATCTCAGTTTCTAATCCTAGGGCCGCTCCTGAAATTGCAGTTGCAACCCCATGTTGACCTGCGCCGGTTTCAGCAATTATTCTCTTCTTTCCCATGAATTTTGCCAGAAGGGCCTGTCCCATGGCATTGTTAAATTTATGAGCACCTCCATGAAGCAAATCCTCTCTCTTGAGGTATATCTTTGCACCTCCCCATTTATCTGTGAGCCTTGCTGCAAAATAAAGTGGCGTTGGTCTACCACCGAAATTTTTCATATAATGGTCAAGTTGTCTCTGAAATTCCTCATCTTTTTTAAGCCTGTTATATTCCTTCTCCAATTCCTCCAATGCAGGTATTAGCACCTCTGGTACATAATATCCACCAAATTCACCAAAAAAACCCTTCATTTAAGATCCCTTCCTTTTCTGATAAATTGATTAATTAGGTCTAAGTTCTTCTTTCCATCAATCTCCAAGCTACTGGATGCGTCAATCACATCCGCCTTAGTGATCTTAAAAATTCTCTCCATATTGTTTATGTTTATTCCTCCGCTAACAATCATTTTCCCGATAGGTACCTTATTCCTAAAAGAAGAAACAAAGTTCCAGTCATTCTCTATACCTAAACCTCCACTGATTCCATTGACAGTTGTATCGAAAATTACCATATCAGAAACTTTAGCAATTTCTTCTATATCACTGGCATTTACATCATTAATTAGTGATATAATACCTACGCCTATATATTTGCGCATTCGTATCAATTCGTGGGAATTAAGTGGGACATGGATCTGTATATAATCCGGGTTAAGTTTTTCAAGTTCCAAGAGTTTTGGAATTGCAATCTCCCTTGTAACCAATACTGTTTTAACCTGGGGATTTGTATGTGTTATTATTTCTTTGGCCTTATCGATTCCAACGTTTCTTTTAGAATTTGGAGTTAAAACTATTATACCCAAATAATCAGGGAAAATTTTTGACGCAATATTCTCATCTGTCATGCCACAAACTTTAACTTTAACCATAGAACTTCTCAATCTCCTCTATCACTTCAGGATTTCTCATAAAATAAGTTCCAACTAGTGCAAATTTGAATCCCATATCCTCCAGTTTTTTAATTTCATCAACGGATTCTATTGAACTCATGGCTATCGAATCGAAATCTTTTACATATTTGATAAGATCAAATTTTGATTTATCTATTTTTAAGGTGGAAAGGTCTCGAGAATTGATACCTATGAAATCTCCCCCAAGTTTTAATGCATAATTAAGCTCTTCAATATTGTTAACTTCTAAGATGACTTGCAAATCTAAACTGTGAGCATAATTTATGAGTTCAGTCTCATCTATATCAAACATCCTCGTGAGCTTAATAATCACCAATATTATATCCGCACCCCATGAATATCCTGATGTGATTTGCTTTGAGGATATAATAAAATCTTTCATCAAAAGAGGTTTTTTACATTCTCGGAATAATCCTAAATATTCCAAATTTCCACTGAAAAAATTGGGCTCGGTTAAAACAGATATAGCCCTTAGTCCATGTTTGCAATAGATATCCCTTATTTCATTCACATTTTTACTACTTATCTGACCATTGGAAGGTGAGCTGAATTTTAATTCCCCTATGATTCCAATTGTTTCTGTCGCTTTTAACTTAAATACTTCCTTCTTTCTCTCACCCTGTGTATAATAATCCCTGTTGATAAGCGAAATCGCATTATTATAAAACTTGTAAAGCATATTTTCATGCACGGCTAACCTCCTCCTTGAATTCAAGAAATTTTCGGTAGGCATCTCCATTGATTATTGTATTCTCAGATTCCTTAATTCCTTCTGAAATGCTTTTCACATCATTCTTCAAATACATAACTGCTGCGGAGTTTAGACATATACTCTTGAACACTATTTCCGGAGATCCGCTTTTCAAAAGTGTTTCTAAGTCAAATATCTGATCAGTTAATTGATCTTCTACTTTTCCGTAATCCAAATCCATGGTGTAGCTCCTTCCATCCCTTACCATTATTGCTATGTTTTTTGTCCCGTATATTAATTCATCTATTCCAGCAGTAGAATGGACAAAAATAAAGTTCTTCTCAGGCAGCATTTTACCAACCTCTGATAAGACTTTGAGCGATGTTAAATCAGATACCCCCATTAATTGGTAATTCACTTTAGCCGGATTAAGGAATGGTCCTATTTTGTTAAAAATTGTTCTGAAACCCAAGCTTTTCCTAATTTGACTAACTTTTCCAACAGCAGGATGATATAACTGTGCGAATAGGAAAATATAACCCGTTTTCTTAAAAACATTGTAAGCTTTGTGCGGTTCCAACCTTATATTTATTCCTGCCTTTTCCAATAAATCAGCACTCCCCTGACTGTGGGTAAAGGATCTGTTTCCATGCTTTATAACCTTGTATCCCATTGCAGCCAAGACGAAACTTGAAGCAGTTGAAATATTTCCAATCTTAATCTTCCCGCCGCCTGTACCTGCAAGGTCAACACCTTCATGAATGGCTGGGAACTCGACCATTTTCTTGGAATATGTCTCAATGAAGCCATATATTTCATCCTTGCTCTCACCTTTCATACTTAGCAAGGAAAGGGCAGCGGATACCTTTATGGGATCAAATCCATCAGAGGCTATGTAATCCGCCAGAAAAATTGATTCTTTGATACTTAAATCCTCCCTTGTTATAAGCTTCTTAAGTATGTCATCTATTGTCATTTTACCTCCTCCAGAAAATTCTTGATTATATCCTCCCCGTATTGGGTTAAAATTGATTCTGGATGAAATTGCACACCGTAGTGAGGATATTTAATGTGCTTAATGGCCATGATCTCACCATCATCTGAAATACCCAAAACTTGAAGTTCATCTGGTAGCCCGACTTTATTAATTACCAAAGAATGATACCTTCCTCCATAAAAATGAGGTAGACCCCGGAATATAGATTCACCTGAATGAATAATTAATGATTTTTTTCCGTGCATTATATGAGATGATTGAACTATCTTCGCCCCGTAAACATGTCCTATTATCTGATGCCCCAGGCATACACCTAATATTGGCTTTTGAGGAAAATTTCTTACAATTTCCTCTGATAAACCGACATCCCTTATGACACCGGGCCTACCTGGGCCAGGGGATATAAAAACTGTATCATAGTCATTAACTTCCCCTATTTCCAGTTGATCATTTCTTTTCACCTTTACATCCTCAAATAATGATGCGACCAGCTGATATAGATTATATGTGAAAGAATCGTAATTATCTACTATCAGAGCTTTCATATCACAATCCCCCCTATTGAAGATCTAAGTTTATTTATGGTTTCGTTGTACTCCAATTCTGGCACAGAATCCAATACAATACCAGCTCCAGCCTGGGCATAACACTGATCTCCTATACAATAGACTGATCTTATGTTTATTGCAAAATCCCAGCTCTCTGGTCTCAATATTCCAACAGAACCAGCGTATGGGCCCCTTGGATATTCTTCAAGTCTGTCTATGATCTCCATTGCCCTTAATTTTGGAGCCCCTGATACTGTTCCTGCCGGGAAAAGAGAATCGTGTATTTTCACTCTTGACAAACCTGATAAAGGTTCACCTGATACAGTGCTTACAAGATGTGCTATTCCCCTGAACTTCTTAACCTTCAAATATTCTTGTACTCTAACACTTCCGATCTTTGATATTCTACCTATATCATTTCTTGCAAGATCCACCAGCATATTATGTTCGGCAAGGTCCTTTTCACTATTCAAAAGAAATGAATCTTTGAAGTCATCTGTTAGAAAATAGGTTCCCGCTATAGGATTAGTTGAAACTAAATTGTCTGATATGGATACTAATTTTTCAGGTGAAGTGCCAAAAGCAGTAAATTTACCCCTTTTAAAATAAAAATTGAACTGTGAAGGATTCCTTTCCCTCATTTCGAGAAACATGGAAAACTTGGAGCCCTCCAGTTTAAAAGAAACCCTGTGTGAAATAACAATCTGAAAAGCTTCCCCCCTTTTTATTTCCTCTTTAATTTTCTCAACGTTTTTAATGAAAGAATCCTTAGATGGCATAATTATATCTTTAATTTCAAAACGTGTCTTTTTAAAATCTGGCGAATAATTAACGCTTCTTGGAATTAGAACTGTTGACCTTGGAAATTCGGAAGATCTTACGCCAATCTTCTCAATTTCGTTTATATAATCATAGGATATTATGGCAAACCCAATTTTATTTAAATCATTAAACTCTCTAAAGTCCTCAATTCTATCTATATCTGTGGATGAAATAGTTTTCTTCGTGTTGCTTTCTAATATTTCAAAGAAAAAGGAATCCTTATAATCAAAATCTTCAGAATTCATTTCCCACCATCTCGTGAATTGTTCTAACCAATTCATCTTCTATGCTTTCATCAGCAGCCAGATAAATACTGATACCAGGGGAAGATATGTTTGAAAAATAAATTTTCTCAGGATATTTCTCTGTAAGTTCCAAAATTTTTAAATGAATTTTATTTTGGGATTGAATAGTAAAATTGCCCACCACTGATATCAATGATGCATCGTGATGCAGAATTTTGTATTCGATTACCCTTGAAAGAGATGAAAGAACATTTTCTGCATCATTCAAATTCTCTCTGGATATAATTATATTCAAACCTGAAAAAGAAGTAAAGTTTTGGATTATGTTGATTCCATTTTCACTGAATCTATTCAATATTTGGAAAAGTATGCCTGATATGTTCGAAGCATCAGGAACTATTATTCTTAAAATTGATAATTTTTTCTTTGAGGTAACGAATACTTTATCACCATAAGTCTCAGAGATGATTGTTCCAGTTTTACCAGAGTTGAAATCTTTTATTATTATTTTGGCCCTTCCTTTTCTGGCCTCAAGAACAGCATAGGGGTGCACTATTTTAGCACCGTATGAGGATAGTTCATAGGCCTGATCGAATGAAATATAAGATACAAAATTTGGATTTTTAACTTTTTTAGGGTCAGCTGTGAAGAAACCCGGAACATCTTTGAAGAGGACAATTTCACTTTCGTTTAATGCTCTTGCAACAAAGGCTGCGGTATAATCAGACCCATTTCTTCCAAGAAGTGCTATATGACCTTGTAGATCCACTCCATAATAGCCTGTTATTATGGGAACGTATCCTTCTTGAAGTGCATTTCCTATTACCTTCTTTACATTATCTACACTCGATTGCGAATCAATAATGGCATTCTTAAACCCGTTAATTGTAATGATCCCTAATTCTTCACTTTCTAAATTTTTACTCTTAATTCCGTTTGCTTCAAGGAAGTATTTTAACATAAGAGCTGAAAATCTTTCTCCGAAACTCTGAATATGGGATTCCAAGAATGTGGAGTTCCTGTTCGTCGAATAAATAGTTAATAGAGCCTTCAACACATTAGCCTTTTCGTTCAATTCCTTGTAATAATGGATTTCAATATTCTCGGGAAGTTCGATATAATGTCTTGATATTATTTTATCGATATCTCCCCCGTTATCAGCTGCTTTTATCAGAGAATCAGTAACTCCTGACAGGGCACTGACAACTATTATGGGATTGTTATATTGTCTCACATAATCCAGAACCTTATCCAATGAAGATTGGCTCGTTAGGCAAGAACCTCCGAATTTCAATACTGTCAGAAATATCCCTCCTGGACAATAAATTCTCCGTTTAGCACTGAGCTTCCTGCAGCTCCTCTTATCAAGTTGTTAACAAGGAAAATATATGATACCCTATTTCCTTTAATTCTAAATCTTCCCACTACAACTGACATTCCTTTTGAAATCCCGCTTCCAGCTAGATAATCAAGTTCAGGTTGTGGTCTGTCTTTCTCATTTCTAACTATTATTGTTTTCTCCGGCAAGAGGTATAATTTATCCCTCCTTCCCTCATATCTGAAATTTTCATAAAGTTCTTTAATTTCCTTTTCCCCCAGTTCCTCTTTTAACTTTAGAGTAACACTGCCCATGTGTGATTCCCTGGTTGGAACCCTCAGGGCTGTAGGATAAACTTCAATTGGTGATGGATAGACATCCCCCTGCTTAATATCTCCTAGGATTTTCTTTGTTTCATTTTCTAGCTTGTCTTCTTCCTTTTCTATATATGGAACTATATTAGAAAGTATGTCCCATGAGGCAACTCCAGGGTAACCTGCTCCAGAAACTGATTGCTGAGTAGTCAGGACAATTTCCTGAACAAAGCTTCTTAAGGGAGCCATTGAAAGTACCAAACCAATGGTGCTGCAGTTTCCATTGGCGATGATGAATCCTTTATTTCCATTAATTAGAGAAAGATGATGAGGGTTGACCTCCGGTATTAATATGGGTACCTTTGGATGCATTCTGAAGGCAGAAGAATTAGTTATGACCTTCTTTCCTTTTTCTGCTAATTTCATTTCGAATTCCCTAGCAATCTCAGTTGGAAGCGAAGAGAAAATTAATTCGGAACCATCATTGAAAATTTTATCATTCAAATGCTCAATTTTAAGATCTAATATATCATCCCTTATGCTATAATCATCTACCTTCAAAGTCTCTCTAATCTTTCTGCCCGACGATTGCTCACTGGCATATACTCTATTAATTTCAAAATATGGATGGTTTCCTATGATTTGCAAAAACTTATTTCCCACTATTCCTGTAATTCCCATTATTGATACACTAATTTTTTCCAATTAATTCACCTCCATTGAACGTTAACAAAAAATCAGTTATCGCTATATTAGCTACAGATTCCATAATCGGAACAACTCTTGGAACTATACAGGGATCGTGCCTTCCCTTAATTCTCAAAATTTCGTTACTCATTTCTTTCATATTTACTGTATTCTGAGGTTTTGGAATTGAAGAAGTTGGTCTAACAGCTACCCTAAAAACAACAGGATTTCCGTTGCTCAATCCTCCATTTATGCCACCACTGTGATTGGATTTTAACTTTATTTTTCCTGAATTTTCCAAATATAGCTGATCATTAAATTCGGAACCCCTTAATAACGTACCTTGAAATCCATCTCCGAATTCGATACCTTTAATTCCAGGTATGGAAAAAGCAAGTGCAGAGATTCCAGATTCTAGTGAATAAAAGAATGGTTCACCCAATCCGACGGGAAGGCCCGATATAACTGTCTCAACAACTCCGCCTATGCTATCCCCCTCCCTCCTAACTGCCAATATTTTTTCCATCATTTTTTCATAAGCCCCTGATGAAAGTACCCTCAGATCGTTTTCGTATCTCCTCTCAAGCTGTTCTAATGTATATTCCTCTGAATCTTTTATTTCCCCTATCGATACAACTCTTGAATAGCATCTTATTCCAACATTTTCTAAAATCGGTGCCAATAGGCCGCCAGCTGCCACTATAGGGGCGGTCATCCTTCCTGAAAACTGCCCCCCACCTCTATAATCGTTAAATCCTTTATATTTAATATATGCTGGATAATCTGCATGACCTGGTCTAGGCTTTAAAAATAATTCATCATAATCGCTCGACTTAACATCTTTGTTCTTTATCAGGATTGTTAATGGTGCCCCGTCTGTGAATCCATTAAAACCCCCTATAATTTCAAATTCATCCTCTTCGACCCTTGAAGTATTAATAATAGGTTTGGGCCTTCTATAATTCAAATATTTTGCAATGCTTTCTTCATCGATTTTAAAACCTGCTGGTAAACCGTCAAGGGTTATCCCAACATATTTCTCATGGCTTTTACCGAATAGGATTATTTTTAGAGAATTTCCGAAAACATTCATCTAACTATCACCTTTAAATGATCGAGAAATTCTGGGTATGAGATTTTGTAAGAATCAAAATTTTCAATGCTTACTCCTTCAATAGACCCCAATCCAGCTATGGCTGCAGCCATTGCTATCCTATGATCTCCATGACTATCTACATGACCCCCTCTAATAAATCCTCCAGACACAATCAATGAATTTCCATTAAGTTCCGCTTTAACACCCAAATTGCGTAGTAATTCTAAAGTGGTAAGTAACCTGTTGCTCTCCTTATAAGCGAGTGATTCTGAACCTATAAGTTTTACATTCTTATCCATACTTGCCGCTAGAACCGCCATGATAGGGAATAGGTCTGGAGTGCTTCTCAAATCTATTACCTCCCCGCATGGCTTGCTAGGCCTAACTTCAATGGAATCATTATAAACTTTTAAATTAACACACAGATTTTTTAAGATGTCTATTATCTTGCTATCAGGCTGGAATAACTCTAGATTAAGATTAGTTATTTTGATAGTTGAATTTGTAATAATTGCCGCAACCAAGAAAAAAGCAGCAGAAGAAAAATCTCCTGGAATATTGAATCCATCAAATGCCAAATCTGATTTTCCAGAATAGTATATACCATCATTATTAAAATAATAATTTATTCCAATCTTTTTAAGCATTTGAATCGTAGTTATAATATAACCCATAGAGTCAGGTTGTCTCTCCAATAAAAGATTGAATCCCTTTTGAAGCCTTGACGATGTTATGAGCAATCCAGAAATAAACTGGGTAGATTTTAGATTATTAACCTTAAATTGGAAATTTCTGATTGGTCCCTTAATTTTTATTGGAAAATAACCTTTCTTGCCTACATATTCCAATTTCCCTCCCACATAATTTGTAATTGATTCCGCATCATCCATAGGCCTGTTCCTTAGAGATTCATCTCCGGTAATTTCATTAAATTCATTGCCCAGTAATGAAAGAGCGGCTGAGAATCTAGCTGTAGTACCGCTATTCCCTGCATCAATTGAAGTTCCTTCATTGATTTCTTCAATACTTTCTATTTCAATCAAGTTTTCCTTCATTTTAACTTTAGATCCTAATTTCTCTATGGCTTTGATTGAGCTTATACAATCCAGTGACTTTGAATAATTTAAAACTGATCCTCCCTTCAATGAGGCAATAAAAATAGCCCTATGCGTAATATATTTAGATGGAGGTGCTGTTATTTCAGAGGAAAAATTCCTAACAGGCTCAACAAAATATTCCATTTATCTCAACTCCGTTAGAATGTAATTTCCTTCATTTTTGAAGAAAGAATTAATTTCATCAAGATTTTCATCCTCCGAGGAATCAATAACAGCATAGAATGCTGGCCCAGTCCCTGAAAAACCGGCTACTTTAACGCGATTATACGTTAAAAGAGTTTCAATTAATGAGAAATCATATCCATAAATATTGCTAATCGCTCTTGAATTTTCAAATGCTGCTTTTTTGAGATTTAAATCAAAAGCATATTTTAGAGCTACATTTCCTAAAAATTCCTGCCTTTTAAATTCATTGAATTCTACTTTTGATTTCTTATGACTCGGTATATTTATGTAAACTTTGTTTTTTGAAATGGAGAATCTGTCAATTAATTCGAATCTCTGGTTATTAACAAAATTTAAACCTCCAAAATGACATGCCATAGCATCGTCCATAGCGCCTGTATAAGATATACCGAATTCCTTTGAAATAATGCATGAATCTATTATGGTTTCCATAATTGTTTTGTTGGATCCTTTATGATGTCTTAAAGCCCTTAATATAGCCAGTGTTATTGCACTGCTACTCTTCAAACCTATCCCGGAAGGTATATTTGAATTTATTTCAATATCGAAACTTCCTTGATCAAGACCTTCTCTTTTTATAATCGTTTTAACTAATTCCAAACCCTCATTCTCGTTATTTATTATTCTGCCTGTTCCTGCTTTAATAGAAATTCTTGCAGGCAAATTAATTCCCATGGTAACACCGATACCATTGAAAAGGGCGGAAACAACAGTAATCGCAGAATGCTCAATTATTTCCGTTCTTACCACCCCTTAAGATTTTCAGTATTTCAGAAGGACTTACATGAATTCCAAACCAATAATGTATATTAAAGGAAGCCTGAGTTGCCAGTATCTCTTTACCGGAAATAAATTCCGAACCCTTCTTTTCTGCAAATTTCTGAAAAACTGTCTTATGTTCAGAATATGGAAAATCAATAATGGTTTCAAATTCAGAGTTTAATATAATCTCTGGAATACCATCAGGTTGATACATCCCCACTGGAGTTGAATTAATTAAGAAATCAAATTTTCCTGGCTCCTTAGCGATTTCTACCTTAAATTTACCTGAAAATTCCTTTACCTTATCAGGATTCCTTCCAATCACATAAACTTTGGATTGTGGGAAAGCCATAAGAGAAGTAATGGCGCTTGCTCCATTCCCATAAATTAATACCTTTTCTGGATTTTTTCCTTCAGTTAGATATTTAATTGCTTCTAAATCAGTGTTCCCAGCTTCCACCTTACCTTTAAAATTGACAAAATTTATGGGATGAATGCCATCATAAAAAATTCTTGATGCATTAAGCTTGAATGGAACTGTAAAATTCAATCCAGCTATATTTACATCTCTGGCAATTTTAATGAAATAATCAAAGTCTTCATGATTTATTTCGAAGTTTAAATAAATCGCATTAATTTTATACCTAGAGAATATTTTTTCATAAATCACCTTGGAAAGTGATTTACCCAATGGATTGCCAACAAGGCCATAAACATCGTAATCCCGTATTTTCAAAGCCTCTTCCATGGAAAACTGCCCTGGTGCGGTCCTTTTTCCTTCATATGAATAATTTATTCCTTCTCCCCTTATAGAGTAGAATCTCGTTATTTTGTACTTCTCTCCGACCATAAAGAACGTTGCCTTTCTATTTGAAATTTCGGATCTTAATTCATAATAATCTTTGAGAGTCCCTTTTTTCAGGACCAACTTTAAATTCTTATTATATATTCTTTGATCATTCAACATCTTTCTGATCAAATTTTTTGATCCCGTGTGTATAGAAATCAATAATTTATTGGGAGGGATGTGTATCTCCTTAATATGTGCCTTGAAGTAATTATAGTCAACATCTATAAGATCATAATCTCTTATGATGTCAGGACTGGTTTCGAGAATGGAGAGAGCTGTTTTCTTTAACGTAAGTAATTTTAGCCCTGGATAATTTGAAATTATATTAATATCAGGCAATTCTCTGGGGATCTCATCCAATCTTATTTCAATTCCATCCTCCCCTCTATTATTATTCATTCCCAATGCTTTTGCAAGGCTAGAATTGTCGGAGAACTTAATGGATCTAACAATCATATTTCAATCATCTTTTCTTCGATTTTCATACCATAATGTCGGGCGCCTTCTAGTGAAATGCCCAGAACTTCATCCCCTTCCTTAAGTTTGTTAACCTGTATAGGATTCCCATCCTTTCCCATCAATCTAACTGTTTCAGCGTTCTGTAGAAAAACAGAACCATATATTTTCCCATCTGTGAAACTGATTTTAAGTAATGGTCTGAATTCAATTTTGGCCCTCCCTACTGTAGAACTTCTCCCTATTCCTTTTCTATTAAATACTTCTATTTTTGTTCCAGAATTTAGTTCTGAAAGGTACTTTGTTTTCCCATTCCCTACATATACGTACTGGTGAATTGATCCAGAATTCACTCTAAATGGCCTAGTGTCTATGAATTCATTTTTAGAATTTTCGGATAATATCAATAGCATGCTTGATGCAAAACTTCCAATGAAGAGTCCTTCATCTTCGCCTAACATGGAGATAGTATCAATACAAACTCTATCTCCAGATCCTGCATCTTCTATACCTGTTATTTTAAAAGTTTTTACAGAAATGTTCTCATGATCATTTTTTAGATATTCCACAGACTCATTAAATATATCCTTACTTTCAAAATAAAGTGAATCTACCCCCTTTTCCAAAATATTCAATAGTGCTGGTACCTCTTTTGGATTATTAACTACAATCCCGATCTTTTTTCCTCGAGAATGGAGTGCCGCAATTAAATTTTCTAAAGGAATTATCTTCCAATCATTTGACCTCAATATTATAATATCTTCTTCTGGGTATGATTCTCCCTTAACAATTTTATTTACATCCTTGGGTTCAACCAAGATTATACTAACTTCCTTTGAAGTCTTCAGCTCAAATCCATTTATATTTTGAATATTTTTGAGATCTGATAATTTTGAATTTTCAGGAAAATCAATTATGATAGTTCTCATTTAGTATCTCCTCCATAATTGCGCTTATTTTTTGAACTGTTCCCCTAGGATCGCTACTCTGCCAAATATTTCTACCTATTGAAATACCTGCTGCACCACTTCTTAGGGCCCCCCTGACCATTTGTAAGAACTTATCCTCGGAATCAATCTTGGGCCCTCCGGCAATTACGACTGGGATTCTAACCCCTTTTACTACTTTCTTAAATGATTCCTCGTCTCCGGTATAATATACCTTGACTATATCAGCGCCAACTTCATCTGCAACTCTTGCAATTATAGCTATATTTTCAGCATCATATTGATTTGTTATCTTATCTCCCCTGGCATACATCATGGCCAGTACTGGTATCCCTAGTGAATGAGCTTCACTTACTATTTCCCCAAAATCATAAATCATATCAGAATCATCTTCATTGCCTATGTTTACATGCACACTTACCGCATCCGCACCTAATGATATTGCCTCTTCAACAGAAGTGATAATTCTCTTTCTGTTTTGATAGGGTGAAAGGGTATTTCCAGCTGATAAATGTATTATTAAAGATTCGTCCCCGAGAATATCTATAACATGTCTCGCCGCTCCCTTATGCAGAATGAATCCGGTCACACCGGAACCTACCAATTTTGTAACTGCCTCCCTAATGTCAACAATACCTTCAAGGGGTCCATTAGTTAATCCATGATCCATTGGAACCAATAGAAACCTTCCCCTCGCGTCAGTTAATCTTTTCATTCTTCTATTTATTACACTGATCATTGAATATGTGTATTGAGAAATATATTTATACATTAGTGTATTAATTTGTACATCGATACACATGATGTGGAAAGAAATATATGAGGCAATGGAAAAATCCCCAGCTCAGCTTAAGGTTGTTAAGAAGATGCTTGAAACTGGAATCTCCATAAAGGAAAACAATCTTTATATTAACGGCATACAAATAGACGACACTAAATTTGCTAAAGCTATAGGAGTGGATAGGAGGGTTATAAAATCAACAATTCAAACCATAAATGAAAATTCAACGCTAGGAAAATTTTTCATGAATCTCAAATCAATAGCGGATTTTACAGACGCGGCCAGGGAAATGGGTTGGGGAGCAATGGAAGTTATTGTTGAAGATCCCTCCAAACCTGGCATTCTTGCATCAATTTCGGAAATAATCTCTCAGGAAGAGATCTCCATCAGGCAAGCCTTTGTTGATGATCCGGAAATAGTCGAAGAACCGAAACTTCATGTAGTTACTCAATCGAAGTTACCCAGCAATCTCATTTTAAAATTAATGGACTTAAAAAATATAAAAAAGATAATAATTAAATAACCATTGAAAGATTATAAATCATCTATGTAGTGATGAGACCTTTCTTGATAGCCTTCCTTAGGTTTACCTTGTATCCGATGTATCCTATTACGATTACTGAAATTATCACCAAGAAGAAACCTATACCCAAATTGTGTAAGTTATGGACATAAATAGGTGTGACAATGGCATAATCGAACAGCTTTGGGTAAATTATTGTAGATATGCCAGCAAATACAAATGCTAATCCACCGTAAGCTAGCACATAAGAGCTTATTCCTCTGGCTACAAAGGAAAGTCCTTCATTTGTTAGCTTTTTCACCTTTATTATCCATGCTGCAAATACCGTCCCAAATAGTACCTGCATGGCCATAGTCCCCAATCCAAATAAAGCTCCAGGTAGCCATGCAACATATGCATTGGGCATTGATGGAGAGATTACTGTGAATAGAATCAATGCAAAGGCTCCAAAACCAAATCCTGCTATTAGTCCATGAACGAAGGCAAGTTTTAGAGGTACCGGCCTATAATCTTCCTCGGCTTCTGATTCAAGTGGATTTATCTTGTGTTCATATTCAAGTTCCTGCCCATGGGAATGTGGCTTATGTATTTTTAGCTTGTTGCCAAGTATCTTCTCAAAGAAATGGAAGTGAGGATATTTAAGCTTCTTCATAATATAAAAACCAGAAAGAGCCATTACTGAGCCAACTATTATGTAAATTATACCATCATAATATGGAAGGAAGAACACAGGAGCAAGGGCAAAGAAAGCTATTTCCGACATGAGAGCGCGCTGTATTGTGAAGCCTGTGGAGAATATCAATCCTGCTTTTGCACCTCCTTTCCTACTTGTTGTTCCTACTGCATAAGAGAAGGTTATAGGCCAAGTGTGCTCATCTGGTGTTATACCGTGAACTATCCCTAGCAGGAAGGCTACAAGAAGGGCATCATAAAACCCTTGTATTGTGGGATTGAATAAATTTATCACAATATCACCTCCTTCGGCTTTTCAATCGGCTTACCATGAGGACACTCCCTAGGGTTGCCTGCGTATTCTTCCATTTTTTCAACCAATTCGTGAGGAAGTTGATAATCAAGCTTCGCCGCCTCAACACATGATTTTACTTCATCAACACCAGAATTTTTTAAAATGCATTCAAGGACCCTATGATGATAAATGATTTCCTTATAATAAACTACCCCTTTTTCAGTAGGCCTGATCATGCCTCTCTCATTACGGACAAGTCCTAGCTCAGACAATCTTTTTACGATATTGAGGGCAGTAGGAGGCTTAATTTCAAGTATATTTGCGAGGTCGCTTAATCTTATGGGAAAATCCGATTTAGAATTCTCAGTTATTGCCAGTAGGCAGTCTCTTTCCCTTTTTGTTATTAGTATCTCACTCATTAAATTAGTATTACGCTAACATATTTAATCTTTGCCAAAATAATTGGATAAATCTTGGTATATCAAACTAGAAATGTCAATTATTTTCCCTGCAAAATTTACAAAGCTATTGTAATTTGATGAATTGTTTAATAATACAATTATCTTCTCTTTAACTTCTCCGCCCATTAAATTGATGATGGTATTCAGGTTTAATAAGTTATTACCGTCATCTTGAGCGCCCAATATTATTAATTTAGCTCTTGTCAGTTTAAAATTCCTAATAATTTCATTAATGTTTATATTACCCTCAAAATATGCTCCCATTGATTCAATCAACTCTCTTTTGCTTTCATCCTTGTCAATCACTATTACCAGCTCATCCTTTTCCACTAATTTTTTCACTAATGTCTCCAGAAAATTGGAGTACCCAATTATCATAACATAATCCTTCAGGCTCTGTGATTCAATTTTATCAACGAATGATACCACCTTCCTACCCCTTGTATAGACAATTGGGGCTATAATTATTGTGGCTGCCCCAAAGAAGGACCCTAGACCCAGTACAGCCAGAGTAACTGTAAATATTTTGGCAACATATGTACTAGGTGCTATATCTCCAAAACCTAATGTAGTTATAACCTCTCCAGTGTAATAAAAAGCATTAATTGGATTCCGGATCTTTGGAATAAATTGGTCACCTAGAATAAGTGATCCAAAGAAGCCATAGGCGAATACCATTATAATTACCATAATAGCAACTGAAAAATCTGGTTTAGCAAACAGCCTGGAAGGATTTTTAAAACATTGTTTGTTTATGAATATTATATAAGTTAATATAAATTCTAAGATTAAATATATAATTGTATAAGGAAATTGGAAAAGCAATGTAAAAGCCAATAAAATTTTCAGAAAATAAATTAATATATAGGCGTACCAAACAAGCTTTATTCCATCTAATAAATTTCTAATCAATATCAAATTTATGAATGATAAGATAACAATGACTTGCCAAATAACTCTTAAAAATATATTCACCTGAATCTGAGTTAAAACGTAAAGTAAGATTATTATGGATAATAAAAGGTCCGATACTATTAATATAGCCAAAACCCTTTTTCTAGGTTTGCATTGCATTCAATAGCGTATTAGGTTAATGGGTTTAAATTTTTAGAATTGATGAACTTAAATCAATTCTTTGATTTATTCCTTATATTATGAAGCCTTTAATCTTTTCTTTGCAATGTTTTAAATTAGGGAGAAAATCCTAGCAGTTGGAGCAAATAGAGTATGGAATAATAACTTGAAGAGTAGATTAATTTAATGCACTATTATCAGTAGTATAATCAAAAATCTAAAAAACTATCTGATAATAATTCATAGAATGAAAAGGGATTTAGGTTTCAATAAATTGCGTATATTTAATAAAATTTTTGGAATAGATATAGCCAAAGCTTCAGCAGCATACACTGTTGAAAGGGATTTAATTGACAGTATTAATATACCAACAAAGATTGTAAAAAGAGCTCATCATAAAGATGCTCTATTAACTTTTCTATCTTCAGATGAGCCTTTAAAACCAGAAATTATAGAAATAAAGAGATGGAAAAATATATTACAGTTCAAATTCAATTTGTGTTTGAATCATTGTTATGAGATAATTCAATTTGATAACGGTTCTTCTATTGATACTAAAGATGGACGATTAGAAATCAATAAAGACCTGTATTTTATTATAAATAGAGATTCAATTTCCCTTTATAATGGTTCCAGGCAAATTAGAAGTGATAAGATTGAAATTTCAGAGGAAGGAATTAGAATAAACTCCAGTATAAGAACTGAATCAGCAATATTTGGAACAGGTGAAAGAGCACTAAACCTGAACTTAAAGGGACACAAAGTAAACTTATGGAATAAGGATGCCGACGGTGCTTATTCAAAGGGGAAGGATCCACTTTACATTAATGTCCCATTTTATATTGATTACACAAAGGATTTCTTTTATGGTATCTTATATAATAACTCTTCAAAAGGTTTTATTGATTTTGGAATGGATAAGGTTTATCATGAATTTTCCGAAGGAAGTTGTGACTTCTTTTTCATTTTTGGAGACAGTATGGAATCACTAATTTCTCAGTTGCAAGAATTAATAGGCAAACCATATTTGCCACCAAAATGGGCCTTCGGTTTCCATCAATCTAGATACAGCTACAAAAGTACTTCAGAAGTAGAAGCAGTATTTGACGGCTTCAAGAAAAATGATATTCCCGTCTCAGCAATTCATCTGGATATAGATTATATGAAAGGGTACAGGGTATTTACGCTCAATGAAAATTTTAGCGATCTAATAAAACTATCAGATAAAATGCAAAAAGAAGGTTCCCATCTCGTTGCCATACTGGACCCAGGTGTAAAATACGAGTTGGGATATCCCTTATTTGATGAAGGTTTAAAAAATGGGTATTTTGTAAAAGATCCTCATGGGAATATTATAAAGGGGCCAGTTTGGCCTGGTTTTTCCTCATTTCCGGATTTCACTGATCCAAATGTTAGGGATTGGTGGGCATCTCATTATTCTTTCTTCAAAGAAAATGGGATAGAGGGTGTATGGCACGATATGAATGAGCCTGCGTTATTTGTGCTATGGGGTGATAACACTCTCCCACAAAATGCTGTACACAGCATTGGGTTCCATAGGAGTGTTCATAATCTTTACGCTTACTTTATGGCCAAAGCTGGATATGAAGGTCTAAAAAGAAATATATCTAAGAGACATTTTCTTCTATCAAGGTCTGGATGGTTGGGTATTAACAGTTATTCCTTCGTATGGACAGGGGATATAACTTCTACATGGAAATCCCTGAAAATAACAATCCCAATGCTTTTAAATATGTCACTTAGTGGTATAGGGTTAGCAGGTTCAGATGTTGGAGGATTTTCCGGATCACCATCAAAAGAACTGTATCTAAGATGGCTAGCCCTAGGCGCCCTATCTCCATTTTTTAGAGTTCATTCTTCAAATTATTCTAAAAGAAGAGAACCATGGATGTTTGACGATGAAACCCTTGAAGCAGCTAAAAAGATAATAAAGTTTAGATACAGTATCATTCCGTATATTTTCTCATTGGCATATGAATATAGCAAAGAAGGCATTCCTCTCATGAGGCCAAGATTTTGGTATGAACCAGATAATTTTGATGAAACCTCATTTTATCTGGGAAAATCGTTACTAGCATTTCCCATACTAAAACCAACCACTAGTAAAATAAAAATAAAACTTCCAAAAGGAGAATGGTTTGATTTATATAAAGAGGAGATCGTTTCCGGAATTATTGAGAGGGATGCTAGTTACGATTATATTCCAGTATTTCAAAAACAAGGAAGCATAGTTCCTATGAACCCTGAGAATTTAATTTTTAATTTTTTACCTGGAGAGAACTGCAGTTTTGTATACTACGATGAGAATGAAGAAAATCCTGATGAATGGATCAAAATCAACTTTATATGCGAGAAAGACGGAAATGAGGTTAAGATTTCCTGGAAATATGAAGGTTCCTATTTAGAGAAATACAAAACATTAAAGTTTCGAGTTTGCACAGCACATGGAATTTTCTTATATGAAGAAGACATCGGGAAGGGTTTTTTAAATATAGAAATTGAGATTTGATGCAAGGATTATAGCTTTAGGAACTCTTTTTTCATTATTACCAAGATTAACTTAGCTAGATAAATAAGCAATTATCTTTTGGAACAAGATGTCGTTCCATATTTCCCTAAAGGGCTTCTTCTATTAAAAAGAAGTTATAATGAAACCCATTTTGTATTATCTTATTATGGTGATTCAATTGGTTTTCTCGATATTTATGGGAATTGCATTTCCTTCAATTTCCCAGATTGAACAATTTTTGTTTTATTATTTTTATCCATTCTTGAAATGCTTAATTTTTTTATAAGTCCCCTAATGAACGTAATGTCACGAATTTTGTGTAATCACCTGGAACAAGAGAAGTAAATCTCTTGAACCAG